>JACQGM010000281.1 GCA_016199585.1 Armatimonadota bacterium
AGCGGGGGTGGGATTTGAACCCACGACCTCCGGGTTATGAGCCCGACGAGCTACCAGACTGCTCCACCCCGCGATGTCCGTCCCGCCTCCGGGGATCTCGCCCCGTCCTCGCGACACTGTTATCATACCACAGGCGCGGCGTGATGTCAAGCCTTTTGCGAACCTTGTGATCCGGCGCCCATCGCGCCGTCCGGGGACGCGGAAGAGGGCGGCAGGACGGCGGCGAAGAACGCCCGGGGATGAAGGCCGCCCTCCCCGTCGCCCATGCGGATCCACAGGTGGGAGACGACCACGTCGTCCCGGTGGGTCTCCAGGAGCGCGTCGCGCGCCTCCCACGCCTGCGCGGCCTCGCGGATGAGGGTCTCCACCGCCGGCCACCTCCCCTCGGCGCGCAGGCGGGCGATGGCAGCTTCGGGCGTGCCGGAGACGGGAAGCCCCGCCGCCTCGACGGCGGCCGTGCGCCGGAGGGCCTCCATCGCCCGTTCGGCATAGCGCAGCCCCGCCTGCAGGAAGGCGACGCGCTCCTTCTCCGCCACTGCGCCTGCCTCCGCCGATGCCTGCTCCAGCAGCGCTCGCCACTGCCCCAGCAGGTCGGGAGGGAAGAGCGTGGCGATCTGCTGATACCGGGAGCCGGTGGCCGCCCGGCTGCCTGCGTCCGCCCGGTGCTGCGCCACGGACTGGAGGTAGCGGCGCACGCTCCCGGCCGCGGCGCCGAAGCCCGCCCTGCAGAAGTCTTCGAGGATGGCGTCCGGGTCCTGTCGGGTGTTCCAGAGAAGCCGAGCGGCCAGGTAGTAGTTCCAGCCGTTGATGGCAAAGCCGTTGCCGGCCTGCGGGCAGCAGTAGCGCGCCCCGGCGGCGCGGAAATCGCGGATGGAGTCGGCGATGGCACGGGTGAGAAGGCGGGGCAGATCCGGCCAGGCGTCACTGATATACGGCTCGCGGATGGCGAGATGGCGGGCATTCCGTCCCAGGGCGCGCGCCCGGCGCAGGTCGGCCCGGCGCGCCGCCGGGTCGTGGAAGCCGGCTTCCGCGGTGCAGTAGTGGACGATGACGTTGTCGGGGATGGGCGCGCGCCGCGGGGGGTCCTGGTAGCCGTGGCGGGCCAGCAGGAGGAGGAGCTTGCCCGGGTGCGTCTTCCGCAACTCGCTCGCCACGGCGCCCGCGAAGGCGAAGAGGCGGTCGCTGAGCGTGGGTGCCGACAGTGTGCCCCGAGAGGAAAGGTCGGCGGCGCACTCCGGGCACTCGCAGAAGCCGGCGCCGTCGTTCGGGCTGATGGAGAGCGCGTCCACCTCCGGGTGGGCGTCGAAGAAGCCGCGGCAGTAACGCACCACCTGCTCGATCACTTCGGGGTTGGTGGTGCAGAGCTGGTAGCCGTGCTGGCCGTCCCAAGGCCCGGCCGCGCGCTCGCCGCGCACGAGGGCGAAGTACTCGGGATGGGTCCCCGCGTGCTCCTCGGGCGGGATGATGCGTCCCCAGGCATTGCCGCCCTCGATCCGCAGGCCGCCCATGCGATTGCGGCGCATCCAGCGGCGCACGGCCTGCTGGGTGGCCTCCGACGTGCCGAGCCGACGCTCGGCCTGCCAGCGGTCCTCCCCCCGGAAGAGGGGACCGCCGGGACCGAAGTGCCGCCAGAGATAGTCGGGGCACTCGGCGAGGCTCATCTCGGGCACGGCGAGTGTTCCCTGCCGGGGGACGACCTCGCCGCCGGGGCCGGGCCAGAGCCAGCGCGCGCCGAGCACGCGCTCCAGGAAGGCGCAGACACCGTAGTAGAGGCCATCCGCGCGGCGCGCGGCGATCACCAGGCGGTGGCCGTCGCAGCGGATGCGGAATCCCTGGGACATCAGCTCGGCCGGGCTGATGCCGACGGTGCGGGCACCCTCCCCGACGGCGAGCACCAGGGCCGCCCGCACCGGACTCGCGGCGGTGGGGAGCGTCGCCCCCGTCGCCTTGAGCACGGTCTCGATGAGCTCATTGCGCGCTTCCCGCGCGGCCGTGGCCGACCCGACCACCGCGATGGAGACCCGCGCCTTCCCGTCCTGTACGAGGATCAGACCGTGCATGGCAGGCACCTCCGCTGGCCGCGCCGGTGCCAGGGCCACGGCGGGAGCGAGGCAGAGGCAGCAGATCGGCGGACGCATCGGCGCCTCCAGCCATCGGATCCGCCAAGGCACAGCGGCCGGTGCTGCTACGTTCCACGGGCAGGCGGCAGGATCCTGCAAGGATGCGAGTCGCGCGAGCGGCGGGCGGAAAACCGGGCCTGGGGCCGGCTCGCGGCGCTCAGAAGCGCATGTTCAAGCCGGCTTTGGCGCGGGCCTCGCCGCGGTCGTCGAGCGGCCGGTTGTCTTCGAGGTAGCGCAAGTACTCGCCTTCCAACGAAAGTCCGAAGGTAGTGCCGATCCACCGCGTGTACCCGAAGCGGTAGTGTTCGGTGCCCGTCGCCTTCGCCGCCATCTGCTCCGCCACTTTGTAGGAGCCGAACAGACGATCATACCGGCTGATTTGCAGCGCCAGGCCCACCTCCAGCTCCTCGGCGATCGGCTGGTCGGTCAGCGTCAGCCGCTGGGAGTAGCCTCCGGTGAGGCTGAGCGCCCCGAGGTCGGAGCGCAGGCCCACGGATCGCCGCTCCTCGGGGCGCACCTTCCCCTCTTCCTCGGGGTTCTCTGTGAGGCTGCCGGTGAGCTGGAAGATACTCAGCGGCTTCAGGGTCACGCTCAGGCCGCGGGTGAGCGGTCCCTCCGCGTTTCTCTGCTCGCGCTCGGTGTAGATGCCCGCCACCTCAAAGGCCCGGATCGGCTTCAGGCGCGCGTCCAGGTGGCGCACGATGCTGGCCGACCGTCCCTGTTCGTCGGATTGGCTGTTGAGCCGGCCGATGACGTGCAGCCCGAGGTAGCTCTTCACCTCCACGTTGGCCTGCCTCTGGATCGTCTCCTTGTCGCCGACCTGCTGTTGGGTCACGCCGCCGCCGAGCCTCAGTCCCCCGAGGGGAGCGGCATCCACGCGGGCGACCCGGAGCTCCTCCGGCGCCTTGTCGGGGGACTGGCTCTGGGCGTAGCGGCCCTCCAGGCGCAGCCCCCCGGGCGCCGCCGTGACCAGGCCCACCCGGGTGCTCACCGCCGGCGCTCTCTCCTCCGCGCGTGCCTCGACGCGCTCTGCGGTCACCCGGGTGCCGGCGCTGATGCGAGCGTCCACCTTAACGCCCGTTGTGGCGATCTCCTCGGACTTGCCGCCGTCCTCCTTCGTCGTGATCTCGTGCCGCACCTGGGCGCTCGCCGCCTGCCCCAGGCGCTGGTCGAGCTGCACCCGATCCGAGGCGCTGGTCGCGCCCGGTTGCTGCCCGGTTGTCACCTGTCGAGCGGTGCGCCCCACGGTGATCCGCGAGGAAGGCGTCACCGTCGCCGTGACTTCGTGGGCCGTGACCGTGGTGGCGGCGCCCGGCCGCCCCCCGTCGGCCGCCAGCTCCTCGGTGCGCTGGACGGAGGAGCGGGCCACCAGGTGTTTGTTGAAGGTGTAGGCGGTGGAGAGATCGATGAGCTGGGTGCCTCTCTTCTGCTTGTACTCCTTGGCGGCCGCGAACGCCCGGCCGGTGCGCACGAAGTTGGCTTTCGCCTGCATCGCCTTGGCGTTCGTCTCGGCCGTGATCTGCAGCGTGGCCGCGTCCAGCTCGTCCGCCGCCTTCCCTTCGCGCGCCGGGCGCGGAGTGAACGCGAAGAGGGAGCTGACGCGCGTGTTCCGGCCCAATTGGGTGCTCAGCCCCATGCCGATGGCCGACATCGTCGGGGGTCCCTTGTCCGGCGTCTTCCAGATGCCGTTGAACTGGAGGGTGCTGTGAACCAGCGACCCCAGTTGCAGCTCCGCCAGATCGAGAGAGAGCGGCGCCGAGAGCGGGCGGAGGTTGGGGGCGGACTTCTTCGGGTCGAACGCGTAGTCCACGCGCGCCACCTGGCCGCCGGGGAGAGGAGTGGCGAACGTGACGGTGCCGGCGGCGTAGTCAATCTGGTAATCGGCGGGACGGAAAGCGCGGCCGCCGTTCAGGTAGACGGTTTCGGAGCCGGCGGTGACGAGACGGCGCGAAAGGGTGTAAGGTCCCTTCACGCCGCGTCCCCATACCAGGTCCGACGCGCGATCGCGCGTGGCCGAGAGAGATTCGGCCATGAGGCCCGGGTCGAGCGCGGCGCGCGCGGGCCCCGGCCCGGCGAGCGCGAGCAGCGCCCCCAGGCAAACGAGCCGGCGGCCCCACCGCTCCCGGAATGTCTTCTTCGCCAGCATCGTCACACTCGCCCCTGGATGGAGCGCGCGAGGGCGCGCGCTCCTCATGTTCTCTTAGATGCGCCAGGCACTGCCAAAGTTCCAGGGATCGGTAGGGCGGGGGGAGAACTCAGACCGCGGCATCGCCGCGCTCGCCGGTGCGGATGCGGATGGCGTCCTCAAGAGGGTAGATGAAGACCTTGCCGTCGCCCAACTCGCCGGTGCGGGCGACCTCCAGGAGCGTCTCGATCACCTCTTCCACTTCGTCGTCATGGAGAACCAGCTCGATCTTCACCTTGGGGAGGAGAGTCATGGTGTACTCCATCCCGCGGTAGGTCGCGGTGACGCCCTTCTGCTTGCCGCAGCCGCGGACGTCCTGCACGGTCATGCCGACGACGCCGAGCTCCTCCAGCGCCGCCTTCACCTCCTCGAACCGCTGTGGACGGATGATGCACTCCAGTTTCTTCATCCCGGCTCTCTCCCGCACCCATTATAGCACCTCACCAAGGAGGGTCGCAACCGCGTTTGACAGCCACCGCCGGGGCCGCTATAATCGCGGCATGAATGCGCACTTTGTCGCGGGGTTGGCGGTCGAGGCGGGAACGATACTGGAGCGGCGCCCGGGGGCGCGCGTGGTGCGGGTCAAGTGGGGGACGGACATCGTCACGGAGGCCGATGAGGCATCCGAGCGGTTCTTGCGCCAGGAGATCCTCCGCCACTACCCCGACCACCGCATCGTGGGTGAGGAGTTCGGGAGCAGCGAGGCGGAAGCGGCGTGGGAGTGGTTCCTGGACCCGCTCGACGGCACGGTGAACTTCTCGCGCGGGAACAGCTACTTCGCCGTCTCCATCGCGCTGGCCCACCACGGCGTGGCGCAGGTGGGCGCCGTCTATCGGCCGCTGACCGGCGAGTTGTTCCTCGCCGAGCGCGGGCGCGGCGCCACCCTCAACGGGGAGCCGCTCCGCGTCTCGGATGCCGGCCAGGTGGGGGAGGGCATCTTCATCCTCGACTGGGGCCGCCAGACCTCACGCCGCGACACCTTCGGGGTGCTGGGAGCGATCTTCTACGCCGCAAACAAGATCCGCTCGTTCGGGTCGGCCGCCCTCGATCTCTGCAGCGTGGCGGCGGGGCAGTTGGAGGGCTTCATCCACCCGGGTCTGGCGCCGTGGGACTTCGCCGCCGGCCAGCTCATCCTCGAGGAGGCGGGCGGCACAGTGACGGCCCTGGAGGGTGGACCGCGCACCATCGAGGCCGGCAGCGTGGCGGCGACCAACGGCCACGTCCACGCCGAGGTGTTGGGGCTGCTGCGGCCGGGCGCCGCGCCCTCACGGTGATCGGGACGGCGGGTGCGCCCCGGGCTACCCGAATGCCTCGTCAACGGCGTGAGTGAGGCGAGCGAACATGGCGGAGACTGCACCGGCGGGAGAAACCTCCCGCTGCCGCGAAGAGGCGGATTGCGATGCCATCGTCATCGGCACGGGGCCGGGTGGCTCCGTGGCGATCCTGCGCCTGGCCCAGGCGGGCAAGAAGGTGCTCGCCCTGGAGCGGGGGCGGTGGTTCACCACGGAGCCCTACCGCGTCGGGTTGGGTGCCCTCTGGATGCCCCGCCCGGGGGTGTTCGGGCACCACGAGTTCCGCTTCCTGGCGCGCACCGTGACGCTGCGCCTCCCCTTCACCCGGCGCACCCTCCGCTTCCCCTCGCGGCTCCTGGGGAGCACGATCGCCTGGCTCGGCAGCGGCGTGGGCGGCGGCACCCACGTCTGGGCCAACACGATGATGCGCGCCGCCCCCGAGGTCCTCGACCGCTTCCCGAAGGAGCTGACCCGCGATGCCCTGGAGCGCCACTATTACCCCGCGGTGGAGCGCGTGATGAGCGTCACCCCCTATCCCGACCGCCCGCCCTACGGCGACTCGGCCAAGACACGGGCGATGCGCGCCATCGGGGAGGCGATGGTGAAGAAGATCCCCGGCGCGCGCACGTTCCCACTGCCGATGTCCATCCACTTCGCTGCGCCCGGCCAGGCGATGGGGGAGGACTTCACCAACGAGCACGGCGTGCCCCGGCGCACGTTCGACCTTCGCGATGTCGCCCTGCTGCGTGGGTCGTGGCGCACGACCGCCACCACCGACAGCAACTACCTCGCGGCCGCGCTCGCGACGGGGCGGGTCACGATCCTGGCCCTCCACGAGGCCGACCGGATCGAGGCACTCGGCGGCGCGCCAGGGGAGACGGGCTACCGCGTGTATGCCACGGATCGCTCCGCCGGCGCGGGGCGGCGTGGGCGTTCCCGAGCCGTCTCCTTCACCGCGTCATCCCTCTTCCTGGCCGCGGGCGCTATCGGCACCACCGAGCTGCTGCTCCGCAACCGCGACCTTCACCGCACGCTGCCGCGCCTCAGCCCGCTGCTGGGCCACCGCTTCGGCACCAACGGCGACCGCCTGGGGCTCGCGATCCCCGCCCGCCCGTGCGACCCGACGCGCGGCCCGGTGAACTCCCGGGGCGTGGCCCTGCCCAACCGCGACGGCAGCCCGGGGGTCTTCGTCATTGACGGCGCCTACGCCCACGCCCTCGTCCTGGTTGCGCTGTCGCTTCTGGATGCGCTCGGGGTTCGCAGCCGCCGGGTGGACCGGGCGCTCATCGCCGCCCACCGGTGGGTGGACGCGCACCTGGCCGGGCCGCTGGCGTGCCTCTATCCCCTGCCGCTGCTCGGGATGAACGCCGCGCCCTACCGCGGCGAGGGCACGGTGCGCCTGGACCGGCGCGGGCGCGCGATGGTGGACATCCCCGCCGGCGCCACCCTCGCCGCCGACCAAGAGATGGACGCCGCCACGGCCTTGATGGCGGAGTCCATCGCCCCCGCGAGCGGTCCCCTGCGGTGGTGGAGCCGGGTCATCGGCCGCGCGCCCCGGATCGTCTACCGCGCGCTGCGCAAGACCGAGACGCCGCACAATCAGGGGGGCGTGCCGATGGGCGATGACGAGCGCCGGGGCGCCGCCGACCACACCGGACGCCTCTTCGGCTACGGCGGCCTCTACGCGGCGGACGGCTCTCTCCTGCCGCCGGCGCTCGGCACCAACCCGACGGAGCCGCTCATGGCGCTGGTCGAGCGGAACATGACCCACATTCTTTTCCCCGACCACCAGCGCCTCCTCCGCGATCGCGTCCGTGACTGGCTGCGCGCACCGGAGGGGCTCGCGCCGGGCGAGGCGGCGGCGGAGATCGGCCGTCGCCTGGATGCGGAAGCGCGCTCCCTGCAGGAGCGGGAGCCCACCGGCCTCCTCCACCGCCCGGAGGGAAAGGCGCGGGCGTGGCTGATCGCGCGGGTCCGGGCCGAGCTGCCGGATCTCGCGTCGGCCGCTCTCGGGCCGGGCGATCTCCTCCCCGACCTCCTGCGCCATCTCGCCGACCGGTGGGTCGCCCGGGTGGAGCGGTTGACTCCCGAGGCGCTGGAAGCCCTGCCGGACGACACGGCGTGATCGGGGATCCTCCCCTGATGGATGCGGGTTTTCCCCGAGAAAACGCTTGACGCTGGCGCGCGCGGTGGGGTATGATGGGGGCGGCGGCGCGTGTGGCCGCCGACGAGCGGGGAGGTGTCGGCATGGCGGGAGTGTGCCCGGGGCAGAGCACCAGCTTCTGGAAGTTCGAAGACATCTACAACATCCCGTGCGTGGCCTGCGGCGGGCTCGTCGAGTTCTTCAAGACCGACGTGAAGCGAGCCTGCCCGCACTGCCGGCAGGTGGTGATGAACCCGAAGATGGACTTCGCCTGCGCCGAGTGGTGCAGCAAGGCCGAGGAGTGCCTCGGGCCGGTCGTCTACGGCGAGTTCATGGAGAAGAAGCAGCTCGAAGCGCAGCGCCAGCAGCACTTCGAGCGCCTCCTCGGTCTCGTGCCGGAAGGCGACGAGGAGTTGGCCGCCCTCTTCCGCCGCCTCTACCGCGAGAACCCTGATCCCACGCGGCTGCTCGACCTTGATCAGCTTCGGTCCCTCGGGGAGGCCCACGCGGATCTCGTAGCCCGCGCCACGGCCTGCTACGGCGAGTTCATGCGCTCCCGCGTGGCGGAAGCCGAAGCGTAGCCGGCGCTCCCGGCGTGGCTGGACGACCGTTACCCCTCCAGTGCCACCGCCACCGCCCCGCCGCCGCCGAAGCAGAGCGTCACCAAGCCGCGCGGCTGGCCATAGCGGCGCATGGCGTAGAGGAGAGTGGTGAGCAGGCGCGCGCCGGCAGCGCCGAGGGGGTGGCCCAGGGCCACCGCGCCCCCGTGCGGATTGATGGTCGCCCCCGGGAAGCTCGCCTCGAAGAAGGGAAGCTGGACGCCGAACGCCTCGTTCGCCTCGATGATCGGGAAGTCGTCCGGCCTGCCGGCGGCCCGCAGCGCCTCTGCGATCTCGTGGGCGGCGGCCACGGGCGCGGCCAGGAACTCCGGGGCGGGGCAGTGCACGCGGGCGCAGCCGGCCACCCGGGCCATCGGCTGGAGGCCGAGCTCCTTCACCGCCGGGGCCGAAGCCAGCACCACCGCCGCGGCGCCATCCGCCGGCACAGAGGCGTTGTAGGCGCCCGCCGGGTCGTCGGCGCACTCGGCGAGCATCGCCGCCAACTTCTCTTCGGGAGCCAGATCATCCGTGCTCGCGTCGCCGCAGGCGGCCATCTCCGCGGCGAACCAGCCGTTCTCGGTGGCGAGGCGCGCCTTGCGGTGGCTCTGCTCGGCGTAGCGGTTGATCTGTTCCACCGAGTAGCCCTGGCGCTTCGCGAAGAGAAGGGCGTACTCGCGCATGAACTTGCGCTCCGGCGGCCAGAAGAGGCCGTCGTAGGCGACCGAGTCCTTGATCTCCAGCCCCTTGAGCTGCTCCGGCTCGTTGCCGTCCAGCGCCCAGCGGTAGGCGCCCGCGCGCTTCATGCGCGCGCGCTTCCCCTTCTCGTAGTCTCCCACCTTCCGGGTGAACTTCGGGCCCAGCAGGTAGGGCGCGGTGCTGCGCGACTCCATGCCCCCGGCCACGCCCACGCGCATCGAGCCCGCCAGGATCGCCTCCACCGTGCTCATGACCGCGTCCAGCGCCGAGCCGCACACGGCATCCACGCAGCGCGCGACGACCTGCTCCGGCAGGCCGGCCTGCACGGCGGCGGCCTTGGCGGGACCCATCCCCAGGCCGGCGTGTACCACGTTCCCCATCGTGACGGCCTCGATGCGCGCCGGGTCCACGCCGGCGCGCTCCACGGCAGCGCGGATCGCGATCGCCCCGAGGTCCACCGCGGAGAACGCGGCCAGCTTGCCATCAAACCGCCCGACGGGGGTGCGAGCGGCGGAACAGATGAAGACGTCTTCCTTCGGTATCAGGCGCATGGATCAACTCCAGACAGATCAGTGCGCGAGACCGGGAGACAGATTGCCCCCGGACGCGGTCGCCACCTCATAGCCATTTCAGATTTCAGGTTGCGGATTTCAGATTGGCGGAACGGCGCCACAGCGCACTGCGTCAGCCTGGATTCGTCGCATTCCTATCTGAAACCGCTATCAGCCCGCGGCGGCCCGACCGCCCTCCACGCGGGCGGGCGTCTGCGGCAAGGCGCCGGGGGTATTCTACCACCCAGCGGGCCGAGCGTCAAACCGACGATCAAGAACCGGCGCGGCGCGGAAACCGCGCCCTACGACAACCGTTGTCGTTCCCTGCTATACATTCGGCCCCTGCCTGTGATATATTGGTTGTGGAGCGCCTTGCCACCTACCGGCGTCCTATAGTGAGGGGGCACGAAGACGATGGCCAAGATACTCGTGATTGCCGAGCACTCGCTCTCCGACCAGGTCGCCGACTACATCGAGCGACAGATCGGCCGCGCCGACCTGGAGCGCGTCTACGCCGGCACCGTGCGGGGCCTGGTGGATGAGTTCCGAAGCAACCCGGAAGCGTATGACTTCGCGGTGCTGCCCAACATGTACACGATGGGAGCGGAGTACGCGCTCTCCCTCTACTTCGACCTGCGCGAGGCGCGGCACGACATCGAGATTGTCGGCTGCGTGCCCGTGATCCCCTCCCTTTTCCTGTGGGGGATACCCGGAGCCACGCTCGATGAGATCCGCGTCGTGCGCTCGCACCTGGAGGCGCTCAGCGCCTGTCGCCTCCCCCTGAGGCAGCTCGGCATCTTCCGCGCCGAGTACGGCGTCTCGCACACCGCCGCCGCAGCGAAGGCCGTCGCCGAGGAGCGCCGCGTAGAGGTCGCCGCGCTCGCCTCGGAGCGAGCCGGAAGAGCCTACGGGCTGGTGCGCCTCTTCGACCGGCCCCTCAATCGCCAGCGCACCGTGCCCTTCTTTTTGCTCGGGCGCGAGCCGGTCGCCTTCGCCAGCGCCTACAACCGCACCCTCGTCGGCCTGCGCAACCGTCCGGAGCTGGTCAAGCGCGTTCTCTGTCTGCCGCTGGATCTGGAGCGCATCTTCACCATCGAGACGGATGACGAGGAGGAGTGGCTCCTCATCCAGCTCCGGGGTGATCTGCAGAGCGGCAGCATCGCGGACGAGGTGAAGGAGATCCAGAGCATCGCCGGGCCGGACTACGAGTTCCTCGGCTCCTACTGGCTCTGGGATCCGCTCCGCCTGTAGCCGGACAGCCGCCGCCGGCCGCTGCGGCGGCCACCCGATGCCTGCGGCGCAACCGGGCGTGGCCCGGGCGACGCTCATGCTCTTGCCAAGTCGCCCGCACGGTAGTATAATAGTCCGTGTTGGCGTCGGGCAAAGACGCGAGGCAGACGCGCGCATGGTTTGCCGGGAGGCAGGCGCTTGCCCCGGGAGGGAGTGGCCAGAGCAGGACCGATGTTCGCGGACCACGTGGGCGTGCCGACCGGCGATCATCCCGGGCTTCATCTATGTTCTAGGGCATCCCGTCCGGCGCCCATCACGCCAGGAGGCTAGAGTTGACGGATCTCGATGCGCAGTTCCTCGACCGCGATAAGCAGGTCAAGGCAGTCCGGAGCCTGATCGTCCGGGCAGCCAATCTCACCCAGGTCGAGAGGGTCTTGCTCATGCTGGCCCAGCACAGCGAGGGCCGGCTGGTGGCGATTGACCCGTGCGGCGACTTCCAGGATGTGGACATCAGCCGGATCCAGGCCCCGCTCTCGCAGGGCGTCTCCGGCGAGGTCTTCCGGACGGGGCGCAGCGAGCTGGTGGCCGATGCGGCCGATGACACCCGCGAAGATATCGCCATGCTCCGCAAGCTGGGGGCCCGCAGCGTCCTTGCCGTGCCGATCGTCTACCGAAAGCGCGACACGGAGGGCGATATCGTCAGCGAGACGACGATCGGCGTCCTGCACGCCCTCAACAAGCGCCGCGGCGAGTTCGACACCCACGATCAGCAGATCCTCTACATCCTCGGCAGCCAGGCATCGCAACTGATCGCCCACACCGACCTGTACCCCGTCGCCATCCGCGACATGGAGCAGTACCGCTACACCATCGAGAGCATGGGCGTCGGCGTAGCGGCGATCAGCGCCGAAGGCCGTGTCTACGAGGCGAACAGCGAGATGAAGGTCCTGGGCATTCAACACCAGGACGTCGGCAAGCACTACCGTGAGATCTTCACCAAGGGCACCCGGTTCCTCGCCGAGATGATTGACGGGGTCTTCCGCTCCAAGCAATCCGCCGGCACCGAGATCCCGATCCACACCGATAACGGCGCGGGAAAGGAAGAGCAGCGTACCTTCCGCATCCAGGTGGATCCGATCATCACTCAGGCCAGCCGCCAGGGGAACGGGTTCGCCGGCGTCGTGGTGGTGCTCCAGGACATGACCGTGGTGCGGGAAGAGGAGCAGATGCAGGACTCCTTCGTCTCCCTCGTCTCGCACGACCTGCGCACGCCCCTCACCGTCATTCAGGGCTTCGTTGACACCATGCTCATGGCGATTGACGACGGCATGCCCTTTGACGAGGAGATGACCAAGGAGTTCCTCACCATGGTCGTCCACCAGTCGCGGCGCATGCTGCGCCTGGTGAACGACGTGCTCGTGCTCGCCCGGCTGTCCAAGGGCCTGGCGCTCGAGCTCACGCTGCGCCCGTATGACCTCAAGCAGTCGGTGAACATGGTGGTGGAGTCGCAGCGCTCGATCAACTCGGAGTTCGAGTACGTGGTGGAGGCTCCCGAGAGCCTTCCCGAAGTCGTGGCCGATCAGGAGCGCATCGAGCAGGTCGTCGCCAACCTCCTCAGCAACGCGGTGAAGTACTCACCCGAGGGGGGCACGATTACCGTCCGGATCACTCGCGAGGGCGGGGCCGTCACGGTCGCGGTGATCGATCAGGGCGTCGGCATTCCGGATGAGGCGCTGAAGAAGATGTTCGGCCGCCTCTTCCGCGTGGAGTCGGACAAGCACAAGGGCATCAAGGGCACCGGTCTCGGCCTCTATCTGTGCAAGCACCTCATCGAGCTGCACGGCGGCCACATCGGCGTGGAGAGCCGTTACCAGGGAGACCACCCGGAGGGCCACGGCTCCACTTTCCGCTTCACCATCCCGATGGAGGGGCCGCAGCAGAACGCCTGATTCAGAGGGCGCTCGTGCGCATGGCACAGCAGCCGATGGCGTAAGCTCCCCACCCCGCGAGCACGGCCGGGACGGTTCGCGCCACGATCTGGAGGTCGAGCCAGAGGGAGCACCGTGCCGCGTAGGCAAGGTCCAGCTCCAGAAGGCGCTCCGGAGGGAGATCGGATCGGCCGCTCACCTGCCACAGCCCGGTCAGGCCGGGCCGCACCGCCAGGCGCCGCCGGGCGAGCGGGCCCAGCGATTCCGTCTCCGCCGCCGTGAGGGGGCGAGGTCCCACCAGACTCATCTCACCACGCAAGACGTTCCACGTCTGCGGCAGCTCGTCGAGGCTGGCGCGCCGCAGCCAGCGCCCCACCCGGGTGACGCGCGGGTCGTCGCGGCGCTTCCGCTCCGGGGCGGCCGGGGGCACGGCGTCGGCGCGCATCGTCCGCAGCTTCCACATCACGAACGGCACGCCATCCTTCCCGAGGCGCTCCTGGCGGAAGAAGAGAGAACCGCGGCCCTCCAGGCGGATGGCGACGGCGACGAGCGGGAGGAGCGCGGCGGCGACCAGGAGGAGCAGCAGGCCGGCCAGAATATCGCACGCTCGCTTCGGCGCGCCGGCCCACACGCGCACGCCGGGATGCCGGATCGGGTCACCCATCGCGGGCGGCGCGGCACGCGGCGACGAACTGGTGGAAGAGGGGCCGCCACGCCTCGTGGCACTCCACGTCGTCGGAGCGCTCCGGGTGCCACTGGATGCCCACCAGCCAGGGGTGCGCGGGGGCGTAGATCCCCTCGATGACCTGGCCGTCCCCGGCTATCGCCGCCACGCGCAGCGGCGGCGCCACGTGCTCCCCGTCCACTCCCTGATGGTGGCGGCTGTTCACGGGCAGGTCCCGGCGGCCATCCACCAGGCGGGAGAGGAGCGTCTCTCCCGCCAGCGCCACGCGGTGGCGCGAGCTCGTGCGGTCCGGCTTCGTCCGGTGGCCGAGCTGCGGATCGAGGTTGAGAACGAGCCGGCCCCCCAGAGCGATGTTGAGCACCTGGTGCCCGCGGCAGACGCCCAGAGTGGGAATCCCGTGCTCGTACGCCGCCTGCGCCAGGGCCAGCTCCATCGGGTCGCGCCCCGGATCAATGACCATGCTGTGGGCGGCGATCACCTCGTCCCAGCTCTGGCCGGGGAAGGAGGGAGGGTTGGGCCAGCACATCGGGTGTACGTCCGCGCCGCCGGAAATGAGAAGCCCGTCGAAGCGCTTCAGGAAGGCGCGGGGGTCGGCGAGGATCTCGTCGCTGTTTTCGGTGCCGACCATGACCAGCTCGGCCCCGGCATCGCGGATGGATGCCTGGTAGGGGAGGAAGCGCCCGCGGTCGTCCTCGGGGCGCCAGGTGCTGCTTTCCGCTCCGAAGGTGATAGCGATGACCATGGCGGCTCCATTGTAGCAGAAAGCCGCGTACAGAGCAAGGGAACCGGAGTATCCCCCGGTTCCCTTGCTCAAGCGGGCAGCGCGGAGATCAGCTCTCGCTCTTCTTGCCCCGCTCGATCAGCTCGCGGACGCGCTGACCCCCCTTGTGGCCGAGTTCCTCGTAGCCCTCGTGTCCGAGCTCCCTCTTCCGCACATTGCCACCCATGCGGCCGAGTTCCTCGTAGCCCTCGTGGCCGAGCTGCTGCTTGCGCACCTCGCCGCCCTTCTTGCCGAGTTCCTCGTAGCCCTCGTGGCCGAGCTGCCGCTTGCGCACCTCGCCGCCCTTCGTGCCGAGTTCCTCATAGCCCTCGTGGCCGAGC
>JACQGM010000282.1 GCA_016199585.1 Armatimonadota bacterium
CCGACCATCCAGGCGGGGGAGTTCGATATTGAGATTGAAGGGTGAGCGACATGACCCTCGACCAGGAACTCGACATCTACCTCCGCGCCCGGTTCACGCTGATGATCCTGGCGACGCCGGAGGAGGAGCGGGCGCTGCAGACGATCAAGGCCGTCTGCGAGCGCACCCGCCGGCCTTGTCTCACCTGGGATGCCGGCGACGGCTTCCAGGTGCTCGCCGGCGGCGCCGGGGCACCCCAGGCGCGCGACCCCCTCTCCGCCCTCGAACAGGTGGAGAAGGCCGACGGCGACGGCGTCTTCGTCCTCAAGGACTTCCACGACCTCTGGAGCAACGCCCAGATCAAGCGGAAGCTGCGCAACGTGGCGCAGAAGCTGAAGTTCACCAAGAAATCGGTGGTCGTCACCGCCCCCGACGGCAAGATTCCGCCGGAGCTGAAGGACGAGGCGGTGATCATCGAACTGCGCCCGCCCGCGGCTGGCGAGCTGCAGAGCGTTCTCGAGCGGATCACGCAGGTGCCGGGCGTGCGGGTCGCCCTCACCCCCCTCGGGCGCGAGAAGCTGATCCAGGCCGCCCTGGGCCTGACGGCCTCGCAGGCTCAGCGCGTCTTCGCCCGCGCCGTCGTCAGCGACGGCGTACTGGACGACCGCGACATCGCCCTGGTGACCGAGGAGAAGAAGCAGATCATCCGCGAGAGCGAGGCGCTGGAGTTCTACGCCGTCACTGAAACCCCCGACGACGTGGGCGGCCTCGGCGTACTGAAGGAGTGGCTGCGCCTGCGCGAGCGCGCCTTCACCGAGGAGGCGCGCGCCTACGGCCTCCCGGCGCCCAAGGGGATCGCGCTGATCGGCATCCCCGGCACCGGCAAGAGCCTCACCGCCAAGATGATCGGCGGGCTGTGGCGTCTCCCCCTCCTGCGCCTGGACGTTGGCTCCCTCTTCGGCAGTCTGGTCGGCGAGTCGGAAGAGCGCGCCCGCCGCGCCCTGCGCCTGGCCGAGACCGTGGCGCCTTGCATCGTCTGGATCGACGAGATGGAGAAGGCCCTCGCCCACGGCGGCCTCGACAGCGGCACCAGCACGCGCGTCTTCGGCACCATCCTGACCTGGATGCAGGAGAAGACGGCGCCCTGCTTCGTGGTCGCCACCGCCAACGACATCAGCGCCCTCCCGCCCGAGCTCCTGCGCAAGGGCCGCTTCGACGAGATCTTCTTCCTCGACCTCCCCACCCAGGAAGAGCGCCAGGAGATCCTGAACGTCCACCTGCGCAAGCGCAACCGCCTCCCCCCGGACTTCGATGCCGGCCGCCTCGCCCGCGAGTGCGAGGGCTACGTCGGCGCGGAGCTGGAGCAGGCGATCATTGACGCGATGTACGTCGGCTTCAACGCCGGGCGCGAGTTCGTGACCGACGACATCGCCGAGGCGCTCCGGCGCCAGGTGCCGCTCTCCATCTCGCAGCGGGAGACGATCGAGGCGCTGCGGGCCTGGCTGCGCGAGGGCCGGGCGCAGTCGGCATCGTTCCAGGAGGTGCGCGAAGCCGAGCAGCGGTTCGTGCCGCTGCAGATCGAGCCGAGCCGGTAGAGGGGAGAAGGCCGGGGGAAGGATCCCGGCGTGCGCAAGCGAACTGCACGCATGGATGGAGGAGGACCCGATGGAGAACACACGAGCCTGGATCAAGCAGATGCAGGAGGAGATCGCCGCGCTGCGCGAAGAGGGCGCGGATGTGGATGTCGCGGAGCTGCAGCTCGCATCCCTCACGGGCGCGGACGCTCCGGATCCCCAGTCGCTGCGCGAGGTGCAGGAGAGCCTCGAGCGGCCCCTCACCCGGCCTGACTTCCCGTATGCCGAGCCGGTGGCGCTGGAGGAGATCCAGATGCTGCGCCCCGACGGCCCGCGCCGCGTCCCCGCCTTCCTTCCCCCGGCCGCGCTCTACGACCGGATCTACGGCGCCTGGCTCGGGCGCGCCGCCGGCTGCCTCCTCGGCAGGCCGGTTGAGAAGTGGCCGAAGAAGCGCATCGAGGAGACACTCCGCTACTGCAACGCCTGGCCCCTCGACGATTACTTCCCGCCCGTGCCCCCCAACGACCGCGGCCTCGGCTACTGGCAGGGCAACTTGTCGTGCCTGCGCGGGAACATCACTCAGATGGTCCGCGACGATGACATGGACTATCCGATCCTGGGCCTGCACCTGCTGGAAGAGAACGGGCCGAAATTCATCTCCGCCGATGTGGCCGGGCAGTGGCTCTCTCACCTCCCCTTCCACATGGTCTACACCGCCGAGCGCGTTGCCTACCGTAACCTGGTGAATGGCATCCCGGCGCCGCTCTCCGGGCGGCACCACAACCCCTACCGGGAGTGGATCGGCGCGCAGATCCGGGCGGACATGTGGGGCTGGGTGAACCCCGGCGAGCCGGAGCGCGCCGCCGCGATGGCCTACCGCGATGCCGAGGTCTCGCACGTCAAGAACGGCACCTACGGCGAGATGTTCTTCGCCGCCCTCCTCGCCGCCGCGTTCGTAGTGGACGACATCGAGGAGTTGATCGTCGTCGGCCTCTCGGAGATCCCCGAGGAGTGCCGCCTCGCCGAGGCCGTGCGCGACACCCTCTCCTGGAGCAAGGAGTCGGAGGACTGGGAGGAGACCTTCCGGCGCATCGAGGGGAAGTACGGGCACTACCACGGCACGCACACCATCAACAACGCCGCCCTGGTGCTGATGGGCCTGCTGCACGGGAAGAAGGACCTCGGGCGGACGATCGGCATCGCCGTCATGGGCGGCTGGGATACCGACTGCAACGGCGCCACCGCCGGCTCCGTGGTCGGCACGCTCCTCGGCGCCGAGGCCCTCCCCGAGGCCTGGGTGAAGCCCCTGAACGACCGCATCGCCTCGGCGGTGGTCGGCTTCGGCGACATGCGGATCTCGGAGCTGGCGGAGCGGACTTGCCGGCAGGTGGAGCGCATATGACTATCTGTGCATAGGTTGACACATCAGGCGGGATGACGGCGAAACGGATTGTGCGTGCTGCACGCGCGCCCCGTCCGCGGGAAGGGACTGCCCGGTGCCGTCTGGTCGCTGAGGTGCGCCACATGAGACACCTTCTTCCTGCCTGTTGGAGCGGGCAGCAGGCGTGTTGAAAGGAGGTTGTCGTGCCAGAGGAACTCCGGCAGGGACGCATTCTCGAACAGCTTCGGAAGCAAGCGAAGGCCCTGCGCAAGCGGCACCGCACCGGCGCCGCCGCCGCCCGGCTGCTGACCGCCTTCCACCCCGCGCTCCGTGGAGAGGACCCACAGGAGATCCTCGTCCGGCCCGTTCGGCTCTGCGATGCCCAACTGGCGACTGCACGGCGGTACGGGTTCCCGGTTGGCCCCGGCTCAAAGCCCATGTCGATTCGGTCACTGCGTCCGGCGCGCTGATGTCCACCTCACCCCGGCGCTGGCTGCCGTCCCGCGGGCGCTGCTTCGGACACCGTGCCGAGGACGGCCGGTGAGGACGCCAACGGCTCGGCGCCGCCAGCAGGCATTCCGCCCTCCGGCGTGGAACCACCTCGCAGGCAGGGGGGCGTCGCGCTCCCGTCCGAAGACCCGGAGGCGAGCATGAGCAGTGCGTTGATCGTTCAGGGCGGCTGGAAGGGCCACGAGCCCGGGCCGGTCTCCCGGGTCCTGGCAGAGTGGCTGCGTGAGAATCACTTCGAGGTGGAAGTTTCCGATACCCTCGATTCCTTCAAGGACCTGGCGAAGCTGCGCGCGCTGGACCTGATCGTGCCGATCTGGACGATGGGCACAATCGCCCCCGAGCAGCTCAACCCGCTGCTCGAGGCGGTGAGAGGCGGCGTCGGCATCGCCGGGCTGCACGGCGGCATGGGCGATGCCTTCCGCAGCGCCACCGAGTACCAGTTCATGGTCGGCGGCCAGTGGGTGGCCCACCCCGGCGGGGCGGGCGTCACCTACACCGTCAACATCACTGACGCGCCCAGCCCGATCACCGCCGGGGTGAAGGACTTCCAGATCACCTCCGAGCAGTACTACGTTCACGTGGACCCGGTGAACACCGTGCTCGCCACCACCACCTTCGCCTTCAACGGGGCGGTGGTGCCGGCGGTCTGGACGAAGAGCTACGGCGAGGGGCGCGTCTTCTACTGCTCGCCCGGGCACGTGGCGAAGGACCTGAGCATCCCCGAGATGCGGACGATCCTGACGCGGGGGATGCTGTGGGCGGCGCGGAAGCTGTAAGTGGTGAGGAGTGAGGAGCGATGCGTGAGGAGTGAGGGGTGAGCCCGGGCGAGCGCACGAACAGAGCGGTGGCCCCGGGAATCCGAGAAAACGAAGCGCAGCCACAGAAAGACACGGAAACGCACGGAAGGAACGGCCCATTACGCCGGCTTCTGGGTGATTCCGTGTGCTTCCGTAGCTTGTCTCGGAATCCCACGCGAGGGTCGGTGCCGTTTGACGCTGGCAGGGCGGCGTGCTACAATCACGACGAAGGGAGGCCCGCTATGGCTGTTGGCACAGCGGCACCGCCGCAGGCACCTGCTCCCTCGGCCGACGGCGACGGCGCCTGGCGGCCGGCACCTCGCCGCTTTACGCGTGAGGAGTACTACCGCATGGCGGCCGCTGGCGTCTTCGCTCCCGACGAGCGAGTCGAGATCATCGAAGGAGAGGTGTTTCTCGTGCCTCCGCCAGGCCCTATGCACGACAGCCTCACAGACCGCATCCGGGACATCGTGGCCGGCGCCTTCGGTGCCGGCCACTGGACACGGGCGCAGGCGCCCCTCTCGTTGGGAATGGCGTCGGAGCCGCAGCCGGATGTGGCCGTGGTTCGCGGAGCCTGGTCGGACTACCTGGAGGCGCACCCCACCATCGCCGAGCTTGTCATCGAGGTGGCCCAGACCACCCTGGAGTTCGACCGTGTGCGTAGGGGATCGCTCTACGCCGCCGCACGCATCCCCGAGTACTGGATCGTGAACCTGGAGCAGGATGTGCTGGAGGTCTACCGCGACCCGCAGCCGGGCCCGGTGGCTCCCTTCGGCGCCAGCTACGGCCGCATGGAGCGCCTGGGGCGGGGGGCCGTCATCTCTCCGCTGGGGGCTCCCGGCGCGGTGCTGCCGGTGGAGAGTCTGCTGCTGCCGCGCGCGTTGTCTAACTCTGCGGTCGCTACACACCCGGACCCCGGATGCCAAGCCTGACCCCTGAACCCTGGTAGAGTGTGGGAGAAGGTTGGAGATGCAGAGAACTGCCGGCACAGAGTCCGCTGATCCCGGCAGAGACCACTGGGAATCCGAAAGGGGCCCATCGGACCTCAGTGTTCTCTGCCTCCTCTGATGCCTCTGAGTAGGGTTTGCTCTGCGTCCTCTGGATCTCTCACACGCGCCCTGAACCCTGAACCCTGTCTGGAGGTGATACCGTGCCAAGAATCGCGATGATCGGAGCCGGAAGCATCGTCTTCTGCAAGACGCTGCTCAATGACCTGATGGCGACGCCGGCGCTGAAGGGGAGCACGTTCGCCCTGATGAACCGCACGGCGCCGAAGCTGGAGAAGATGGCCGCCTTCGCCCGGCGGATGGTCGAAGAGAACGACGTGGACGCGAAGATCGAGGCGACCCTCGACCGGCGCGATGCGCTGAAGGATGCCGACTACGTGATCAACATGATCCAGGTCGGCGGCCTGGAGGCGTTCGAGAAGGACTACGAGATCCCGATGGCGCACGGGGTGGACCAGTGCATCGGCGACACCCTCGGCCCCGGCGGCGTCTTCCGGGCGCTGCGCACGATCCCGGTCGTGAACGACATCGCCCGCGACATGGAGGAGCTGTGCCCGAAGGCACTCCTGCTCAACTACACCAACCCGATGGCTGCCGTCTGCTGGGCCCTCGGCGAGGCGAGCCGCGTGCGCTTCATCGGCCTCTGCCACGGCGTGCAGACCACGCTCGACCTGATCTCCCGCTATGTGGGCGTGCCCAAGGAAGAGATTGACTTCCTCTGCGCCGGCATCAACCACATGGCGTGGTTCCTCAAGCTGGAGCAGGCGGGCCGTGATCTCTATCCGGTCCTGCGCGAGAGGATTGAGCGGCCGGAGTACTACAAGCAGGAGAAGGTTCGCTGCGAGGTGATGCGCCAGTTCGGCTACTTCATGACCGAGAGCACCGGGCACCTCTCCGAGTACCTCCCCTGGTTCCGCTCCAGCCCCCGCGCCCTGGCGCTCTACTGCGACGAGCCGGATTTCGGCGGAGAGACGGGCGCCTACCTGCGCTGGTGCCGCGTCATCGCCGAGAAGTTCGCCGTCACCGACCCGCTGAGCATTGACACCCCGAAGCTGCTGCCGCGCAGCGCGGAGTACTGCTCCTACATCATCGAGGCGATCGAGACCGACCGTCCCTTCCGCCTCAACGGCAACGTGCGCAACAACGGGCTGATCACCAACCTCCCCGCCGACTGCTGCGCCGAGGTGCCGGTCTACGTGGACCGCCGGGGGCTGCACCCCACCTTCGTCGGCGCCCTGCCGCCCCTCTGCGCCGCGGCCAACCGCACCAACGTCCAGGCGCAGGAGCTGACGGTGCAGGCCGCCCTCACCGGCGATCCCGAGCTCGCCTTCGGCGCCTGCGCCTTCGACCCGCTCACCGCGGCCTCCTGCACCCTCGCGGAGATCCGGGCGATGGCTGCCGAGATGCTGGAAGCGGAGAGGGAGTGGCTGCCCCGGTTCGCGGGGAAGGCGCTGCGCCCGGCGCCCACGATCAGCATCCCGGCGGACGTGAAGCCGGTGGAGGTGCCCCCGGATCCGGCGCTGGCGATCGTACACCGGTTCGGGAAGCTGGCGGGGGCGTAGCGGCCAACCTGACTGCGAGGAGGTACCGTAGCCCGAGGCTCTGCGGTACCTCACCCCCATTCGCGGATGTGTCTCTCGCCTTTCGCGCGCGTCACGGCGTCGTCAGTACCTCTCCCCCCCAAGCGCTCACCTGCCAAGAGTGCGGTCGATCCCGTGGCGCTACCAGAGCACATCGCCGCTGCATCCAGACCGTGCCACTAATTGCCACTTCCCTGTCCTCTTCCGAACATGTAATGGGCGAACGCACGCTTGCTCAAAGGACACCTGCCGTGGTAGAATAGCGTGCGAGGGTACGAGCAGCACGCGGCGGTGCTGTTCGGGCACACTTCGGTGGGAAAGGAAGCGACCGTGCGACGAGTGTTCATCAGCTTCGACCACGACGATACCGATCAGGTCAGTGGTTTTCTCGGTCTACGCAACATCGTCGAGAACCTGGAGTTCTTCAACCACAAGCTGGACCACCGCATCAACAGCAAGAACGACGACTATGTGAAGCGCGTGATCCGCGAGGAATACATCCACCCCGCCTCGGTGTGTGTCGTGCTGATCGGCAACAACACCTGGCGCAGCGAGTGGGTGCTTTGGGAGATCGGCGAGTGTCTGCGCCAGAAGATGGGCATTCTGGGGATACGGCTGAAGGGTAGCCGGGGACGCGTTCCAGACGGCATCCCATCGGGTCATGTGGGGGGATGGGACCCTGAGAAGTTCGTGGGCTGGATCGAGTGGGCGTTCCAGCAGCGCGGGGCGCTTACCGAGGCGAAGCGCTGAGAGGACAGGGCGATGCCCGAGATCAAGCGAGGTAGCTTCAGCCTCAACCTCGGTTTCTTCCAGGTGCAGACCGAGGTATCAGAAGAAGATCGGCAGTGCGCCTGGGAACTGTACACTGAGATTTGCACGCGGCGCGCGCTGACCGGGAAGGTGGGCGATCCCACCTGTCAGGATTTCGGTGGTGAGATACTGACCGAGAGCCTCGACTCCCTGTACGCCTTCTTCAGGGAAGCACGCGGCATCATGCGACGCTTCCCGGTGGGTCAGCTATCGGCGGACCAGACCAGACACCTGGGTGTTCTCATCAATGACCTGATGGTTAACGTCCTTCGCCCCTTCCTGGAGAGGTGGCAGGGCGATTTCCGGCACTGGTGGGATACGCAGGCTGACAAGAGGCTGCCGCCGTTCGCGCGGCAGCAGGAATACCCAGGCTACAGCGATCTGATAGCGGCCTGGGCGAACCTGCGACTGCTCATGCGCGACCTGATGAAGGTGTTGAGGAGTGCATACCGGTTGGTCGATGTGCAGGCAGGGGGCCAGAACTCAGGGTAATGAAACTCTTCACCGGGGATGGCGCGGCCGGCAGGGCTGCCGGCCGCGCCATCCCCACGCTACTTCGCCGGCGGGGTGAGGAGGACGATGTGCGGCAGGGCGCCGACGCCGCATTCCCGGCGGAGACGCTCGGCCTCCGAGTCGTCCACATGCGTCAGGTCTTTCTGCAGCGCCACCAGGTCGCGGGTGGCGGCTACAAGGCGGGGATCGCGAAAGGTGGTGGCCTCCATCTCCTTGCAGAGCAGACGGCACACCAGTCGGCGCGAAGTCCACCAGCACGCGCTTGCCCTCGGCGAGCGCCTGTTCCACCCGCGTCTCGCTGTGGGGCTCGAACGGGATGCCGGCGCGCGCCTGGCCGCGCGGGACGATCATCTAGAGGGTGGCGAGGGCTGCCGCCGCTCCCGCCCCCCGCTTCGCCAGGAAGAAGCGCCGTGAGCCGCTCATTCACCCCAGCGAACTGGTCATGGCGGCCTCGCCGTCGGGTGTCAAGGTGATGCCGAGCGGCGCCTGCCTGACCCCGTACTCATACATCCTTAGCTCTTACCGAAGCGGCTACCCGAGCGCGCGCCACTTCACACTCCCCCGAAGGTTTGGACCGTAGGGCGTCCGGGTAAGAGGGCACGAGCAGAGCCAGGGGTTGGGGCTTCTGGCTTCTCACGGCTGCTTGCCGGTGTCGGGGAGTGGCGCCGGCTGCGGTGGGGTAGGGAGGGATTGCCGTGGCGAAGAGGGACGAGATGACGGTGCGCGAGGCCGGGCGCAAGGGCGGCGAAACCACCGCCGAGCGCCATGGCCGCGAGTTCTACGAGCAGATCGGCAAGAAGGGCGGTCCCATCGGCGGCCAGATCCGCAAGGAGGAACTGGGCCACGAAGGCTACGAGGAGCTCGGCCGCAAGGGGGGCAACACCCGCAAGAAGCAGCTCGGCCCCGAGGGGTACTCGGAGCTGGGCAAGAAGGGCGGCAGCGTCCGCAAGGAGCAGCTCGGGCACGAAGGCTACGAGGAGCTCGGCCACAAGGGCGGCCAGCGCGTCCGCGAGTTGATCGAGAAGGGCAAGCAGGCGGAGCAGTGAGGCTCCCGTGGGGATGGCGCGGCCGGCGAGGCTGCCGGCCGCGCCATCCCCACGCTACTTCACCGGCGGGGTGAGAAGGACGATGTGCGGCAGGCCCGCGATGCCGTACTCCCGGCGGAGACGCTCGGCCTCCGTGTCGTCCACGTGAGTCAGGTCTTCCTGGAGCGCCACCAGGTCGCGGGTGGCGGCCACCACGCGGGGATCGCGAAAGGTGGTGGCCTCCATCTCCTTGCAGACGGCGCACCAGTCGGCGCGGAAATCCACCAGCACGCGCTTGCCCTCGCCGAGCGCCTGTTCCACCCGCGCCTCGCTGTAGGCCTCGAAGGGGATGCCGACGCGCGCCTGGCCGCGCGGGACGACCATCCACAGGGCGGCGAGGGCCGCCGCCGCTCCCGCCCCCCGCTTCGCCAGGAAGAAGCGGCGCGCGCCGCGCCCCGTGGCATCGAGGAAGAGAAGGTAGATCCCCGCCACAAAGGTGTAGAGGCCGAGCGCGAGCGCGTGCGTCCTCGGTCCCAACAGCGGCCCCAGGTAGTAGAGCGCCATCCAGAACATCACCAGGCCGAAGACGCGCTTCACGGCGTTCATCCATTCGCCGGAGCGGGGCAGCTTCTGGATCAATCCGGAGAAGGATCCGAGCACCAGGTAGGGCGTGCCGAGGCCCAGCGCCAGCGAGAAGAACACGGCGAACCCGAGCGCCGGCTTGCCGATCTGCCCCACGACCTGGAGGAGCGCGACGACGGCCGGTCCCACGCAAGGCGCCGCCACGATGCCCACCAGCAGGCCCATCACCACCGCACCGACATGCCCCGCGCGCGCCGAGACGCGGCTGGTGAGTGCGGAGGGGAGCCGCATCTCCCAGACACCGAACATCGAGAGCCCGAGGGCCACCATCACCGCGGCGAACCCGGCCAGCACGTACGGGCTCTGGAGCTGCGAGCCGAAGAGCGACGCGGTGAGCGACGCGGTGGTGCCGAGGGCGGAGTACATGATCGCCATGCCGAGGACGTAGAGCGCCGCCAGCGTGACGGTGCGCCCCTTGCTCCCGCCGGCCTGCCCGCCGAAGTAGGCGATGGTGATCGGGATGAGCGGGTAGACGCAGGGCGTCAGGTTGAGGGCGAGCCCCGCCAGGTAGATGAGCGGCAGCGCCAGGAGCCACCGCCCGCCGCGCAGCAGGCCTCCGAGGCGGCCCGCCGCGCCCTCGTCGCGGGCGTCGATGGTGCCGGTCTCAAGCCACCGCACGAACTCCGACGCCGACACGCCTCGGGTGAGGCGCGGGGCGCGGGCGCGGCTCCCCGCCGCGGCCGCGGGCGTACCCCCCGAAGTCGGGGCGCTCGCCTCCGGCGGTGCCGGGGCCGAGCCGCTGCCGAAGAGATCGGGGCGCGCCGGCTGCACCGCGCTCCCCGCAGGAGCCACTGGGATCGTCAGGCTGAAGGGAATCGTCCGGGGCGGGAAGCACGCATCATCCTTGCACGCCTGCGCGCGCACGGAGCCTTCGATCTTGGCCTCGCCGGGCGCGGCGCTCTGCGCCACCGCGACGGATGCCCGGAACACCGTCCGGCCCTCATAGACGGAGAGGGGTGTCGGCGAGAAGGAGAGCTTCAGCTCGCGCCCTTCCGGGTAGGTGATGGCGCCGATCCGAAGGCCGGCGGGCGCGGCGATGGTGACGGTGGTGGGGATGAGATCGGGGCTGGAGGGGACGTGCGCGTTCACGTGAACGCCCTCGGGGAGATCGAGCGCGACGGCGATCTGGAAGGTATCGCCGGGGCGCGCGCGGTCTACCGAGGCGGCGGCGGCGACTTCAAGATCCGGTCCTGAGAGAAACCCCTGGGCCGCCAGCGGCGGCACGAGCGCCGCCAGGGCCATCGCGGCAGCCCATGCCGGCAACATCCAACGCTTCATCCGCATCAACTCACTCCTATCCCCCGAGAATTTGTGTGAGATACACGTCTCAACCATGTAGTGAGACACAGGCAGGTGCCGGGTGGTTGCGCGCCACCGAGCGATCGAGGGTGGGGAGGGAGCGTTTGGCGGCTTGACTGACCGGGTATAAGATGCTAGAATGCTGTAGGAGGGGGTCTACAGCATGGGCCTGAATACCTGGGCGCAGATCGCACTCATCATCATCGCCGCCGCCATTCTCGTCGGTCTGGTCGTGCTGATCGCCCTCGCCGTTGGCATCTACCGGCAGGTTCGCGGCCTCAACGAGAGAGCGCGGCCGCTGCTCAACCAGGCGGAGGGCGTGCTGAACACGGTGAAGGAGACGGCGGTCACCGTGAGCGAGCGCGCCGAGAAGGTGACTGCGGAAGTCGGGCAGAAGGCCGAGCGCGTCGCGGTTCTCAGCGAGCAGGTGGCCGAACGGGTCGCGCAGCGCGTGGACACGACATCGGCCATCGTCCAGGAGGCCATCGCCAGTCCGGCGATCAACCTTGCCAGCCTTCGCGTCGGCATCGGTAAGAGCCTGGAGGTATGGCAGGAGCTTTCGAAACCGAGAGGAGGGAACGGCAAGTGAACGAAGGCAGCAAAGACTTTGCGCTCGGCCTGATCATCGGCGGCTTGATCGGTGCCGCGGTGGCGCTGCTCTACGCCCCGATGGCCGGGGTGGATGCGCGGCGGCGCGTGGGAGAGAAGGCCGGCGAATTCGCCGACGACGCGCGGGGAAAGGCCACCGAAGTGGCCGGGAGCGTGCGCGGGCGGGCGGGCGAGGTGGTCGGCACGGTGCGCGAGCGCGCCAAGGAGACGGTGGATCAGGCCCGCAGCGGCATCGAGGATCTGCGGGGCCGGTTCTCCGCGTCCGTGGATGCGGGGCGCGAGGCCGCGCAGGAGAAGCAGGAAGAGCTGGAGCAGCGCGTTGAGGAGAGCGCCGCTCCGGTGATTCGACCCGACACGGCGTGAGGCCGTATCGGGGTCTGAGAGCCCACGCGCGAGCCATGAGGCGGCGGTGGCCCGGGTTCCGGCTCGCCGCTCCCGGTGAGCGCGGCGGACGGCTGTCGCATCGGCTCTCGGAGGCTCTCTTTCCGGCAGGCGGCCCTGGCGGCTTCCGGCTTGCGGAGGCCGGTTCGGGGTCGGGCCGCGTTGCGGCGGCGGAACCAACGCGGCCGTATGGCCCTGCCGGGAAGTCGCGTGACACGCTGCGATGAAGCGCTGGTGACCCGCAGGTGCAGTGCGCCGCCGCACCCGTGCGGCGGTGGCGGCGGGGAAGGGTGGTGTTGCGCGCCGCACCTGGCACGCAGTGACGGCCCGATGCTGTCCCTTCCGATGGAAATGGTCTACCTGAAGGAGGTCAGGCTCAATGGCAGAGCAGAAGCAGCGCCCGGGACCGAAGCCAGGATCGGAGGGAGCGACGCGGATTGCGGATGCGCACCGGGGTTCGCACGCGCACGACCGCGAAGGGGGGTTCGCCGCGAATCCGGACCTGGCGCGCTCAGCCGGCAAGGTGGGTGGCGAGCGGGTCAAGGAGAAGTACGGCAGCAATTTCTACACGCTGATTGGCCGCAAAGGGGGCGAGGCAGTGCGCGATGCCCGCGGCCCGGAGTTCTACTCGCAGATCGGCAAGAAAGGCCGGGAGGAGCGGGCCCGGCGCCAGCGGGTGCAGGAGAGTGCCGAGGATTAGCCCGGCACGCCGGCCAGTGTGGGGCCGGGCGGTGCGCCCACGAGGTGGGCCACTTGCCCGGTCCACTCTTCCTCCCAGCGCTCGAAGTCCAGCACCGGCGCCGTCGGGAACGCGGCGGGGGGCAGCGCGGCGATGGTGCGCAGCGTGCGCAGCTCCTGCTCGATGTTGATCGACTCCGGGTGGCGGGCGTCCACGGCCCGGATGATGCGCCATGCGAGGGCCACGGCGCCGAGCGCCACCCCAGGGTGGGGCGCGTCCACGTCCACGTGGAAACACCCGGTGGGCTCCTCTTTCCAGTTCCAGTAGGTGACCCCGCGGATGCCGCGGCCGCAGAGGGTGACGGCCTGCAGCTCGAGGACGAGGTGTTCCATCAGGTGGGCGATCTCGGTGCAGGCGGCTTCACGCTGAAAGGTGAGATTGCCGTCGTTGTAGCAGCGATGCTTCTTCAGCCGGGGAAGCAGCCGGAAAAGTCCACGCGCGAGATGAGGCTTCTCGCTGGTATTGAATGGCCGCGTCATGGAGATGGTGATTCTGGCCTTCTCGTCCTCGAAGTCGATGCGCAGGATCTTCAAGCGTGACGCCTATCCTTCCAACCCGTTGCCGGGGTTCTCGGCTGCAGCCCCCGAAGCGCGCCGCCCGCGCTTCGGGGGCTGCCACCCAGATCGCCTGGGTCGCATCACTGGCTGGCGCCCGGGAACAGGGCAGCGCGCCCGGGGCGGCACGCTTCGGCCCATGTCCCTGCTCCTCAATCGTATTATCGGATCGGAACCCGCTCGGGTTTAGAGGCGGGCATTCAGTGCGGCGCCGAGCGGGCAGCCGGCGCCCGGCACCAGGCCGGCGGCTGCCAGCGCCACCCACTCGGCGACTTCGGTGACGGCTCCGTAGCTGTCGCCGGTCAGCCCTCCCAGCCGGCGCCGGATCCCCCATCCGACGCCCGCTGCGACCAGCCATCCCGCACCGAGCCAGGCCAGGCCCGGCACGCCGGCAACGGCCGCGCACAGGGCCGCCGCCCAGGCCGCCGCCACCCCCCACTGAGCGCCTCCGGTGGCACCCGAGAACGCCTTCCCGGTGCCCTCCGGGCGGGCATAGGGAAACGATGCCACCGTCCATACCAGCGCGCACCGCCCCACCACCGGCGCCAGCAGGATTCCCTGCCAGGGAATCGCCGTGCCCGAGCCGGCCGAGAGCAGGGAGCGCACGAGAATGGCGGTGCCGCCCCCCAGAACCCCGAATGAGCCGACCCGCGGGTCGCGCATGATCTCCAGCGCCCGCTCCCGCGTGTGCCCGCCGAAGAGGCCGTCGCACGTATCCATCAGGCCATCGAGGTGGAGCCCGCCGGTGATGACGGCATTCGCGACCACCGCGGCCGCGCCGCCCAACAGGGGATCCCCCCAGAGGGAAGCCACCGCCGCGGCGGCCGCCGCTACCGGCGCCCCGACCACCAGACCCACCATGGGAAAATACGCCGCGGCCTTCCCCAATTCCTCGTGCCCGATATCGGGTCCGGGCATCGGCAGCCGGGTGAGGAACCGCACGGCCAGCACGAAGCGGCGCACCGTCGCAGCCGGGCAACTTGCCGCAGGCATTCTAACACAATCCCCTCAGCCAATGCAATTAGAAATCGCGTGCCTGGTTACTTCAGCCGCAGCGGGAGGCCGGCGGCGACAAAGTACACCTCATCGGCGGCGGCAGCCACCCGCTGGTTCACGCTGCCGGCGAGGTCGCGGAAAGCGCGGCCGAGCGGGTACGGCGGCACGAGGCCCATCCCCACCTCGTTGCTCACCAGCAGCACCGTCGCGGGCATCTCCCGGGCGGCCGCCAGCGCGGCGTCCATCTCTGCCAGCGCTTCCGCGGCGGCGCCTTCCGGATCGGCGCCGGGCGCCGCCAGCGCATTGCTGAGGAAGAGCGTCAGGCAGTCCACTAGCACGGTGTCGCTCTCGGCGGCGCACCGGCGCAGGGCCGCGGCGAGGGAGCGCGGCGCCTCCACCGTGCGCCATGCTCCGGGTCGGTCGCGCCGGTGCCGGGCGATGCGGGCGGCCATCTCCGCGTCGCCCGCATCGGCGGTGGCGAGGTAGGTGACCCGGGGTCCGCCCTCGGCCGCCCGCGCCTGCGCGTAACGGCTCTTGCCGCTCCGCGCCCCCCCGAAGATGAAGATGATCTTGCCCATAGCCCCCAGGGGATTGCAGATCGCAGATTGCAGATTGCAGACTTCGGCCGCCGATCGGCAATCGGCAATCGTATCCGCCGTCAACCGCACGGATGCGGATGCATCCGTCAATCTGAAATCTGAAATCCGAAATCTGAAATCCGAAATCACTATCCCCCCGCCCGGCGTGACCGCCGCAGCAGGTAGAGAAAGAACGGCACGCCGGTGAATGCCGTCAGCACCCCGACGGGTGTCTCGCGGAGCGGGAACGCCGTGCGCGCCAGCGTGTCGCACGCCACCAGGAAGAGCGCCCCGAGCAGCGCGGACGACGGGATCAGCGCGCGGTGGTCCGGCCCCTGCACGAGGCGCACGAGGTGCGGGGCGATCAGCCCGACGAAACCGATGATCCCCGAGACCGACACCGCCGCCGCGCTGGCGAGCGAAGCCCCGGTGAGCACGACCAGCTTGGCGCGCTCCACGTCCACCCCCAGGTGGAGGGCGCTCTCCTCTCCCAGTAGGAGCGCGTTGAGGTCGCGCGCGTAGAGCCAGCAGAGCGCCGCGCCGAGGAGCGCGTACGGCAGCGCCACCTTCACGCGCACCCAGTCGGCGCGGTTGAAGCCACCCAGCATCCAGAAGTAGACGTGACTCACCACCTCGGCATCGTCGCTGACCCAGATGATCAGCGACATCGCCGCCGAGAGGAGGGCGCTCATCGCCACGCCCGCCAGCAAG
>JACQGM010000283.1 GCA_016199585.1 Armatimonadota bacterium
GCTCCTGTCTTGGACATCATAGCATTGGTTATCCCATGTGTCCAGCTTCAGGGGCGCACCACACCTACTACCACCACGGCACCGACAAGAAGGTGGGGAAGCGCCCCCCCGGGGAAGCCGTCGCCGAGCTGGAGGTGGATGAAGTGGGCGTCTGGATGGAAGCGCAGCCCAAGCTCCGCGACGAGTACGAACAGGCGATCTGGGAAATGGTCAAGGCCGGCAAGCTGGACCTCTCCAGCGGCACCGCCGCCCACCTGGTGGAGCGGAAGAAGGTGGGCGAGGCGCACGAGATCACGCGCTGGCCCCTGGGCCTGGACGCATCGCTGACACCCACGCCTGCTGAACCGAGAACCTCCGCCGTCTCCGTGAAGTCGCTCCTGGACGAAGACGGCGCGGAAGCCGATCCACCCGAGAAGGAGGCTCTTCCCCTCTCGGAGACGGAGCAGCGCGTGCGCGAGGCCGACCGCGACGAGACGGCCCACGTGACGCAGGAGACGAAAGATATGGGATCCCCTGGTGAGCTCACGATGGAGGACCACACCGCCGCGGTGCGTGCTGCCGTGCAGGGGTGGACAGACCGGATGAACGCTATCCGCGAGCTGCGCGCGGCGAAAGCGGGGCGCGTCATGAGCGCCCGCAACCGCCAGCGGCTGAGCGAGATGAGCGAGATGGTGGAGCGGGCCGTCGCCATGATGCGCGAGATGCTCGAAGAGACCGAGCCGGACGCCGAGGCGAAGGCCCTCCTGGCATCCTGCCGAGCCGCCGTTATCGGAGCGGAGGCGACGGTCGGGCGCGCCTCCCTGGAAATCCCCCACACATGGCAGCAATAAGCGAGAAGATCAAGGCCCTGGCCGACGCCCTGAAGGCGAAGGCGGGCGAGCTGGACAAGCTCGTGAACAAGGAGAGCCACTCCGCCGAAGACGTTTCGGCGATGAAGGCGCTCCGCGACGAGGTGAACGGGCTGCGCGGGCAGCTCACGCGGGAAGCGGACGTGGCGCAGGTCCGGCAGGAGTTGGCCGGGCTGGAGCAGTTCATCGAGACCCCGGCGGCGCTTCCCGGCGGGCACCCCGGGCCCGGCGGCGTCACCTTCCTCGGGATGAAGCCGGCGGGAGAGACCATCCTTGACGGCAGCGGCAAGCGCGTCGAGGTGCTCCAGATCGGCGAGGGCCTGATGGAGGCGAAGACCCTCCAGGCGCTCCGCCAGGCCGACTGCAACCCCACCTTTCACAAGTACCTGCGCCTGCCCTTCGGCGCGCTCACGAACCTGGAGCAGAAGACGCTCCAGGAGGGCGCCGATACCTCCGGCGGCTACACGGTGCCCGAGGAATGGCTGGCGCGCATCCTGGCCAAGGAGCCGACGCCCACCCGCTTGGCGGGCCGGGTCACGCCCCTCACCACCGTGCGCGACTCCCTCGCGATCCCCAAGGTGAACTACACCACCGACGACCTCTACAGCAGCGGGATGCGCGTCACCTGGACCGGAGAGGTGCCGAGCAGCGCGACGGCCGCCCGCGTCACGGACCCGGTGTTCGTCCAGATCAACGCCGCCGGCACGATCTCCGCCAAGGTGCCGGCGAGCCCGCAGGCATGCGCCGATGCGCCTGCGGCACTGGCGGCCCTCCCCTCCCCAGACGCCGGCAACCTCTCCCTGGGCTATATCGCCATCGAGAGTAACGCGGGCGACTGGACCGCCAACACGGACGACATCACCGACGGCTCCGACCTCACCACCGCCGCCTTCAACGACTCCGCGGAGACGAGCCTCGGGGCGGCGAAGGCGTTCGAGCTCGTCTCGGAAGCCGACGGCGACGTCGACATCAACATCACGGAGTCGGGAGCCAAGAGCTTCTATCTCGTGCTCGTGCTCCCCAACGGCAAGCTCGCGCCCAGCGGCGCCATCACGTTCACCTAGACCGTTCGGGGGCCGGGGTCTCCCGGCCCCCCCCCTCACCCGACTGAAGGAGGAGAGACGTGGCACGAGAGAGAGAGCCGGGCGAGCGCGTCGTGTTGCCGGGGCGGATCATCAACGCCTACAACACGCACCGCTCCGCGGAATACCAGGCGTTCGGGGTGCAGCTTCGCGACGGGCAGCTTGTCTACACGAATGTCGGCAACGCGGCCGACCCCGCCCCGGAGGTGCCCGAGGGAATGGAGCTGGTGGCCGCCGACGCGCTGCGCGGCCTGCGGGAGGCGGAAGACCTCCTGGCGGCGGCCACCGGGAAGATCCAGGAACTGAGCGCCGAGTGCGAGGGGCTGCGCGCCGGCCTGCGCCAGGAGAAGGCGCTGGCCGGCGAGTACCGCGACATGGCGGAGCACCTGCGCGCCGAGCGCGAGGAGTTCCAGGAAGCGCACGACTCGCTCGTCGGGCAGGTGCGCGCCAAACTGGAGGCGCCGCGCGCCCTCCATCCCCCGGCGCCGGCGGTGGACCCGGCGGCAGCGCCCGGCACCGCGTCGGCAGGAGTGGCCGCGCCGAAGCCCGCGCGCCGGGCCAGGAAGTAGCCGATGCCCTCCTACACCTTCCGGCGCGAGGGGGGCGATCTCGCCTGGCGGATCGGCACGAACCAGCGGATCGAGGAGAGCTTCCAGGCTACCGAGCCGGGTACGGGGGATGAAGTCTCCGTCTCCGTGACGGCGGTGACGTGCAGCCTCTACGACAGCACCGGGGCGCGCCTCGTCAACGCCGCCGCCGGGAGCTACAAGCGCGACGAGGCCACGGGCACCTGGAGCGCATGGTATCAGTGGGATACGAGCGCGCGGGCGGCGGGAGACTACACCTAACGCCCTGACGATCACCGTCACGCACGGCGCGAGCACCGATACCCTGGTGCGCGCCGGGGCGATCTCGCTCCTGCCGGCCGTGAGCAAGCTGAACCGGTGGGTGCGGCGCATCCAGGACCTCCTGCTCGCCAGCCCGGTGCAGGACGCCGCCGGGCACCTCTCCGAGCGCCAGTACCGCGAGAACGCCATGGCGGCGGTGCGCCAGTATTCCCGGGGAATACCCCGGCGCCTGCTGCGCGAGCAGGTCCTCACGGAGAGCGAGTGGGAGTACGACATCCCGCCCGACTGGGTGAATGAGTTCTCGCAGTTCGAGGGCATCGAGTTCCCGGTGGATGACAGCCTCCAGACGCGCGAGTGGCTGGACCTGGCGGCGGGCCTCGCGATTGACGAGCGGCGGGGCAAGTGGCGCTTCACCGCCGACCTCCCCGTCTCGGGAGACACCGCGCGCCTCTATTACACCGCGGAGCACGCGCTGGACGACTACAGCGACACGGTTCCCGCCCGGCACTTCGAGGCGACGGCGATGCACGCGGCGGGGCTGTGCCTCCTGGAGCTGGCGAACCCGGCGGCCGGCAGGAGCGGCCCGGCCATCGAGGCGGGGGCCATCGAGCGGCGCACGCAGCAGGAGCAGTGCCACGCCTGCGGCAAGGCGATGATCCAGCAGGCGGAGCGGGGCTGGGGCTATACCCGGTCCTGGTCCGTGGGGCCGGAGCCGTTTAGAGGCCCTACTTCGAGGCGCCGGGGGTGACGCTCTACCGCGGCGATGCCGCATCAGGCAGCCGGCGCCCACCCGCCGGGCAGCGCCTCGACCACCGTGGACAGGCGGCCGGACTCGCCGGGCGCCTTGGGGCGCACGCGGATCTCCACGTCCTGCCCCAGCGCCTTCAGGCAGCGGAATAGCCGGTCCAGGCTGAAGCCGCGCGTGTCGCCTCCCAGCAGTCTGGTCAGCGCCGGGCGCGGAATACCCATCCGTGCCGCCGCCTGCTCCTGGGTCAGCCCCTCGGCGTCCATCACGTCCTGAATGCGCCCGGTCAGGTCCGCCTTTGCCAGGGCCTCCTCGGGGTGCGGCAATCCGAGGTCCGCGAAGACGTTACCGCTACTCATCGTCACTTTCGCCATTTGATCGCCCCCAATGCTCGCGGTAGTGCTCTTCCGCGTCTTGCAGTCGCTGCTCGATCAGCTTCATATCCTGCCGGGGCGTAGCAATCCCGCGCCGGCTCTTCTTCTGGAAGACATGCAGCGCGTAGACCACGCCCGCGAAGCGCACCGTGTAGACGGCCCGGTAGGTATCCGTCGAGAAGTCTTCGACGACTTCCACCACGCCCGCCCCATGAAAGCCCGCCAACGGCTTGGCGTTCATGGACTTGCCGCCGACCTGCGCCCGGTAGAGGACGTAACCGATCTTGCGGCGCACCTCTCGCGGCAAAGCGCGCAGATCCTCCTCGGTCGTGCCGATGAAGGCGAGCGGCTTCGGCGCGGGTTGGCCTAACATGCCCCTATTGTATCAGATTTAGTACAGACTGTCAACAGGAGGCCTCGCGTGGCCGATACTCCCCTCCCCCACCCCGCCCAGCGCGTTGTGACCGGGCTGGCGCGCCTGGCCGACTCCACGGCGCGCGCCCTGGACGGCATCCTCACCCGCGCCCCGGGGCGATTCCGAGAGCGCCTGGCGCAGGCTCCCGAGGACCCCGCCGAGGGGATCGTCTACGCGGCGCGCGCGGCGCAGCGCACCTGCGAGGAGGCCCGGCAGGAACTCTCCGGGGCGCTGGCGTCGGCGCTGCCGAAGGCCGTCCGGGCCGGGGCCGCCCTGGGCACGCCGGGGCAGCAGCCCCCGAGAGGGTTTCTCCTGCCGGACCTGACGCGGCAGCACCTGGCGCGTTATCACGCGCAGGTGTGGGACGGGATCACCGGCGACCTGCGACGCGAGATCACCCGGCGCGTCCGCATGGCCTACGCCGCCGGGAAGACGCCCGAGGAGTTGGCAGGAGAGATCGAGGCGTACCTCAGCCCCGTGGGGCCGTTCCGAGCGGCGGGGGGGCGCGCGCGGGCGGTGGCCCACACCGAGCTCCCCCGGGCCGCGAACCTCGCCACGCTGGCCCGGATGGAAGAGATCGCCGCCGACTTCCCCCGGATGCGGAAGCGGTGGGTCCACGCCCGGCACAACGCGCGGCAGCCGCGGCCGGCGCACCTGGCCGCCGACGGACAGACGGTGCTCCACGCGGAGCGGTTCCGGGTGGGCCGGCACCGGCCCCGGTATCCCAACGATCCGGGGCTGCCCCTGAGCGAACGGGTGTTCTGCGGGTGCCTGGTCGCCGCGGTGGAGCCTGAAGATGCTCGAGATTAAGATCACCTGCCCCGAGCTGGCCGCCGCCGAGAAGGTCTTCGCCGAGGCGGATGCCTACGTCGAGAGCATCCTGCGCCAGGCGGCCACCCTCGCCGCGCGCGAGCTACACTCCGAGGTCTGGGGGCGCTTCCCCCGGCGCACGGGAGCGCCGGTGCGCGCCCTGGAGCCGTTCGCGGAAACGGGCGGAGGGCGCGTGCGGTTCGGTGTGCGCGCCCGTGGCGCGGAACAGGTGATCCGATACGTCGAGCTGGGCACCAGGCCCCACATGATTCGTGCGCGCACCGCCCGCGCCCTCCGCTTCACCCAGCGGGGGCGCACGATCTTCGCCAGGAGCGCGTATCACCCCGGCACGCGCGCTCAGCGCGTCTTCGAGCGGGCGCTGCGCGATACCCAGCCGCGCGTGCGGCGCATCTTCCAGGGCGCCCTGGGGCAGGTGGGCGCCTACCTGGCGCGACGCCGATGAGCCAAGAGAGCGTGATCGAGAGCGTGCAGGCGCTCCTGCAAGCCATTCCGGGCATCGGGAAGGTGGCCGACCGACCCGGCGGCGCCGCGACGTGGGCGGAGAACCCCCGGCCCTGGCAAGCGTACCGGGAGCTGGACGTGACGCGCGTCGAGGAGAACACCCACCCGATACCGGGGCAGCGGGCGGCGGAGATGCACTCCTTCGAGCACTACACGGTGCATATCGAGGGGTGGATGCCCCACAGCCACAAGGCGAACACCGCGAAGACCTGGCGGACCCTCACCGACGCGATAGGGGAGAAGCTGCGGACGAACCGCTCCCTCGGGAACAGCGTGAACCGGGCGAGCCTGCCCCGGATGCCCCGGAACGACTACCAGGCCGTCAGCGGCGGGGGCGAGCCGGGGAGCGAGGGCTCCGCCGTGGTCCTCTGCCACCACGCCGTCATCGAAGTGACCGTCCGCACCTACTCCACCTACTCCACCACCTTAGCTCGACTTTCACCATTCAGGCGCCGAGTTCGGACCGGCACGCTGTGGTGTTCACCATAGGCAGGCAGGGTA
>JACQGM010000287.1 GCA_016199585.1 Armatimonadota bacterium
ACTGGGTGCGCCTCGCCACCGGGTGAGGCGGGCCGCCCAAGTCGGGAGGCCGCTCCCCGACTGGGTGCGCCTCGCCACCGGGTGAGGCGGGCCGCCCAAGTCGGGGACCGGCGGCACCGCGCGGTCCCTTCTCGTTGGCCCCCGTGGTGCCGCCGGCCTCCTTCCAGGACGCACGGGGCGCCCCGTGCGTCCCGGGTATCAGCGAAGAGGACGCTGGTCCTCCTCCGGCGGTGCCTCTCCTCCGAGCTGGCCGGCCGTGGCCGTGCGCCCGGCGGCTACCCGTACTGAGAAGAGCGAAACCACCACCACCGCCAGTCCCACGAGCAGATGCGGCAGCCACACGTTCAGCGAGAACCTGAAGAAGCCGAACAACCACGGCGAGATCGCCAGGAAGATGCCGGCGATCAGGTCCGTCGTCAGGTGGCTCGCGAACGGGACCGGCCGGTCCATCGCGGCCGCGTAGCTCGTGAACAGGCTGTACAGGATCACCACGGCGCCGACGAGGATCGCGACCCACGTCGCGGAGGCGACGTCCGAGAACCCGAACAGGAACGGGGCCAGGATCAACGCGACGCCGACGATGTAATCAATGCTCCGATGTGCCAATGAACCGATCACGTCTGTCCCCTCCTTCCCGAGAAGGTGTCGGGACGGAGTTACCCACCAGCGATTCCGCCAAACGGCCGGGCGAACCGCCAGGAACGCGGAACCGGGAGTGGAATCCTGAAGAGTAGGGGGCGCGAGGATGGATTCACGGCGCTGCCCGGGAAGGGCGAGGGCGCGAGACATGGAGGGAGCGAAGAGAAGGTCGAGGTGTCTCCATCTCCTCGCCCTTGCGGCGCTGGCGGCGGGCGCCGCGCGGGCGGCCGCGCCGCCGCGCGCCATCACCGTCTCGTCCGCAGCCGGCCTCTCCCTGGCGCTGCCGGAGATCGCCCGGGACTTCACCCGAAAGACCGGCATCCGCGTGGACCTGAACTTCGGCGCCACGCAGAAGCTGGCCGCGCAAATCCAGCAGGGCGCCCCCGTGGATCTCTTCGTGGCTGCCGACCGCGCCTCCATCGAGGACCTGGCGCGCCGGAAGCTGGTCGTGCCCGGCACCGCGCGCACCTACGCCTTCGGGCGGCTGGCGCTCTGCGTTCCCCCGGGCAGCCGCGTCAAGCTGGCCGATCTCCACAACCTGGCGGCGCCGGAGATCCGCCGCATCGCCATCGCCAACCCGCAGCACGCGCCCTACGGCGTGGCGGCCCGCCAGGCGCTGCAGGCCGGCGGGCTGTGGGAGACGCTGAAGGAGCGGATCGTCACCGGCGATACCGTCCGCCAGGCGGTGCAGTACGTGGAGACGGGCACCGTGGATGCCGGGATCGTGGCCTACTCCCTGGTCGTCACTTCGAAGCTGCGCCACGCCCTGGTGCCGGAGAAGCTACACCGCCCCATCGAGCAGATGGTGTGCGTCGTCCGGGGCACGCGGCGCGAGGCGGAGGCGCGCCGGTTCGCCGCCTTCCTCCGCCGGGAGGGGAAGGGCGTGCTGCGGCGCTATGGGTTCCGGGTGGCGGAGCGATGAGCTGGCAGCCGCTGTACCTTTCGCTGAAGGTGTCGCTGGCGGCGACGGCCGCGGTGCTGCTCGTGGGGCTGCCGCTGGCGGTCCTCTTCGCGCGGGGGCGCTTCCCGGGCAAGGCGGTGGTCGAGACCCTCGTGATGCTGCCGCTCGTGCTGCCGCCGAGCGTTGTCGGCTACTACCTGCTCCTCTTCCTGGGGCGGCACGGCCCGGTGGAGGGGCTGCTGGGCGCGCGGCTGCTCCTCACCTGGGGGGCCGCGGTGATCGCCGCGGGCGTCGTCTCGCTTCCCCTGATGGTGACGCCGAGCAAGGCGGCCATCGAGAGCGTGGATCCGGTACTCGAGAAGGCGGCGCGCACGCTGGGCGCCTCGGAGTGGCAGGTGCTCCGGCGCGTGACTCTGCCGCTGGCGCGGCGGGGGATCCTCGCCGGACTCGTCCTCGCCTTCGCCCGCGCCATCGGCGAGTTCGGGGCGACGCTGATGGTCGCCGGAAACATCGCCGGGCGCACCCAAACCCTCCCCCTCGCCATCTACGACGCCGTCCAGATGAACAACCTGCGGGCGGCGAACGTCATGGTCGGACTGATGACGCTGATCGGCCTGGGCGCGCTCATCGCGGCGGGGCGGGTGCAGCGCGGGAAGCAGGGGTAGCGTGCTGGAGCTGAGCATCGAGCACGACCTGGGCGAGTTCCACCTCCGCGTGGCGTTCCGCGTGGATGATGAGATCCTGGTGCTCTTCGGCGCCTCCGGGTCGGGGAAGACGACGACGCTGCAGTGCATCGCCGGGCTGCAGACGCCCCGCCGGGGTTTCATCCGGCTGAATGGCGAGACGCTCTTCGAGATGAAGGAGGGCCGCCGCCACGCCGTGCCCGCGCACCGGCGGCGGATCGGCTACGTCTTCCAGGAGTATGCCCTCTTCCCGCACCTCACCGTGGCCGGGAACGTCGCCTTCGGCGCCCGCCGCGACGCCGCCCTGGACGGCCGAGTGCGCGCCATGCTGAAGCGGATGCGCCTGGAGGAACTCGGCGACCGCGCGCCGCACCAGCTCTCGGGAGGGCAGCAGCAGCGGGTCGCCATCGCGCGCGCGCTGCTGACCGAGCCGCGCGCCCTGCTGATGGACGAGCCCTTCTCGGCGCTCGACCACGCCGTGCGCCAGCGACTGCAGGAGGAGCTGGTGGCGCTGCAGCGGGAGCTGCGGATCCCGGTGGTCTACGTCACTCACAACATCGAGGACGCCTTCGCCGTGGGGAGCCGGCTGGCGATCCTCCACGAGGGGACCCTGGAACAGGCGGGCACGTGCGAGGAGGTGTTCCGGCGGCCCTGGACGGCCAACGTGGCGCGGCTGCTGGGCACCCAGAACGTCTTCGAGGGGCGCGTGGCATCCGTCTCCGCCGAGGGTCTCACCCTCGCCTGGGGGGGCGCGCGGCTGGTGGCGCCGCCGCGGAGCGCCGAGCCGGGGCGCGCCGTCACCTTCTGCATCCGGCCCGAAGAGGTGAAGGTGCTCTACCCCGACCGCCCGCTCAGCCCCGCGGTTCAGGACAACGTCCTTTCGGGGCGGATCGCGCGCAACGACTTGCGCGGGGGCACCCGGCTGCTGCTGGTCCAGGTGGGCGGCGCGGGAGCCGGCGCGCCGGCCCTGGAGGTACGCTTCCCCGCCCGGGCCTACCGGACGCTGGCGCTCGCCCCCGGCGACCCGGTGCGCTTCTCCATCCGCCGCGAGGGGATCCACGTGATCTGACCGCCGGCCGCGGGCGTACCAACGGGCGCGGGCGCCGGTCCGCGGCATCAGCCCGAACGGCAAGCGGGACCTCCGCACGGGCCTTGAGGGCGACCGCAGGCGTGTCACCCCCCACCCGAACAATCGGAGGACGAGCATCGTCAGTCCCTTGGGGAGGCGCGTGGGTTCCCCGTCCGTGGGTGGACCTTGCGGCCGTGAAACCCAATCCGTCTGAGAACCCACCCAGAGAGCGCAGAAGGGGAGGGGGTGTTCAGTACATGCGAGAAGCCGTCGAGCGTCGCCTCTACCGTCTTGGGTGGTCGATCGCGGGCATTGCTGCGCTGTGGGGGCTGGGTCTGTTGACCCTTGGGGCAGCCGAGCACACTACTGCCGCGGGGCTGCGGGCCTCGTTTCTGTTCATGCTCATGGTGGGATGGATCCAATGGAGACGGTCATCGACTGCGGCGGAGCGGGCTCAGATCCTGGTCTCAGGGGCGCTGGCTTTCCTGCTGTGGCTCTTGAGGAGGCCGTATGCACTCGGTGTGTTGGGCGTCTTCACGATGCACGTCGTGTGGCTGGACTTGCGTGACATGAGGCATGCACGTGAAGGGGGCAGCACAAGCGGCGACTCTTCACAAGCCCGGAGCCGTGCCCGTAACAGTTCAGGATGTGTGAGTACGATTTGCAGGG
>JACQGM010000289.1 GCA_016199585.1 Armatimonadota bacterium
GCCATCCTGGACGCCGACAAGGAGGGCTTCCTGCGCTCGGAGACCTCGCTGATCCAGACCATCGGGCGGGCGGCGCGCAACGTGAGCGGCAAGGTGATCATGTACGCGGACAGCGTCACCGGGTCCATGCGCCGGGCCATTGACGAGACCAACCGCCGCCGCAAGCTCCAGGTGGACCACAACACCCGCAACGACGTGACCCCGGCCACCATCCAGAAGGCCGTGCGCGACATCATCGAGGCGAAGAAGGTGGCCGATGGCCGTGCCGAGTACCGTCCGCGCAGCCTCCACATCAGCGATGCGATGCCCCTCGACGAGCTGATGATCACTCTTGCGGAGCTGGAGAAGGAGATGAAGGAGGCCGCGCGGGCGCTGGAGTTCGAGCGCGCCGCCGAGATCCGCGACGAGATCATCCGCATCAAGAAGGTGCTGCCGGGCGCCGAGGGTCGCGACGGGGGCCGCTCGGCGGCGAAGCGGGGGAAGGCCGGTGCGCGCGCGGGGCGGCGGTAGGACTCCTGAGCAACCGCAAATGAACGCGGTGTGCCCGGCTCGGTGCTACTTCAGCCGGTTGAAGTCGTCCTCGCTGATGCCCAACTGGCGCAGGATGATGTAGAAGAGGGGCGGCGTGATGGTGGCGCTCGGGTGGATCGGGATGGTGGTGGCACGGCCATCCGTGTGGCGCCAGCGCTGATGGCTCCCTGTCTGCCGCACGGGTGAAAAACCGAGCCCCCGGGCGACGCGCTGGAACTCGGAAGCCTTGCCTTCAGGCATGCACCAGCTCCACATCGGCGGGCAGAGCCCGGCCCTCCGCCGCGTGCTCGGCGCGGATCATCTCAAAGACGTCCTCCAGCTCCCTCAACGCATCCTCGCGCGCGGGCATGACGGCATGGCAGCCCTCAATTGCCGGCACGTAGGCGACCCACGAGCCATCCGGCTGGCAGTAGAGGACGATCTTGTAGTCGCTCAGAACGGGCATCGCGCACTCCCCTTCGACCCCATTGTAGCGGCGCGGGCGGCTGCTGTCAACGACGATGAAGAGTTGCGCTCCGCCGCGGTACCGGGTATAATGTGGGCAGAAGAGGCGAGGGAGGCACAGCCGATGGCGGTTTCCACGGCCCCACGGGCGCTGGTCGGGTACGAGTACTTGGAGGCGAAGCCCTACAAGCGGTGGCCCCGACAGCTTGGGCTGAAGGGACGCAACATGCTTGCGTCACACCTGGTTGCGGTGATGCGCGCGAATAGCAGCACCGTCGAGGAGACCGCGCGCAACTACGAGCTGCCGATCTAGGCCGTCGCCGAGGCGCTGGCCTACTACGAGGCGAATGAAGAGTGGATCCGAGCCGAGAATGAGGCCGTGACATGCAGCCTCACAGCACGCCGGTGAGTACCGGTCTCACTATCTACCTCGATGACTGCGCCGACGACGACCGGCTGGCTGCTCGTGGCCTCGGAGCGCAGCACACTACGTCTGGGCAAGGAACGGAGCGGGCAGACCCGGTGGTGTGCGCTGTCCGCCGAGCGGCAATGAACCGCGGCGATGGCCCTACGGCAGCTCAACCGGGCGTCTGACGGGAGCTTCCGGCTGGACAGGGTATTCCAGGCGGCGCACCTTGATCGTGACACGGCCAGGGCGTACTGCGAGGAGTCCGCCTTGCACCCGACGATAGGACCAAGCCGCCGCATTGTCCAGACCATGCCACCGGTACCTAAGCTGGCCGCTGCGCACGTTCCATAGCTCGAGCCAGTCCGGACGGTGGTCAACGGCAAAGAGCGCCAGCCCATCGGGCCGGGAGTAGAGACCGATGCACCTTCGCCACACAACCGGAAGCAGGCGTTCCGGTGGGCTATGCGGAAGTCGGATGTTCACCTTGATCGCTCCTACCGCAAGGGTGCTGGCATCCAGGAACAGCGGCAGAGCCCTCTCACGTGGCATTGGCCACGTGACCCGGCGCACGAGTTCACCCGTGTATACGTCCCAGACGAACGCCTCGTCCGTCTGGGACGGAGGAGCGTACGGGCTGGTGGCGGCGACCACAAGCCTGCTGTCTGTGCAGAAGCAGATGTCTATCGGATAGCGCGAGGGACCGAGGCCACGGAGCACCCGTTGCCGCAACGCAACTGTGTCGTACAGGACTACGGATGAGAGGACTCCCATCGCCACCCAACGTCCATCCGGCGATCCCGCCGCAGGCGGGCGATCACTCAACCACTGCCCGTGCGGAAGCATGCCCCTCAGACGAGTCGTTTGCACGTCCCAGACCGCCACTTCCTCCTCATCGTACGCGATCTTCGGCGTGAGCACACTCATGACAGTTCGCCCGTCCGCTGAACCCGTCAGTCCGAATACCCAACGACCTGCCGGGAGGCGCGCTCGCCTCGTGATATGAGCCGTTGCGGCGTCCCAGAAGAGCAGATCAGATGCCCATTCCTTCTGGTCCGGGTCCCAGATCTGGTGACCGTTCCCGCACGCCAGAAGGCGCTCTTCAGGGGGGATCGGCCATACCGATTCGATCCTCGGCACCGGTGTCCATCCGATCGGCTTACCGTCCACCAAGTCCCAAGAGCACAGCAGTGTATCCTCCCAGGTGTCCTCCGGTGTGGATCGGGGCGGCAGACGGCGGGGGGGAGGCCACCCGGCAACAACAGCGAAGAGTACTCGCCCGTCGGTTGACGTGCCACATCTCCGGACAGGTGCCGGGTACAGAAGCACCTGAACCTGGGCATCCTTCGGGTCACGGCTCACGCGCACATGGAAACCGAGCGGCACCCGTACCCCCACCCGCCACAGCCACGCCCCACTCGCGACCAACAGCAGCGGCGCTCCATAGCGCATCCATCGCCGGTTCATCCTGCCCTCCAGGGGGTACCTCGCTGAGCGGAGGATAGCACGCCGGGAGGATGGCCGTCAAGAGCAAGGGGCGCCAGTGGGCTCCCGGCCACCGCGCGTGGGTAGTCGCCAGGAGGAACGCTCGGCGTCGCCCGATACCGGGTTCCCTCACATGCCCTGCTGTGGGTCCCCGAGCCGCTCCCCCGCCCGCGCCGACCACACCGGGTCTCCTAGCGCCGACTTGCGCAGACCGGCGGGCAGCCGCCGGCCCTCACCCCGATGCCCTCACGCGCCGGGTGGCGCGGTCTTGGCGAGCCAGTTCTCTACCCGCAAGCCCGGCACGCGCTCGAAGTGGCGGGTGTTGCCCGTAACCAGAGTCAGCCCTCGCGAAAGGGCGATCGCTGCGACCTGGAGGTCCAGGTCGGCCAGGGGTTGTCCGCTCCTCTCAAGCTCGGCGCGTATGGCGCCGTACCGGTGCGCCGCGTCGGCGTCGTAAGGGAGCACCTGCACGCGCGGCAGCACGAGTTGCTGCAGTCGCGCCAGGTGGTACGAAGGCCGAGGACTGCGAAGGGCGCCGTAGATGATCTCACCCAGCGTGACCGTGCTGATGTGCTGCTGTTCCTTGCCCAACGCCGACAGACGGGTCACCAGTGCCGACTGGGGTCGTGGCTTCAGCGGGTGGGTGACAATGTCCGTATCGAAGAGGTACACGGTACTACTCCAGGGAGACCGAGCGACCTGCCGTCCGCTGCCGCGAGGCGTAGGCGTCCTCGACAAAGGGCACGATCTCCTCGAAGCCTTCCCACTGCCCGGCGACGGCCGCAAGGCTTTCAGCCCCCTGAGCCGCACGCAGCCGCTCCAGTTCTTCGAGTTCCTCCAACGGTATGAGTGCCGCCAACGGCTTCCCGCGGCGGCTGATGATCACCCGGTCGCGCTCAGATGCGACCCGGTCTACGACTGCTGAGAACGAGCTCTTTGCTTCGGCGACGCTCAACGTTCGGCTCATGCAAGCCACTCCCTTCCCGGTGCGCTCCCGACCCAAGATACCATGAGCGGCGCCGCAGCGTCAAGCCGTACCCGACGGCCCCTGCCCCAGCCGCTCCCCCGCCCGCGCCGACCACACCGGGTTTCCCAGCGCCCGCGCCCGGCGCCAGGCCTCCGCCGCCTCGCTCGCCCGACCCTGGTTCGCCAGGGCGATGCCAAGGTTGTAGTGGGCCATGGCGTCGTCGGGATCCACCTCCGTGGCGCGGCGGTAGGCGGCGATGGCGCCCGCCGCGTCGCCCTGACGTTCCAGCGCGTTCCCCAGGCCCACGTGCGCCTGCGCGCGTCCGGGCAGGAGACGGATCTCCTCCCGGTACTCCGCCGCCGCCTCTTCATCGCGACCCAACTCGTAGAGCGCGTTCGCCAGGTTGTGGTGGGCATCCGGGTCCTCGGGCCGCAATCCGATGGCCTCCCGGTAGGCGGCGATCGCTTCCTCGGCGCGCCCGGAGACGCGCAGCGTCAGCCCCAGGCGCAGGTGAGCCTCAGCCAGCCCTGGCTCGGCGCGGACGGCCGCCTGCAGCTCGGCCAGCGCCTCCGCCACGCGCCCGTGCTGCAGGAGCGCGAGCGCGAGGTCGCTGCGCCAATCGGCCCGATCCGGGCTGATCTCCAGCGCCCGCTGCCAGGCGCGGATGCCCTCCTCGGATCGTCCGGCGTCGCTGAGGGCCCAGCCGAGGGCGTGGTGGGCCTCGGCCTGGTCGGGGTTGAGGCGAGCGGCCTCGCTGAGGTGCAGGATCGCCTCCGCGGTCATCCCTTCGCGCCGCAGCGCCACGCCGAGGTTATAGTGGTGGGACGGTTGGTCCGGCTGCAGGCGCACCGCCTCGCGGTACTCGACGATCGCCTCCGCCCATCGGCCGAGACGCGCCAGGGCGTCGCCGAGGAAGGAGTGGGATAGCGGCTCATCCGGCACCAGACGCGCCGCCTCCCGCCAGGCCCCGATGGCCGCGTCCAGATCCCCCCGCTGGGAAAGGCAGACGCCGAGGGAGAGGCGCGCAAAGGCATCGCCGGGATCGAGGCGCGCGGCCTCCCGCAGCGCCGCGACCGCCTCGTCCGGGTATCGGCCCGTCTCGCCCGCCCGGGCCATCAGCGTCAGCGCCAGGCCCCGGTGCGCCCGGGCGTCGTTCGCATCGGCCCGCAGCGCCGCGCGGTACAGCTCGACCATGTCGAGCACCCGTGCGCCGCCCGTCCGCACCTTCCCGTTCCCACGCCTTCGTGGTAGATCTCCAGCCACTGCACGCCTTCTATCCGAAGCCCAGGATCCGCATCATGACGCGGCCGTCCTCGGTCATCATCTCCCGGTCCCATGGGGGGGTCCACACCAGCGCCACCTCGCACGACGTCACGCCCGGGATCTCCTCGACGCGCTCGCGCACCTGCACCACCATGCTCTCCGCCTCCGGACAGCCCACCGAGGTCAGCGTCATCTCGACGCGGACGCGGCCCTCCGGGCCCACCTCAACGCCGTAGAGCAGGCCGAGGTCCACCATGTTGACCGGGATCTCGGGATCGCAGCAATCCCTCAGCGCCTCGCGGATCGTCTCCTCGCCGGGAGGCGCCGCCACCATCGTCTCGCTCACGCCATGCCCTCCTTGCTTGATGCCTCATGCCGCGCATACGCGAAACCCTGACGGATCCGGCGCGGGGCGGAACCCGCGCCCTACGACAGGGTACCGTAGGGCGCGGGTTCCGCCCCGCGCCGGGGAACCTGGATCGCTTGCATCACAGGCCGCGGAGGCAGCTCTCCAGCGCGTCCCAGGCCAGCACCGCGCACTTGATCCGCACCGGGAACTGGAGCACGCCCTTCAGCGCCTCCATCTCGCCCGCCTCGTCCAATGCGGCGAACTCCTGATCGCCCCGCATCATCCGGCGGAACTCCTCCACCAGGCTGCGGGCCTCTTCCACCGGCCGGCCCTTCATCGTCTCGGTCATCATCGAGGCGGATGCCTGGCTGATGGCGCACCCCTTCCCCGAGAACTTGATCTCCGTGATGTGGCCGTCCGCCACGTTGATCGCCACCTTCAGGTGATCGCCGCAAAGGGGGTTCTCGTGCTCCACCGAGACGGCGCATCCCGGCGCCTCCCCGAAGTTGCGCGGGTTCTTATAGTGATCGAGGATGATCTGTTGGTAAAGGCTCTCCAGCGACATCCATCCGCTCCTCGTCCTCGGCCTCGCTCTCCTCCTCGTCCTCGGAAGGGCCGGGCAAGCTCCGACCCTCTGACCGCTCGCGGCCACCGAGCACGAGGACGACGACGAGGGCGATCCCGTGCCTCACGCCCCGAAGAACGTCTTCGCCAGGCGGATGCCGCGCACGAGCGCCTCCACCTCGTCCTCCGTGTTGTAGAGGTAGAGGCTGGCGCGGCAGGATGCCGGCTGCCCCAGGCGTCGGTGCAGCGGCTGGGCGCAATGGTTGCCGGCGCGCGCGGCCACCCCCTCCTGGTCCAGCACCTGCGCCAGATCGTGCGGGTGGATCCCCTCGACGTTGAAGGAGATCACCCCGCCGCGCTGCGGCGCGCTGCCGTACACCTCCAGCCCCGGGATGCTGCCCAGCCGGTCCAGCGCGTAAGCCGTCAGCTCCTGCTCGTGCGCGAAGACAGCCTCCATGCCGATGTCGCTGAGGTAATCCACCGCGGTCCCCAGGGCGATCTGCTGCGCGATGCTCGGGGTGCCCGCCTCGAACTTCCACGGCAGCTCGTTCCAGGTGGCCCCCTCCAGCGACACGGAGCTGATCATGTCTCCCCCGGCCAGGAAGGGGTCCATCGCCTCCAGCAGGTGTCGCTTCCCGTAGAGGGCGCCGCTCCCCGTCGGCCCGCACATCTTGTGCCCCGAGAAGGCCAGGAAGTCCAGGTCCAGCGCCTGCGCGTCCACCGGCATGTGGGGCACGCTCTGCGCCCCGTCCACGAGCGCCACGGCGCCTACCCGGTGCGCCGCCGCCACGATCTCCGCCACCGGGTTGATGGTGCCCAGCACGTTCGACATGTGGGTGAACGCCACCACCTTCGTGCGCCGCGTCAGCAGCGCGTCCAGGTCCTCCAGGCGCAGCGTGCCATCCGGGCGCAGGCCGAGGTAGCGCAGCGTGGCGCCGCTCCATTGGGCCAGGAGCTGCCAGGGCACCAGGTTGCTATGGTGTTCCATTTCGGTGAGGAGGATCTCGTCGCCTTCCTGGACATTGCCCCGGCCCCAGGTGTAGACCACCAGGTTGATGCCCTCGGTGGCCCCCCGCGTGAAGACGACACTCTCGCGCACCGGCGCGTTGATGAAGCGCCGCACCTTGTCCCGGGCGCCCTCGTAGGCGAGCGTCGCCCGCGAGCTGAGGGTGTGCACCGCGCGGTGCACGTTGGCGTTGTCGTGCTCGAAGTAGTCCCGCTCGGCGTCAATGACCACCTGCGGCTTCTGCGAGGTCGCCGCGTTGTCCAGGTAAGCGAGCGGCTTGCCGTTCACGCGCTGGTGCAGCGCCGGGAAGTCGTCCCGAATCCGCTCCACGTCCAGGCCGACCGTCTTTGTTGGCAGCACCACTGCGCTCGTCATCTTTGCCTCCGCGGGTATTCTTCCCATCCTCAACGCCAGTTGAACCCTCTACCGCTCTCTCGGCGCCACCAGAATGTCCTCGCCCGAGAGCCGCACCTCGTAGCGGGCCACCGGGAAGAGCGCCGGCAGCGACAGGTTCTTCCCCGTGCGCACGTTGAACCGCGCCCCGTGCAGCGGGCACTCCACCACATCCTCCTCGACAAAGCCCTCGGAGAGCGATGCCTCCGCGTGGCTGCACACGTCGCTGATTGCGTAGAACTCGCCTGCGACATTGAACAGCGCCACGCGCTCGCCACCCACCTCAACGCGCTTCGCCTCGCCCGCGGCGATCTCGTTGACCGCTGCCACCTTCACGAAGTCAGGCATGTGTTGTCCTCGCCGGCGGCCTTCTCCGCCACCAGCGCCGCCACTCGCTCGCGGAGAGCGGCGTCCGGCACGGCGTCCAGGATCTGGCGGAAGAACCCCTCCACCAGTATCTGTTCCGCCTCCGGGCGGGGCAAGCCGCGCGCCATCAGGTAGAAGAGCTGCTCGGGATCCACCTGGCCCACCGTCGCCCCGTGGCTGCAGCGCACATCGTTGGCCTCGATCTCCAGGATCGGCACCGAGTCGGCCTTCGCCCGATCCGATAGCAGCAGGTTGCGGTTCTGCTGGTAGCCATTGGTGCGCTGCGCTTCCGGGTGTACCCGGATGACGCCGTAGTAGACGGCGCGCGCCGCATCGCGCAGCGCCCCCTTGAAGAAGAGGTCACTCAACGTGTGCGGCGCCCGATGATCCTGCAGCGTATCGAGATGTAATTCCTGGTTGTCGCCGGGGAAGTACAGACCGCGCAGGCGCGACTCCGAGCCTGCGCCCTCGAAACTCGCCTGAAGGCGCATCCGCGAGAGGCGGGCGCCCAGCGTCACCGTCACCCAGTCCAGGCGCGCGTCGCGCCCCACCAGGAACCGGCGCGTCCCCACCTCGCGCGCGTGCCCGCCCCAGTGCTGGATGGAGGTGTAGCTGACGCGCGCACCGTCGCCCACCACCCCCTCCACCACGGGCGAGACGAACGCTTCGCTCTCCTCGGTCAACGACGCCTGCTCATCGATCAGCGTCACCGCGCCGCCCTGCTCGACCACGATCAGGACACGCGGGAAGATCGCCCCGTTCATGGCGTCCATCCACGTGCTCGTGACCAGGGGCACCGCCACATCCACGTCGCGCGGGACGTAGAGGAACGCCCCGCCGCTCCAGAGCGCGCCCTGCAGCGCCTCGAACTTCCCCATCACCGGGGCCACCGCGCGCCCGAGGTGCGCCTCCACCCGCTCGGGCCAGCGGCGCACCGCCTCATCGAGGCTCGTGAAGAGGACGCCCGCGTGCCGCAGGTCGTCTGAGAGGCGGCTGTAGACCCCCTCCGAGTTGCGCTGGATAACCAGCCCACCCGCCGTCTCCGCGAGCGACGGGCGCAGCCGCGCCGGCATCGCCTCGGGGCCGCCCGTGCCCGCCGGCACCCACGGCCGGTAGGCATCGAGGTTCAGCAGCTTCAGATCCACCCGCTTCCACGCTTCCTGGCTCGCATCCGGCCACGGCACCGACTCGAACGTCTCCCACGCCTCGCGGCGCCGGCTCCGCAGCCACTCCGGCTCGCCCAGACGCGCCGAGAGTGCCTCCACTGTTTCCCGGGTGATACCCTGGGCTACTGCTGCTGCCATAGTCCCTCCGGGATAGGTCTGATAGGGCCAATCGGTCCTATTGGCGCTCATCCCAGCGACCCTTCCATCTGCAGCTCGATCAGACGGTTCAGCTCGACGGCGTACTCCATCGGCAACTCCTTCACAATCGGCTCGATGAAGCCGTTGACGATCATCGTGGTCGCTTCCACCTCGCTGAGGCCGCGGCTCATCAAATAGAAGAGCTGCTCTTCGCCCACCTTCGAGACGACCGCCTCGTGCCCGATGTTGACGTTCTCCTCGTCAATCTCGATCAGCGGGTAGGTGTCCGAGCGGCTCTGCTCGTCGAGGATCAGCGCGTCGCACCGCATCGTGGACTTCGAGCCGTCGGCGCCGTCGTGTACCTTGAGTTGCCCGCGGAAGCTGGAGCGCCCCCCGCCCTTGCTGATGGACTTCGAGACGATCGAGCTGGTGGTGTGCGGCGCCGCGTGGATCGCCTTGCCGCCCGCGTCCTGGTGCTGCCCGGCGCCCGCGAAGGCGATGGAGAGGATCTCCGCCTTCGCCCCCGGTTCTACCATATAAACGCTCGGGTACTTCATGGTTAGCTTGGAGCCGAGATTCCCGTCAACCCACTCCATCGTCGCGTCCCGGTAGGCGACGGCGCGCTTGGTCACCAGGTTGTAAACGTTGGTGGACCAGTTCTGGATCGTCGTGTAGCGCACGCGCGCGCCCGGCTTGACGATGATCTCGACGACGGCGCTGTGGAGAGAGTCGGTAGAGTAGATGGGCGCGGTGCAGCCCTCTACGTAGTGAACAAATGATCCCTCTTCGGCGATGATCAAGGTGCGCTCGAACTGTCCCATGTTCTCGGCGTTGATGCGGAAGTAGGCCTGCAGCGGGATCTCCACGCGCACGCCCGCCGGCACGTAGATGAACGACCCGCCCGACCACACGGCGCTGTTGAGCGCGGCGAACTTGTTGTCGGCCGGGGGCACCACGGTGCCGAAGTACTCGCGGAAAAGGTCCGGGTGCTCCCGCAGGCCCGAATCCGTGTCGAGGAAGATCACGCCCTGCTTCGACCACTCCTCCTTGAGGGAGTGGTAGACGACCTCGGACTCATACTGCGCGGATACGCCGGAGAGGAACTTCCGCTCCGCCTCCGGGATGCCGAGGCGCTCGAAGGTGGTCTTGATCTGCTCGGGCACTTCCTCCCAGGTGCGCCCCTGGCGGTCCGAAGGCCGGACGTAGTAGTAGATGTCGTTGAAGTCGAGCGGGTAGGCGGCGATGTCGCCGCCCCAGAAGCCGCGCGGCATCGGCTTCCGCTCGAAGGTATCGAGGGCGCGCAGGCGGAAGCGGCGCATCCACTCCGGCTCCTTCTTGTACTCCGAGATGGCGGCGACGATCTCCCGGCTCAAGCCCTTCTGCGACTTGAAGACGTACTCCTCGGGGTCGTGGAAGCCGTACCGATACTCGTCCTTGAGCTGCGCGATATCAACAGCCATTGTCACTCCCATTTGCGATTTGCGATTGCCGATTTGCGATTGCCGGTATCGAAGGTTTCGTCAGTGGCCCAAATCGCAAATCGCAAATCGGCAATCGCAAATCCTTTCATGCGGCCTCGCGGATCCAGTCGTAACCGTGCTCTTCCAACTTCTCGGCCAGCTCGCGGCCGCCGGTTTCGACGATGCGGCCATCCTTGAGCACGGAGACGGTGTCGGGCTGGATGTAGCGGAGGATCCGCTGGTAGTGGGTGATGATCAGCACGCCCAGGTCCGGGCCGCGCAGGGCATTCACCCCCTCGGAGACGATCCTCAGAGCGTCAATGTCGAGGCCGGAGTCCGTCTCATCCAGGATGGCGATCTGCGGCTCGAGGATCGCCATCTGGAGGACTTCATTGCGCTTCTTCTCGCCGCCGGAGAAGCCCTCGTTCAGGTAGCGCTCCGCCATGGCGATCGGCATCTGCAGCCGCCGCATCTTCTCCTGCAGGATGCGGAAGAACCGCATGACCGAGACCTCTTCCCCCTTCACCGCCGAGTAGGCGCGGCGCAGGAAGTCGGCCACCGAGACGCCCGGGATCTCGCTGGGGTACTGGAAGGCGAGGAAGATCCCGAGCCGGGCGCGCTCGTCGGGGCTGAGATCCAGAACGTTCCGGCCGCGAAAGAGGACTTCGCCCCCCGTCACCTCGTACTTCGGGTGGCCCATCAAGGTATTGGCGAGGGTGCTCTTCCCGGAGCCGTTGGGCCCCATGATGGCGTGAACCCGGTCCTGACGCACCTCGAGATCGAGGCCCTTCAGGATCTCCTTGCCCTCGACGGACACCCGCAGGTCTCGAATCCGCAACACTTCGCTCATGCTTGCTCCCCGTGCTCACGAATGATGTAGGCGCAGCAGTGGTGGCCGGCGACTTTGTGCTGCACCCGCTCCACCTCGGCCCCCGTCAACTCTTGCAGGAGCTTCATCTCATAGTGGCAGGGGTGCGCATAGCGCTTCGCCACGTTCGCCACCGCGCAGTTGTACTCCGTGATGATGAATGCGTCCCCATCCCGCTTCCAGGCGGCCAGGTAGCCGTTCTCGTCCAGGATCCGGGCGATCTCGGCCACCTTCTCCGGGAAGGACTTGCCCGCCAGCCGGGGGGCGTAGACCTCGCGCAGCTTCTCCGCGCCGCGGGCGAAGATCGCCTGGATGCGCGCGTCCCCCTCCGATTCCTCGAGCTGCGCGAGGATGTCCACCGCCAGCGCGTCGTAGCTGCGCGGGAACATCTCGTCCGCCGCTTCCGTAATCTGATACAGATCAACCGGACGCCCCATGCCCCGGCGCTCCGTCCGGGCATCCACCAGCCCGGCCGCCCGGAGGGCGGCGAGGTGGTAGCGCACCGTCACTCCGCTGGTGCCGAAGTGCTCGCTCAACCCGTCCACGGTCATGCGGCCGTTCTTCTTGAGCGTGGTCAAGATCTCCCATCGGGTGGGGTTCACGCTGGCTGCCTGCCTCATCGCTTCTCCTGTCGCCCTGCCGGGATGCCGCCGCGCCCCCGCCGGGCGCTCTCCCACGGCCACCTTCGCCCCCTGCCTGGTGAACAGGCCGATGGCGAACGCCGTCTACAGGATAACACACCGCGAGAGAGATGTCAAGGTTTTTAAGATATTAATCTGAAAAAGTATTGCTCGGGCCGAGACGCCGCTGCGGCGGAACCGGCGCTCGCGTGTGGTATAATGGTGAGGGGGAGCGCGTCTGCTCACCCGGAGGCCGCCGATGCGCACACGATGTCACCTGCTGGTCGTCTTGCTGGTCGCGCTCTCAGCGCTCCCTGCCGCCGCGCTGCAGCGGAAGTACACCGACGCGGAAGAGGGGAAGCTGGGGAAAGAGGGCGCGGCCGAGGTGGAGAAGGAGTTCAAGGTCCTGAAGGACGCGAAGCAGCTCGCGCGCGTGGAGGGGATCCTGAAGGTGATCGCCCCGGTGACGGAGCGGCCGAAGGTGGTTTACAAGGCGAAAATCCTCGATACGGACGACATTAACGCCTTCTCGCTCCCGGGCGGCTACATCTACGTCACCCGACGGCTGCTGGAGACCGTGGGGTCGGATGACGAGCTGGCGGGGGTCCTGGCCCACGAGGTCGCCCACAATACGCATTTCCACTCGCTGGAGCAGCTCGAGCGGAGCGCCAAGCTGGAGCAGAAGGTGATGCTGGCGGTGATCGCCGCGGTGCTGGTCGGGCGCGAGCACGTGGATCCGGGCACGCTCCTCTTCCTCGGCACCGTGCTGAAGCTGAACGCCGTCAACGGCTACGGGCAGCGCGCCGAGGTGGAGGCGGACGACGCCGCCGTGGACTACCTGATCAAGAGCAAGCAGTACAACCCGAACGGCGTGCTGCAGTTCATGGAGCGGCTCCTGCGCGCCGAGCGCCAGCAGCCCGAAGTGCCCCTGGGCATCTTCCAGACCCATCCCCCGACGCGGGAGCGCGTTGACGACATCCGCGCGCAGCTCACCGCCGCGGGAATCCCGATTGTTCGGCTGCCGGGGAAGGATACCCCGACCGCCGAGGCGCGCAGCGTCACCGTGAACGGCAGGGAGATCGCCGAGGTGGTCCTGCGCGACCAGCCGCTCTTCCAGCCGGCCGTGGAGAAGGACGGGCAGAAGCCGCTGGCCCGCGCCGAGGAGTCCGCGCGCCGCGTGAGCGGCATCTTCCGCGAGTACGCCGAGGGCCGCCACGTGCGGGTGCGTGCCGAGGGAGAGGCGCGGGTGCTGTACTACCGTGATTCGCCCCTGCTGGAGATCACTCCGGCGGACGCGCAGTTCCACCACGCCACCCCGGATGAGCTGGCCGCCCGCGCCGAGAAGGCGCTGCGCGCCGTCATCTGGAGCGACTTCGTGAAGCACGCCTACTGATCATCGGCGCAGGGCCGCGCTCGCCATCGGCGCGCGCGCCTCTCACACCCGCACCCTTCGCCGCGCCGGGCCATTCCTCGGGAGGACACGCGCCGCGCCCGGCGAATAGCGGGCTCGGGGATGGCCGAACGCGCCCGGCCACCGTGCCCGGGGCTGCGGCCATCGCCGGCTTCCACGGAAGCGCTGCAGCACTGAAGGAGGCTCCCATGACCCCGCAAGGCCGACCCACACCGCCGCTGCGCCGGGGGGTCCGAGGTCTCGATCCGGCAAGGATCCTGGTTCTCGCCCTCTCGACCGCCGCCCTCTGCCCCGCGTGGGTCGGGGCCGCAGGAGACGCCGCCAAGCCCCCCGACGGGGGCGCGGCACCCGTGCAGACAAGGAGGTTTGTCATGTCCAGTCGCGATTTGCAGTCGGTTTACGGAGCGGAGGCCAACCCGACGGGCGATCCGATCGGGGGCGGCGCCGGCTACCGCCGCGTGGTGCGCCGGGGAGACGTCACCGTCGCCAACGCCGGGGCGCTGCTGGCCGCGCTGGAAGCAGCCAGGGCGGGCCAGGTGGTCTACGTGGCTTCCGGCAGCGAGACCGATCTCGTCGGGCACGTGGGCATCGCCGTGCCGGCGGGCGTGACTCTGGCCGGGGATCGGGGGGTGGACGGCTCGCCGGGGCCGCTCCTCCAGAACAGGAAGATGCCCGACCGCGCCTTCCTCCTTTCCGCCGGGGAGGGCGCCCGGATCACCGGGCTGCGCATCAAAGGGTCGGACCCGGACTTCCCGGACATAGACTACGATGTGAAGCCGCGCTCCTGGTGCGGGGTGATCCGCACTGCGGGCGCCAACGTGGAGGTGGACAACTGCGAGCTCTCCAACGTCCACCATTCCGGCGTCAGCGCATCGCACCCGAACACGCACGTTCACCACTGCTTCATCCACGACGTCCACGCCTACCCGGTGTGCGTGGGCGGCATGGCCCAGCCGACGTTGATCGAGGCGAACCTCATCTACTGGATCTGGCACACCGTCGCCGGCACTGGGCAGCCCGGCACCGGGTACGAGGCGCGCTACAACATCGCGGTGCGCCAGAAGCCCCCGAAGAGCTGGGGCGAGCGCCATCGGACCCACGGGTGGGACATGCACGAGTTCCGCTCTGCCTTCCTGGCGACCCCGCGGCGTCTGCTCGCCGGCGACCGGATCCTCATCCACCACAACACCATGCAGAACACCGGCCCGGCGCGATCCGGGCTCATCCGCGGCGTGCCGCGCGACCTGGCGCAGGTCTACAACAACTGGTTCAGCGAGAGCGACCCGGGGCTGGGGGTGCGCCAGGTGGAGCCAAAGGGGAACGTCTGGGTCTACAACAACGTCTACGGCCCCGAGATGAAGCAGGTGCCGATCGGCGAAGACACGACGGCGCGCATCCTCCTCAAGCGCCCGGAGCCGACGGGGGAGCCGGCCAGGGTGAGCGGCAAGCTCGCTCTCGACTTCGAGGTGAGCGTGCTGGAGGGTCTCCAGGTCAAGCGCGTGACGGCGCGCGTGGACGATCGGGAGCTCTACGCCGGCGAGCGGGCGCCCGGCCCCGACGAGGTCGTCCTCGATACGCGCGAGCTGGCGAACGGCATCCATGAGCTCTTCATCGCCGTAGAGGACAACCGCGGCGTGACCGGCGCGCAAGCGGTGACGCTGGCCGTGGAGAACTGACGGCCGGTGCCGCAGCGGGGTAGCCGCACGCTGGCGCCGCGCCTGTGTGGGCCCGGGCCAACAGAGACGTGGCCCCTACGGACCGCGATCCGGGCGGACACAGGCGCGGCGCCTACCGAGTGCTGCTCAGATCAGGTCGGCGGCTGCCGCGTATCCTCCCTGCTGGAGGATGCCGCGCAGGCGCTCCAGGGCCTGGCGCTCGATCTGGTAGATGCGCTGGCGGCTGCGCCCGAGGGCCGACCCGATCTTCTCCAGATTCTGGCCGAGCAGGAAGCGTCGCCGGATCACCTCGGCTTCGCGCTCGGGCAGCTTGTCAATCGCAGCGCGCAGGACCGCAGGCAGGGCGCGCCGGGTGGCTGCGTCCGCCGGGTCTTCCGCGCCGGGATCGGAGATCAGGTCGCCGAGGGCATCGCCGTCCGAGTCCTCGTGGGCGATCAGATCCGACAGGCTCACCACGTGGATGTCCGGGGGGGGCAGCTTGCGCCCGCTGCGCTCCAGGAGCCGGGCGCACTCCCCGCTCATCACCGTCACCGCGTAGGTCGAGAACGCGCCCAACTCGGGGCGGAACGTCTTGGCCGCGAGTGAAAGTCCGAACAGCGCGGCGTCCAGCAGATCCTCGAAGAGGGTCTGAGAATCTACCGCGTTGCCCCGCCGCGCCGCCACGCGACGCAGCATTCGGTTGGCCACCCACCACGCCAGCCGCTTGTTCGCGTCCATCAACGCCGCCTCTTCGTCCGTCATCGGGCGGCTGCGCGTACTATCAGGCCTCTCTCGTGCCACGTTCACACCTCCCCCGAGCACTTGCTCGCTCCCCGCGCTTGCATTGTATCACACAGCGGAACCGTTCGTAAAGTGCTTGAATCACCGGCGCACTATACCGATGGATGCTGGTCGGCGCCCGGTGGATTCGCCCCGGGCGCGCATCCCGGCGCCTCCACCCCGGCAGGCCGGCTGCCAGGCTGCACTTATATGGTACCCACATCAGGCGGTTGTTATTCCTGCTTTTCAGGCACGCAGCTCGTCTTGCGCGTTGGCGCCCGGCGGCAGGGAGAGCCCGGACGACGGCTGAGGGCGCACTGGATGATGGCCCGCGCGCAGGTATTGACCGATCCTCTCTGCTTGTGTTAGACTAGCGGCGTTCAGCCCCGCCTTGGGAGACGTTTCCCCCCGCAGCACGGCCGGCGCCGCCGCGTGGGGATCGGGACCGGACACGATCTCAACAGAGGAGTTGTCTAACGAAGTGCTACTCGGTACGCAACGCATCAACGCGCAGGGCCATCTGGAAGTGGGCGGCTGTGACACCGTCGCGCTGGCCCGCCGGTTCGGAACCCCGCTCTACGTGATGGACGAGGCGCTGCTGCGCGCCAACTGCCGCGCCTACCGGCGCGCCTTCGCCGAGCGTTACTCCGACAACGAGGTGCTCTACGCCGGCAAGGCATTCCTGTGCACCGCCATGTGCGCCCTCCTCCATCAGGAGGGCATCGGCCTGGACGTGGCCTCCGCCGGTGAGCTGCGCACGGCCCTGGCCGCCGGCTTCCCGCCCGAGCGGGTCTTCGTCCACGGCAACTTCAAGTCGCGCCCCGAGCTGGAGGCGGCCCTCGCCGCCCGCGTACGCCGGATCATCGTGGACAGCGAGTACGAGCTGGAGGAGCTGGCCGCCGTCGCCCGCGAGGGCGGGCGCGTCGCCGACATCCTCCTCCGGGTGACCCCCGGCATTGACCCGCACACGCACCGGCTCATCCGCACCGGCCAGGAGGACACCAAGTTCGGCATCGCTATTCAGTGCGGGCAGGCCGCGCGCGTCATCGCCCGCGCCCTCGAGATGCCCTCCGTGCGCGTGCGCGGCATCCACTTCCACGTCGGCTCGCAACTCCTCGACCTGGAGGCGCACCAGGCCGCCATCCGCATCGGCGTTGACCTGCTGGCGCGGCTGCGCGCCGACCTCGGCTTCGAGGCGAGCGAGCTGAACATCGGCGGCGGGCTTGGCATCCGCTACCTCCCCAGCCATGAACCTCCCTCCATCAGCTCCTACGCCGACCGGGTGGTGGGCACGCTGGACGCGGCCCTGGCCCGGCACGGCTTGCCGCGCCCGCGGCTGCTGCAAGAGCCCGGGCGGTCCATCGTCGGGGAGGCCGGCCTCACCCTCTACACCGTCGGCCCGGTGAAGGAGATCCCGGGGGTGCGCACCCATGTCGCCGTGGATGGCGGCCTCTCCGACAACCCGCGGCCGGCCCTCTATGAGGCTCGCTATGAGGTGATCATCGCCAATAAGGCGGCGCACCCCGCCGACCGCGTCGTGACGGTCTCCGGCAAGCACTGCGAGACGGACACGCTCTTCGCCGATGTGTCCGTGGCCGCCGGCATCGCCCCGGGAGATGTGCTGGCGGTGCAGTCCACCGGGGCGTATAACTACTCGATGGCGAGCAACTACAACCGCTTCGCGCACCCGGCGGTGGTGCTCGTCAACGACGGCCAGGCGGATGTCATCGTGGAGCGCCAGACGGTGGATGATCTGGTGCGGCAGGATGTGGTTCCCGATCGCCTTCGGATCCAGTAGGGCATGAGCGCGTCGTGGTATAATGGAGCGTGGGAGGTGCGCGATGACGCTAACGATTGACTTGCCGCCGCAGTGGGAGGAAGCGGCACGGCGCCTGGCTTCCGCGCAGGGCAAGACGGTTCAGGAATTGGCCGTGCAATGGCTGGAGCGATTCCTGGAGGAGGCGACCGAGGATGCCGAGGACGCGCGAATCGCGCTGCAGCGGTGGGAGGCGCTGCAGCGGGGCGATGACAGCACCGTGGATCTCGAGGCATTCTTCGCCGAACTGACCGACGAGGGGTCGGAGACGGCGGCCGATGCCGTATAGAGTGGTGATCGCACGCGCGATACTGCAGGATATGCGCAGACTGCCCGGGTACGTGCGCCAACGCGTCAAACGCGCCTGCTACGGCTTGGGGGATAACCACCAGCCAGCGGGCGCAAAGCCGCTTGGCGACCCGTACCCGCCTGGTTTCTTCCGCATCCGCCTGGATGAGTACCGTATCGCCTACCACCTGGATCCAGCGATGCGCGTGGTGACGATCCTGCGGGTCGGCTACAAGGGGGGGGGCCGAGTTCTACCAGGATCTACCCGAACCTCAGCGCCCGTGAGGCGCTGGCGTGCCCATCTTCCGACCGACGACGAGAGCGATTCGGCCATACGCAGCCGAGGTGGGGCCGGAGCATGGATGTGATCACCACGCACGTGGGGGCGGATTTCGATGCGCTGGCTTCCGTGATCGCGGCGAGCAAGCTGCACCCCGGCGCGCGCGTGGTCCTCTCCGGGGGCTCCGACCGGAACGTCGCCGACTTCCTCAGCCTGCACCAGGAGATCCTCGATTTCGCGCCCCTCAAGGAGATAGACCTCGACGCCATCTCCACCTTGATCGTGGTCGAGACGCAGATGTCGTCGCGCCTCGGGGAGCTGGGCAAGGTGGCCCGGCGCCCCGGCGTGCGCGTCGTGGTCTACGACCACCACGAACGGGGCGGCGATATCCAGCCCGCCGAGGCCGTGATCCTGCCGCATGGCGCGACGACCACCATCCTGGTCGAGCGGATACGGGAGCAGGGGCTGCCGGTCACCCCCCTCGAGGCGACCATCTTCCTCCTCGGCATCTACGAGGACACCGGGAGCCTCACCTTCCTCGGCACCACCCCGAACGACGCCGAGGCGGCGGCCTGGCTGCTGCGCCGGGGCGCCAACCTCGAGATCGTCTCGACGTTCCTGATCCGCGGCCTCACCCCGGACCAGCGCGCCCTGCTCAACGACTTGCTGGCCCGCGTGCGCTACCATGACGTTCACGGCGCCCGCGTCGCCCTCAGCTCCGCCGAGGCGCCGCGCTACGTGGCCGAGGTGGCGCTCCTCACCCACCGTCTCGCCGACGTGGAGGGCGCCGACGCGGTCTTCGTCATCGTGCGCATGGAGGGGAGCATCCTCCTCGTCGGCCGCGCGCGGTCGCGCGGCATTGACGTGGCGCGGGTGATGGAGGCGTTCGGCGGCGGCGGCCACGAGCGCGCCGCCTCGGCGACACTGAAGGAGGGCGACCCCGCGGCCATCGAAGCGCGCATCCTGGAGCTGCTGGAGGGCGCCGTGGAGCCGCGCGCCACCGCGCGCGACCTGATGTCGTGGCCGGTGCGCAGCGTCGGCCCGGACACCCCGATCACCGAGGTGGGCCGCGCCCTCTCCCGCTACGGCATCGGCGGGCTGCTGATCGTTGATGAGGGCCAGCCCGTCGGGGTCATCCTGCGCCGCGACGTGGACCGCGCGACGCACCACGGCCTCAGCCATGCCCCGGTGCGGGCGTTCATGTCGCGCGACGTGCGCCCGGTGGCTCCCGACGCCCCCCTGCGCGAGATCGAGCACCTGATGCTGGAGGAGCACGTCGCCCGCGTTCCGGTCATGGAGGGCGACCGCCTGCTCGGGATCATCACCCGCACCGATGTCCTGCGCGCCCTGCACCGCGCATCCATCTCGACCACGCTGCCCCTCCACACTGCCGTCCCATCCCCGGAGCGCGAGACCCCCGTGGCCGACCTGCTGCGCGACCGCCTCCCCGAGCGCGTGCGCGCCCGGCTGGAGCGCGCCGGCGCCATCGGCGATCTCCTCGGAGTGCACGTCTTCGTCGTCGGCGGCTTCGTGCGCGACCTGATCCTCGGCGTCGAGAACCTCGACGTGGACCTGGTGGTGGAGGACGACGGCATCGCCTTCGCTGGCCGTCTGGCCGACGAACTGCGCGCGGACGCGGCGCTCCACCACCGCTTCGGCACCGCCCGGCTCACCCTCCCGGATGGCTTCCGCCTGGACGTCGCCAGCAGCCGCGCGGAGCACTACGAGCGGCCCGGCGCGCTTCCCGTCGTCGAGCACTCCTCCCTGCGCGACGACCTGGCCCGGCGCGACTTCACGATCAACGCCATGGCGATCCAGCTCAACGCCCGGGCTTTCGGCCGCCTGGTGGATCCCTTCCGCGGCCGGCGCGACCTGCGGCTGGGCCGGGTGCGCGTGCTGCACAACCTGAGCTTCGTGGAGGACCCCACGCGCCTCTTCCGCGGCGTGCGCTTCGAAGCGCGCTACGGGTTCCGGCTGGGGCCGGGGAGCGAGCGCCTGGCGCGCTCCGCCATCGAGCACGGCGCCCCGTCCGGGGTCTCCCCCGCCCGGCTGCGCAAAGAGGTGGTGCTCACCCTCGAGGAGCCGGAGGCGATCCGGGCGGTGGAGCGTTGGGAGGAGCTGGGGATTCTCGCCGCGCTCTGGCCCGGTCTGGCGCTCTCGGGCGAGACGCGCGAGCGCTGGCAGCGGATCGATTCGGTGCTGGCATGGTATAATGGACTGGGAGTGAAGCACCGCGTGGAGCGGTGGCTGCTGCTGCTCGCCGTGATCGTGGCGCCGCTCGGGGCGGAGGTCGCGTCCCGGTTCATCGAGGCGCGTCTCCACGTGCGCGCCCGCCATCGCGAGGTCCTGCGCGCCGCGCTCTTCGGGCTCGCGCCGCTCCGCTCCGTGCTGGAGCAGCCCTGGCGGGGCCGCGGCCGGAAGGGAGTGCGGGCCAGCCAGGTCTACTGGGCCTGCAAAGACCTCCCGGTGGAGGCGCTGCTCCTCGCCGTGATCGTCTCCGGCGCCCAGCGCGCGCGCGACCGCGTGGCGCTCTATCTGCGCGAGCTGCGCCACGTGCGCCCGCGCGTCACCGGCGACCGGCTGATCGAGATCGGCTACCCGCGCAGCCCGGTGGTGGGCGCCGCGCTGCGCGAGCTGCTGAACCGGCGTCTGGATGGCGAGCTGCGGACGGCCGAGGAGGAGCTGGCCCTGGCCCGGAATTGGCTGGAGAAAGGAGTCCCTGTTGGGTCTCACGGAGAGGTTGTTTGATCGATCGCCGCAGGAGTGGGCTTTCCTGGGGCTCGCCCTGTTGATCGCGATCCCGATCCACGAGTTCGCGCACGCGATTGCCGCGCGGTGGGCGGGCGACCACACCGCCGAAGACATGGGGCGCGTCACGCTGGATCCCCTGAAGCACCTGGACCCGGTGGGGACCTTCCTGATCCTGCTGGGAGGTTTCGGATGGGGCAAGCCGGTGCCGGTGAACCCGGCAAACTTCCGCAGCCCGCGCTGGGGGTCGGTGCTGGTGTCGGCCGCGGGACCGGCATCGAACATCCTGCTGGCGCTGGCGCTCGGGGTGATCGGCTTCCGCCTCGGGCTGCTGCAGCACGTCGGCTTCACCTACCAGAGCCTCGCGGTGCAGCTCATCGGGCTGAACCTCGGCCTGGCGTTCTTCAACCTGATCCCGGTGCCGCCCCTCGACGGCTCCCACGTGCTGGTGGGCCTCCTCCCCGGCGAGCAGGCGATCCGGGTGGCGAAGGTGCTGGAGCAGGGCGGTCTCCTCCTGCTCATCCTGATCGTCTTCACCGGCCTCACCGGGGTGCTGATCGGCCCGCCGGTGCGGCTGCTGTTGGGGCTGTTCACGGGGTTGTGGTGAGTGAACTTGAGTGAGCTAGAGTGACTGGAGTAGGCCGGGGGCGGATTGGCGCATGATTGGCGAGCGTGGGGCCGCCCGGGTGTCGAACCGGCTCATGCGCCGGGGGAGGCACGTAGGGGCCACCGTTGTGTTGGCCCGCAACAGACAAGGGCCTGATGACACATGACGAGCGAAACCGGCGATCGCGCCGGGCCGAGACGGAGCGACGGCCCCTACGACGAACGAGGTACGTAGGGGCGCTGCTCCGTCCGCGCCCGAACTACCTCATCAGGGGCCACCCCTGTGTTGGCCCGGAACCGCTTCCAGGACGCCTGGCCCGGCCTCACCGTTGATCCGGGCCCCGTCGCCAACCTGCGCGAAGGAGTAGGCAGGGCGCCACCGCCCTGAAGGGAGCAGACACGAAGCGATGAGTGACTTCAGCCCATTCACCTTCCTGCACATCAACGACCACCATCTCGGAACGCCGCGGTCCTACCGGTTTCGGCCGGCCATCAACCGGCGCTGGGCCGCGATCAAGCGCCAGATGTCGGCCATCGACGCCGACCTTCTTCTCATCGGCGGCGACCTCACCCGCGACGGCGATACTCACGAGGAGGAATACCGCCTTGCCCGCGAGGATCTCGACACGCTCCCCTTCCCGACCTTCGTCATCCCGGGCAACATGGACGTCGGCAACAAGCACACGACCCTCACGGGGCCGTACGCCAACCGCAATGACATCGATCTCAACATGACCTCGGCCCGGCTGCAGTTGTTCGCCTCCCACTTCGGGCCGATCTGCTGGAGCTTCCTGCGCAAGGGGGTGCGCTTCACCGGGTTCTACGCCGCCGTCGCCGGCTCCGGCCTGCGCGAGGAGGCGCGCTTCTGGCGCTTCATGGAGCGCCTGCCGGAGCTCCCCCGGGGCCGCTTCCACGTCGCCATGATGCACTACTGGCTCTACATGGAGGACGTGAACGAGCCGAACTGGGACATCACCCGGCGCGAGGAGTACATGAACTGGTACTTCAGCATTGACGAGCCCCATCGCGGGCGCATCCTGGCCACACTGAAGGCGGCCGAGGTGGATGCTCTCTTCTGCGGGCACGTCCACACCGGACGCCCGGTGGATGCCGTGGACGGCATTCGCGTCTACAAGACCCCGGCGGCCGGCAACGGGGCGCAGCTCACCGAGCGCTGGGAAGAGAAGGAGACGCGCCAGGGCTTCCAACGCTGCGAGGTCACCGGCGATGGTATCCAGGTTACGTTCGTGCCAGGCGCCGACCAGTGCGAGGAGTTCGACAGCTACGGCCCCGGCGGGCACCCGCGCATCGAGGATCGCGACTACTCCCTCGCGCGCGAGAAACCGGCGCTGGTGCCGGACGCAGCTCCGGGAGGGTAGCGCGGCGTGCCGGGCCATGGTACGATGGCGCTGTTGGGCCACACCGGAAGGGCGATGACACGGAGCGCCCCGCTATCTGGCGAGCAGCCTTGATCGGGAACGCGGCGACGCACCTGGCGAGGAGACTCGGCCCGGGGCATGGCAGACCCCGGCCCGCGATCAGGGAGAAGGCGCACCTCGGCGGCGGCGCCGAGGTGCGCCTTACTCATGGGGCGAGAGAGCGGGGTGCTCCGGGTCCTCCGGAGTCAGGCCTTGAAGTAATTGGCGTTGACGGCGGTGAACTCGGTCCACTCCTCGGGCACGTCGTCCTCGGGGAAGATGGCGTTCACGGGGCACTCCGGCTGGCACACCCCGCAGTCAATGCACTCGTCCGGGTTGATGAAGAGCATGTCGGGGAAGCCCTCTTTGGGGCCTTCGTAGATGCAGTCTACCGGGCAGACCTCCACACAGGCCCTGTCCTTCACTCCCACGCACGGCTCCGCGATCACAAACGTCATCGTGTCCCTCCTCGCGCGTCCGTCGCCGCCCGGGGTGCTCGGCCGCCGGCACGCGCCCGCAGGCTCGGTTGGTCGCTTCCGATTATAGCAGCCGGGCCCGAGGCCGTCAACCGCCGCTCCGCGCGCTCGCGCTGCGGCAGAGTAGAGGCGCGGGGGCGGCACGGCGCAGCCCCCGCTTCCGGAGATGGCGTTACTGCGTCCACCCATCCGGGGGGCTGCCCATAGAGACCTGCACCTGAGCCACGGTGTTGGCGTCCGGCCAGCCGTGAACGGCGCTGTTCTTCATGAAGGCGACGGCCAGAAGGTGCTGGAACATGCCCGGGTTCGGGGGGGAGAGCAGCCAGGCCACCGTGTTGGGGAATGGGTAGCCGGCGACGGTACTGCTGGTAAGACCGGGGCTGGTGGCGGGAGGGGTGTCGCGGCGCTGCCGCAGGCGGACGTCCACGCCGCCGCTCTTGTAGCTCATCATCAGGTAGCAGGCTTGCTCCGCGTAGTCGGTCTCGAAGCCGGAGACGACGATGCCGAACGGACTGGCGATCTCGCCGACCATCTTCTTGGGGAGCGGGCTGGCCACCGCGTAGGCGACCACCACCCCGCCCACGACTTGCGTGCCCACGGCTCGCCACATGCCCGTGAAGACGATGTTGCCGACCAGGATCCTGCCGGTGGTCGGAGCCTGACGGGAGGCGCGGGTGGCCACGGAATACTCGCCCGGCGGCAGCTCGATGCGGTAGAGGGTGCCGGTGATCGGATTGACCGGCAGGGCGATGTCGCTGGAGAGCGTGCCATTGGCATTGAGGGTGACGCCGGAGTTGCGCTGGCCGTTGATGGTGACCGGCGCGCCCTGGGTGAACGTGCCGACCACGACCGGGTCATCCCCGCGGATGATCGCCAGCGGGGTGTTGGCGGACAGGGTCACAGTCTGGCCGGCGGTGCCCACGGAGGGAACGACCACGTTGGATAGTGTGGTGGTGCCCCCGCCGGGAACCGGCACGCTGACCGCCGAGAGCGTGGTGCCGCCGGTGGCGGGCACCGCAGTCTGGGTGGGGAGCGTCGCGCTCTCGGTGACCGCGCCGCCGGCGAAGGGAACGGATGCTGCCGGTCCCTCCGAGGTGAACGCTGATGGCGGTGGGAAGAGTGGCTCGGGGCGGTCGAGGGCACCGCAGCCGAGCAGGGCGGCCGCGCCGACGAGGGCGGCGAGGGCACGGAACAGACGGAGCGAGTGTGCGTTCATGGTATCAACCTCCCTGTGAGACGAATTGTTGGGCACCCCACCCCCCGGCCCCCTTCCCGCCACGGGAGGGGGGGGAGAGAGGGGCGGGGTGCGGGTTCCTCACCAGCGCGCGTTGAGCACCACCCGGGCGTTCGCGAAGAGGAGGTGGCGCGAGCGCATCCGGGTGACGATCAGGGTGTCTGGCTCGTACAGATTGAAGCTGCTCAGGCCGGTAAGGGGCGTGCCGGCGAACGGCATCGCCGTCGGGAAGTACTCGGCGTTCACCTGCAGCGCGATCCAGCGGGCGGGGTGCCAGAAGATGCCCGCGCGGAGCTGCGCCTTCAGGTGCTCGTCGCCCCGGTAGGTGAGGCCGCGCGCCTGCTCGTAGAAGCCGACCGCTTCCGCGACCCCTTCGAGGTTCGACGCGAGGGGGCGCGTGATCCCGACACCGAAGCCGAGGGCATCGGAAGCGCGGTTGCCGAGGCGAGCCGCGCCGTAGCCCGCCTTCACCCACGCGGCGCCATCCCCGGAGGGGCGCACGCGGCAGAGAGAGAGCGCGTGGCTGGTGGGGCCCTCCAGGTCGGCCCAGGTGATCGTGCGGCCCAGACGCGGGGGCGCGCCGGCATTGTCGAAGTACACCTCCCCGGTGCCGCTGCGGTAGCCGTGGTAGACGAGCGAGAGGCCATCGGCCGCGGTGCCGCGCAGGCGCACGGCGCCGCCGAGGCGGGTGGCCGTGGTGCGGAAGTGGTTGCCGACGCTCCTCCCGAGGGCGGTGATGGTCTGGTAGCCGAGCCAGGCGGCGTAGCGCCCCTGCCAGCGCCCGCCCGCCGTCCAGTCGAGGGCGTAGAACTGGCGCTTGTCGGCGGCGGCGAACCACCCCCCCTGCGCGGCGGTGAAGCCCCGCTCGGCCGGCAGGCACACCGGCACATCCTGCGCGAAGGCCTCGGGGGAGAAGGCGACGGGAGCCGGCGCGGGCGGCAGCCGCCAGGAGTCGGGCGCCCAGAGTGGCGGCGGCGCCGCACCCGCCCGCAGGGCCGACCCCAGCCAGGGGCACGCCAGCATCACCATCCAGCCGAAGATCCATCGGTGTCTCATGCGCCACTCCTATCATGCCGGACACGCCAGCGCCGGAGCGCCGCGATGAGCGCCACGGCCGCCGCCGCCACCCGGAAGAGCCGCCGTGCCGGCGCCCCGGTGCTCTGATCGACCGGTCGCTTCACGGCCGGCCCGCGGGCGTGAGCGCCTGCCCGACGCGCCCCTCTGCCTCGGCGTTCACCTCTTCGAAGAGCGCCCAGTAGCGCCGGGCGATCGTCGCGCGGTCGTGGCGCTCCACGACGTAGCGCCGCCCGCTTCGCGACATGCGCCGGTAGAGCTCCCGGGAATCCCGCAGGCGCGTGACGGCCGCCACGATAGCCGCGGCGTCCTCCGGGGGCACGGCGATGCCGGCATCCGCTTCCTCCAGCACCTCCTTGGCCTCGCCGAGGACGCCGAGAACCATCGGCTTGCCCGTGATCATCGCCTCGAAGAGCTTGGAGGGGAGCACCGCCCGGAAGACGGGGTCGTCGCGCAGGTGGATGACGGAGACATCCATCAGGTTCAGGTAGTGCCGGATCACCTCGCGCGGCTGCTTCTCGATGAGCCGGAAGTTGGGGAGCTGCAGCGCGCTCGCGCGCGCCTCCAGCTCGGCGCGGGCGGCGCCCGCGCCGATGACCATGAAGACGATGTCGGGGTCGCGGCACAGCCTCGCGGCCTCCAACAGGATGTCGGCGCGGTGGGCCATGCCGATGGTGCCGACGTAGGCGGCCACGAACTTCCCCTCCAGGTCGTGGCGCCGGCGCAGGTCGGCCAGGGCCTCCGGATCCGGCGGCTGGTTTAGGTCGCCCGGAACGACGCCGTTCTTCAGGACCACGATCTTGCCGGCGTCAATGCCGCGCGCGGCGAGGATGCGCTTGAAGGAGTCGGTGACCACGACGATGCGGTCGGCCTTGTGATAGAGGAAGTCGCCCAATCTCTCGAGCGTGCGGATGATCAGATTCGGGTGCATCGCGCCGACGGCGACGATGGACTCCGGCCACAAGTCGCGGATCTCCAGGACGAACGGCACGCGCCGGAGGCGGCTGATGACGTAGCCCGCCGCGCCGACGAGGAGCTGCGGCGAGGTGGCCGCCACCACGTCCGGCCGGCGGCGGACCCGACGATGGTGGCGGATCGCGGAGAGCATGAAAGAGGCATAGCTGAGGGCGCGCTTCAGCCTCCCGCGGTTCTCAGCCAGGTAGACGGGAACGCGCGTGACGGGAATGCCGTCAATCTCCTCGCGCGTGAGGCGATTGCGGTAGCCTTTGTAGACCACCCCCTCCGGGAAGTTCGGCACGGCGGTGAGCACCTCGATGTGGCCGCCCTCCTCCACCCAGAGGCGGGCGTGGTCGTGCAGCCGGACGGCGGGGGCATTGACCTCTGGCGGGAAGTAGTTGCTGACGAAGAGCACGTTCATGGTTCTTCCTCCATCACTTCCTCCATCAGTAGGTGATCCGGTAGGAAAGGCGCGCGGGCCGCGGCCCGCGCGCGGAGATGACGAGGACCCGGTTGGCGATCCGGGCGCCGAACTCGGGGCAGTACCAGCCGTCGCTGACGGTGAGCGCCCCGGAGAGGATGTCGAGGGCCGCGGTGGCGCCGCTGCGGGCCAGCGTCACGCGGCGGCCGGTGGTGGAGAGGGAGACGTCGGGATGGAGGTGGACGCGGCTCTCGACCGCGTGCGTCCCGGATCCCTCCACCTCGTCTTGAACGAGGAGCGAGCGCGCGGGGGCCTCGCCCTCGATGACGCGCCGGAGGGTGATTCCGTCTCCGATCAGCGCGCGGTAGCCGCCGAAGTGACCCTCGAAGCGGCAGGACCCCGCGTCGCAGGCGTAGGAGACGCGCTCCGGCGGGAAGCGCCGGGCGACGCGGAAGCTGCCCCAGCACTCGGCGTGGTCCACCCCATCCACGCAGATGGTGTTGTGCGCGGCGGTGCTGCGCGCGTGGCGGCGCATCGGGCCGGCGGCGTACTCGCAGACGCCGGTATCGGTGACGAACCGATGGCCGTGCAGCGAGAGCTCGTAGCTGAAAGTGTCGGCGTGGGCGTGCGCCGGCAGGTAGTCGGGCCCGATCGGCCCGCCGTCAATGAAGAGGGCCAGGTCGGGCGCGCGGCAGACGAAGTAGCCGGTGTCCGCGAAAGAAGCGCCCGCGCGCGGGGCGCGCCCGCGGACGGCGGACGCGTAGGCGAGGAGATCGGCGGTGGGGGGCGCGATCTCGGTGGTGGAGTCATTGAAGAGGGCGATGGCGCCGTCGGGATGGGTGAGCGAGAGGAGGAAGTCGCTCATGCGGGCGACGACGGCGGCGAAGAGGATGGCGTCGGGGTGCCCCGGCGGGAGGAGGTTGAGCACGTCGGCGTAGGCCTCCAGCATGAGGGCGTGGTACATCGGGCTGCGCTCGCAGTCGCCGCCGTCCGCCAGCACCTGATCGGGGGTCCGGGCGCGGAAGAGGGCCAGCCCGCGCCGCCGCCACCGCCCCGCCTCGCCCTGGCCGGCGAAGGCGGTGCCGGCGAAGAGGAGCGCCCGGGCGTTCTCCAGCAGGTGGTTGCCGGGATGGTATGCCTCCACGTGACGGTAGAGATAGGCAGCTTGCTGGTAGAGGCTGGCGAGGAGCGCCGGGGTGTCCATCCCCGCCTTGCGCCAGTTGACGATCCGCAGCGACGTGGGGTAGGGGTGCCAGCCGACAGTGGCGCCCGGCGGGTTGGCCCGCACCCACTCCTCGCACAGCGCCACCTGCGCCGCGCGGTCGAGCGCGTGGAGGTACTGGAAGTAGTGGAGGTGGAACTGCCACAGGAGCGGGAGCCCGGGCGGCTGCCAGTTGACGGGGCGGCCCAGGTCGGCCTCCCGGTTCAGGAAGCGGAAGGCGCCGCGCTCCGGGTCGCCCCGGCCGCGCGCGGGATCCCAGGTGAGGAAGGGCACGGCGGGGGAGAGGCCGGCCGTGAGCGACACGGGGGGTGCCGGGAGACGCGCCAGACCGGCGCGCTCCTTGCAGGCCGCCCAGACCCGGAGGGTGACCTGGGAGGGCCGCAGGTAGCGGAGTGTATGGTAGTATCGTGACGCGCGGGTGATCATCTTACCTAACCCCCGGCCTTCGGCCACCCCCTTCCCGCCTCGGGAAGGGGGGCACCTAACCCCCGGCCTTCGGCCACCCCCTTCCCGCCTCGGGAAGGGGGGAGGGAGGAACGGCTGTCCTTTCTCCGGCTATCGGTGGCTCAGGAGGATGTCGGCGATGCGCTCCCCGGCGTGGCCGTCCCAGAGTAGGGGCACCTGGCCCTCCTTGCGGTCGCCGCGGAGGAGCGCGGTGACCTCGCGGCGGAGGCGGCGCACGTCGTGCCCGATGAGAGTGTTGGTGCCGACGGTCACCGTGACGGGGCGCTCGGTATTCTCGCGCATGGTGAAACAGGGCACGCCGAGGTAGGTGGTCTCCTCCTGGATGCCGCCCGAGTCGGTGATGACGAGGGCGGCGTGGCGCTGCAGGGCGAGGAACTCCAGGTAGCCGAGGGGTTCAGTAACGCGTAGACCGTAGTGCGTGAGGGGTGAAGGGTGAAGGGTGAAGGGTGAAGAGTGAGGAGCGATCGGTGACCCGTAATCCGAAGGGCGGGACGCGCCATCGGCGGGGGTGCCGGCGTCGGGGGGGAGGAGGTCCAGGTCGGCGAGGCGCCGGCGGGTGCGGGGGTGGAGCGGGAAGACGAGGGGCACCTCCTCGGCGATCTCCGCGAGCGCCGTCATCAGCTCGGTCAGCACCGTGGGGTCGTCCGCATTCGAGGGTCGGTGGAGCGTCACCAGGCCGTAGCGGGGCGCCTCCGCCAGCCCCAGCTCCCGGCGCAGCACCGGCCAGAGCGCCTCGGCCTCCGGGAGCAGGCGCACGAGGGTGTCAATCATCACGTTCCCGACGAAGTGTACTCGCTCGTAGGGGATGCCCTCGCGGCGGAGGTTGTCGTTCCCGTCCATGCTCGGGGTGAGGAGAAGATCGACGATCTGGTCGGTGACCAACCGGTTGATCTCCTCTGGCATGGTGCGGTCGAAGGAGCGGAGACCCGCCTCGACGTGGGCGGCGCGCACTCCGATCTTGGCGCACACCAGCGCGGCGGCGACGGTGGAGTTGATGTCGCCGTAGACGAGGACCCAGTCGGGCCGGCGCTCCAGCACCACCGGCTCGAAGCGGAGCATCACCTCGGCGGTCTGGCGGGCGTGGCTGCCGGAGCCGACCTCCAGGTTGACATCCGGGCGCGGCAGGCGCAGCTCGCGGAAGAAGATGTCGGACATGTTCGGATCGTAGTGCTGGCCGGTGTGTACCAGCACCTGAGAGACCCCGGGCCGCCGGGAAAGCGCGGCCATGACGGGCGCCACCTTCATGAAGTTGGGGCGCGCGCCGACGACGTGGAGGGTATTCATGGCTGGCCCTTCAGAGTCCGGAATTGCGGAGTCCAACGCTGCAGGGGCTCGCGGTGATCCCCCGGGCTTTTGCCCGGAGCGCCCGAGAATCGGGCCGGGGCCTCAGATGCCCCCCGACCCCGCCCCTGCCGGGTTCCCCGGCGCTCCGGGCAGGTGCGTGGGTGCCGCGCTTCGGCCGGAGGTACTCTCGTGCCCGCACGCTGGTTTCGGGCTCCTGCTCGGAGCGCCCGAGAATCGGGC
>JACQGM010000290.1 GCA_016199585.1 Armatimonadota bacterium
ACCAGCCCGATTCTCGGGCGCTCCGGGCAGTCTCCGGGGTGCTCCTGGCGGTTGAGGGCGCCACGAGCCCCGGGGCGGTGGGATAACCAAGTGGCCCTCCCTCCCCTCATCCCCGGGCTTGACACCCACCCCCTCGGGCGGGTATACTCCTACCGTGCCGCCGCCGCTCACGCCGGGGCCGGCCGGCGGCGGGGCACGCGCCGCAGCCCGCGCCCCGCGCCGGGGCCGCGGGGCACTGCGCGCCCTGGATCACGCACCATGTTGCTTCCTTCCCGCCGCCCGCGCGGGCGGCCGCGTTTGAATCGAATCAGGCTGCCGGAGGCGCAGCAAGTCAGCTTCGTGGTCTACTTCCAGCCGTCGGAAGCGGAGCCGACGGACCCCGAGAGCCTGAAGCGGGCCATCGCCGGGTGGCTGGAAGCGCACGCGCCCGAGCCGATGCGGATGGCGCTGCGGCGCTGCGCCGACTCGGATCAGCTCCGGCTCCTGGTGGGGGAGCGCGACATCGTGGCGGACCCGCCCCTGGAAGTGCTGGGGTGGTTCCGCCCCGGCGAGCTGGAGGAGCGACTCTTCCGGGAGGCCACGCACGCGGCCGTCGCCGTGGCCGCCGATATCGTCGCCCCGATGCGACCGGGCTTCTGGACGGCAGCGGCAGCCGCGCGGGCGCTGGCTCAGGCACTGCGGGGAGTCATCCTCGACCCGGCGATCCCGCGGCTGCTCCCCCTCGACGCCGCCGAGCGGTCGATCCCCGACGATGGCCGGATCGTGGTCCCGGACCACATCCTGCTGCCGGCGTCACCCAACCGGCGCGGCCTGATATGGATGACGAGCAAGGGCATGGCCCGGTTCGGCCTGCCGGAGCTGGAGATCCGCGACGTGCCCCCCCACCTGCAGGATGCCCTCGCGAACGTGATGAACGGGATGGCCCATCACCTTCTCACGGAGTCCGCCGCTCTCGCGAGTCAGGCCGGCGGCCCGCCCGCCGAGCTGGTTGTCGGTTCGGAAATCCGGCTGACCCTGGATGAGCTGCTGCACGCGCGCGGGGCCGTCGGGCACGCGCTCCCGCCGGAGGGAGCGCGCGGCTGGACGATGCTGGGGGTACGCTACCGTGCCGCACGGCGGGGGGATGCGCTTCTCCGTCTCGTTCCGCCGCCGCCGTTCCAGGGCCAGCACAGCGTCTGGCTGACGAGCGTGCTGAGCGACCTGCTGGGTCCGCTGCACGAGCAGGTGGCCACCGTGCCGACGCGCAGCGAGGGGATGGAAGCGGCGCACCGCCGCGCCCTGAGCGAGCTGCCCGCGGTGAAGCAGCGGTTCCAGGTCGGGCTCCGGGAGGGCGAGGTGCTCCTGGTGAAGCACGGCTTCGCCGGCGACCCCGCCGCCGATGTGGAGTTCATGTGGCTCAGCGTCGCCGCCTGGGAGGGCGACCGGATCCGCGGCCACCTGATCAACCAGCCGCGCTGGCGCACCCATCTGCGCGCCGGGCAGGAAGTGGACGTCCGCGTGGCCGATATCTACGACTGGATCATCGCTCACGAGGAGGGCGAGTTCGAGGGGGGCTACACCAACCGTGTCGCCTTGGAGGAAGGGGAGACCTCGGATCCGCCCGTCTGATGGAGCAGCGCGCCGGCCCACACGCGCGCCAGGAGCTCCGGCGCCGGTGGACGAACTGAGGGGCTCAACGCGGCGTGGCCGCAACCGAAGCCGGGCACATGTCATACAGGGGAGGTGGGTTCCATGGCAGAGAATCGGATCCGGGTCGGCGTGGCCGGCCTGGGACGCATCGGGTGGCTTTACCACTGCAAGACGCTCGCTCCGCACCCCGACTACGAGTTGGCGGCGGTACAGGACCCGGAAGCCGAACGCCGGCGCGAGGCGGAGCAGACGTACGGCGTGAAGGCTTACAAGGCGTTCCGCGAGATGCTCGCGAGCGGCAGCCTGGACCTGGCGGTCATCGCCACGCCGACGCACTTGCACAGCAAGATGGCGCGTGCGGCCCTGCGCCACGGCTGCCACGTGATGCTGGAGAAGCCGATGGCGCGGGACGAGCGCGAGGCCCGTGCCATCCTGCGCACGGCGCAGCGCAGCGAGCGCGCGCTCACCGTGTTCCAGCCGCGGCGCGCGGCGGCCTACTTCCAACACCTTCGCCAGCTCCTGGCGAGCGGCAAGATCGGGGAGGTCTACCACGTTCGGCGCGGCATGTTCAGCTACCGCCGGCGCGACGATTGGCAGAGCCTGAGCCGCTATGGCGGCGGCATGCTCAACAACTACGGGGCGCACGCCCTCGACCAGGTGCTCCAGATCATCGGCTATGATGTCCGGCGCGTCTTCTGCAATCTGCGCGTGGTGGCATCCCTCGGCGATGCCGACGACGTGGTGAAGATCATCCTCGAGACGCGACGCGGGGTGCTGGGCGAGGTGGATATCAACCAGGCGTCCGCCACCGAGCCTTTCGAGCTCGAGGTGTGGGGGACGCGGGGCACCCTCTCCCTCGGCAACGGAGCCTTCACCCTCCGCTACTTCGACCCGGCGGACCTCGCGCCCAAGAAGCTGAACCGGAGCCTCGCCAGCGCCGACCGCGCCTACCCCAGCGACGCCATCCCCTGGAAGGAGGAGACGATCCCCGTGGATCCGTCCCTGGCCGTGGACGTCTACGCCGACCTGGCGCGCGCCATCCGCACCGGTTCGCCGACGCTGGTGGACCCCAAGGAGGCCGTCGCCGTGATGGGCATCATCGCCCGCTGCCGCGCCGACAGCGGGCGCGTGGTGCCCACGAAGCTGAAGTGACGCGGGCGGGCCGGCGCGCGAACCGCTCGCGTGGCGGATGGACGAACGAGAACGCGGAGCGGGCACCGGCCGTCTCGCGCGTCCCGTCGCGGCTTCTCCGCGCCAGGAGATCCGACGATCCGCGTCGAAGGGGATCACCGGAGGAGTCCCGCATGAGCCAACCGAGCGACGCTGCGAGCATCGGCCTGACCTACTTCGAGCCCAAGGACGTGCAGATCACCCGCGACTCCTTCGGGCAGCTTCACGTACACGTCGGGGACCAGCACTACCAGGGCGTCCGCCCCGTCCGCGCCTTTCCCCTCACCGCTCCCAACGCCCACATCGCCTTCCTCGATGCCGAGGGGCGGCAGGTGGGCCTGGTGGCCAACATGCGCGCCCTGGACCGCGAGTCGCGACGCATCCTCGACGGAGAGCTGGAGATGATGTACTTCACGCCGCGCGTGCTGGCGGTCCTCTACGCCCGCTCGCAGCAGGGCATCAGCACCTGGCGGCTCTCAACCGACCGCGGCGACCGCGTCGTCCTGGTGAAGGACCGCAGCGACGTGCGCACGCTCGCCGATGGCCGGATCATCATCACCGACGTTCACGGCATCAAGTACGAGATCCCCGACCCCCGCCAGCTCGACGAGCGCAGCCAGATGTTCATCGAGGCGGAGACGTAGGCGGTGAAACCGGGGAAGTGCTGGCCGTCCCTGCGAGCGCCGGGACGGCAAGAGTGCGCGTTTGCCGCCAGTAGCAGGAATCACCCCCGCCGTCGTCCAAGCCTTCCTCTATGCCCGACCTCCCGGGGCCGGCGCGGAGAGGAGAACGCCCGTGGCTGCCGACGATGAGCTGCGCGAGGGCTTCATCAACCCGCCCGCTGAGTATCGCACCGCCCCCCTCTGGTCCGCCAACGACGACCTCGACCCCGATCTCCTGCGCGAGCAGGTTCGCGAGATGCGCGCCCGGGGGATCGGCGGCTTCATCTTCCAGGCCCGGCCCGGACTCGTCATCCCCTATCTCTCCGACCGCTGGATGGAGTGCGTCCGCGCGGCCGTCGAGGAGGCTCGCCGGCACGACATGCGGGTGTGGCTCTGCGACGAGGAGAGCGGCCCGAGCGGGTCGGCGGCCGGGCGCGTGCCGGAGATGGGCAGGGAGCACCACGCGAAGAGCCTCCATTGCCACCGCGAGAGCGCCACGCTCCTGACCCCTCCCAAGGACGCCATTCGCGTCTTCCGCCTCGAGGCCAACCACGCCGAGGATGTCACCGGCATCGTCGTCGAGACCCTCCGCACCCGGGGCGGGGAGTACCTCGTCTTCCACCAGGCCGTCGCCGAGGACGCCGCCCGGCGCACGGGCGCCGGCTACGTAGACACCCTCCGGCCCGAGACCGCCCGCGCCTTCCTCGAGAGCACACACGACCTCTACCGCCAGCGCTTCGCCGCCGACTTCGGCCGGACCATCCTCGGCATCTTCACCCACGAGCCCCACCTCCCCGCCGCGGACGGCGTTCCCTGGACCGAACGGCTCCCCCGCGCCTTCCGCGAGGAGAAGGGCTACGACCTCCTGGAGCGCCTCCCGTGCCTCTTCCTCGACATCGGCGACTACCGGCGCGTCCGCTACGATTACTGGGACGTGGTCACTCACCTCTTCCTCGAATCCTGGTGCCGCCCCCTCTACGAGTGGTGCGAGGCCAACGGCCTGGCCCTGACCGGCCATTTCCGGGGGCACGTCTTCCCCGCCCCCACGGCCACGGGCAGCACCATGCCCCTCTACGCCTGCGAGCGCGTTCCGGGCATGGAGTGCCAGGCGAACCGCTACGAGGAGCGCGGCCCGTACGGGCAGATGGCGCACTTCGGCAGCATCCGCTCCGTGAAGGAGGCCGCGAGCGTCGCCCGCCAGCTCGGGCGCCCGCGCGTGCTCTCGGAGGTCTACGGCGGCTCCGGCTGGGAACTGACCTTCGCCGACCAGAAGCGCATCGGCGATTGGCACTACGCCCTCGGCGCCAACTTCCTCTGCCAGCACCTCGCGCACGCCTCGCTCCGCGGCTTCCGCAAGCGCGATTATCCCCCCTCCTTCATGCCGCACGCGCCCTGGTGGGGATCCTATCGCCTCCCGGGCGACTACTTCGCGCGGCTCAGCTACGTCCTCTCGCAGGGGGAGCCGGTGGCCGATCTTCTGGTTCTGCACCCCTCCGGCGCCCACTGGTGCGACTTCCGGCCCCGAAGCCCCGGGGAGGCGCAGCCGCGCTCGCTCTCCGCCCTGGCGGCGATGGCGCAGGCGTTTGATGCCCTGCTGAAGGGTCTCTCCAGCCACCATTACGACTACGATCTGGGTGACGACCTCTTGCTGCGTGACCTCGGCCGCGCGGACGGCCCGGATCTGGTCCTCGGGGAGTGCCGCTACCGCGCGCTGATTGTGCCACCGCACGCAGTGCTCCGGCGGTCCACGCTGGCAGTGCTGCGGGCGTTCCTGGAGGGCGGGGGCCGGCTGATCGCCATGGCGCCCACGCCGGCGCTCCTTGAGGGAGTGCCCTCGGAAGAGGTGGAAGCCCTGTTCGCCGATCCGCGCGTCTGCCGCATCCCGGCCGGGGAGGGATGGCTGCCGGCGCTCGTCGAGGCGCTGGGACCGGCGCCGGTATCCGTCCGGCGCGCGGAGGAAGAGGCCACCGAGGTGCTCTGCGGCCACCGGCGCGCGGGCGACACGAGCGTCTTCTTCCTGGTCAACATGGCGGACGCCGCCGGCGGCGAGATGAGCGTGCGCCTGCCGGCGCGCGGCGCGGTGGAGGAGTGGGACCCCGTCACGGGGCGCGTGGCGCCGCTGGCCGCCACCGAGGAGGGAGAGGGCCTCGCGCTCCGACTCGACTTCCCGCCGGGCGGGTCGCACCTGCTGGTGGTGCGCCCGGCCGGGGGGAGTGAACCTTCGCGCGCGTCCTCCCCGGCGGACGGGGCCGATCCCGCGTGCTCCGCGCGGCCGCTGGAGCGCTGGGAGGTGGCGCGCACCGACCACAACGTCCTCGTCCTCGATTTCTGCCGCTGCCGCATCGGCGGGGGTGAGTGGAGCGAGCCGCACTCCATCCGCCGCGCCTGGGAGCAGGTCCGCCGCCGCTACGGTTTGGATCCCGATCACCAGAACCGGCGAGAGCCGGTGTGGCGCGCCCTGGAGCGGATGAAGCCGCTCTCGGGAGACACGGAGGTGTCGCTGGAGTTCTCCTTCGAGGTCGGCTTCGAGCCGGCGGGGCGCCTGCTCCTCCTGGCGCTGGAGACGCCCGAGCGCTTCCGTCTCGCCCTCAACGGGCGCGAGGTCGCCGTCGCCGTCGCCGGCTGGTGGCGGGACCGCGCCTTCCGCACGCTGGACATCGCGGCGGCGGCGCAGCAGGGGATCAACACGCTCACGCTCACCTGCCCCGAGTTCAGCGAGGAGATCGAGCTGGAGACGCTCTACCTCCTGGGGGACTTCCGCGTCGAGCCGCGGGGCGCCGGGTTCGTCCTCGTGCCCGAGAGCCCGCTGCCGGTGGGCGATTGGACCGCCCGGGGCTACCCCTTCTATGCCGGGAGCTTCATCTACACCGCCGAAGTGGAGTGCCCGGCGCCGGCCGAGGGCGAGCGCGTCTTCGTCGCGGTGCCGGAGTGGCAGGGGTCGGTGCTGCGCATCGCGGCCAACGACGGCCCGCCCGTCGCCGTCGGCTGGCCCCCCTACCGTGCCGACGTGACGGCGCAGATCCGCGACGGCAGCAACCGGATCGCCGTGGAGGTGGTCGGCACGCTGCGGAACCTGCTCGGCCCCCACCACCTGGCGACTCCCTCGCGCGGCCTCACCACCCCCGGAACCTTCTACCAGCCGCACAACTGGAGCGACGGTTACGATCTCGTCCCCTACGGTCTCACGGGCGCCGCCTATCTGGCGCGCGCGGCGCCGCCCCGAAGCCGGGAGTGAGCGCGCACCCGCGCGCGCGGCTGCCCGCCGTCGGCATCGCCACGGTCAGGCCGGCGTCCCCAGTTGCTCCGCCTCCGGGTCGTGATGGCGGAGGTACGCTCGCCCGGCGTTGTCGCGGGTGGCGTAGCAGTAGACGCAGCCGTGGGCGCAGGTATCGTAGGCCCCGATGTCGCGCGAAGCGCAGCAGCCGCAGTCGGGGCGGGTAGGACGAGCCAGCGGGGTGTCCCCCGGGTCCGGCCGCAGCTTCGCGATCGTTTCGGCGTCCACGCAGTGCGCCTGGTGGACGTTGGCGAGCGGGTGGACCAGGAGGGCGTTGCAGCAGGTGCGCACCTGGATGCCGTGGGCGCGGGCGATCGCTCCCAGGTCGCGCGCGAGCGCCTGCGCCTCCTCGATACCGAGGATTCCCCCGCGCTCCGCCGGCTCCGCCCGCCCGACGGGGATGCAGGCGTAGCGGAAACCGCCCTGCGCCGCGGCGGCCTCCAGGCGCGCCCGGTTCTTCCGGTAAAGCTGGAGGAAGGAGATCAAGCAGCGGCGCGTGTGTCCCTGAAGTCGGGCGCAGAGCCGCTCGAAGGAGCGACGATGGTAGTCGGCGTCCATCGCCTCCGTCAGGAGGATCGGGTCGTAGCGCCATTGCGTGAACTCGGGACCCAGGCGGCCCGAGAGGCTGCGGAAGCTCTCCACCGCGCGATCCGGGTCCGGGCCGCGCGCGTCCAGGTCGCGGCCATAGCCGGTGATCGTGATGCTGAAGTAGTAGCGGAAGCCGCGCGCATCCAGTTCGTCCAGGTGCGGCAGCAGGGGCGCCGGATTGCGCGTCCAGAAGAGGATGGCAATGACGTCCTCGGGGGCCAGGGAGACGCGAGAGGGCTGGCGCGAGAAGGGATTGACGGCCACGCAGTATCCCGCGCGGATGCGATTCATGAACCACCGGGAGTAGAACGCCGGGATGTCGGTGCGCCGGCTCGCCGAGATGACTTCCATCGTCCGGTGCCATTATACCAGCGCCGCGCGTCCCGCTCAAGCACGACGATCGGATCAGTGGAACGTGCGGATGGACATCACGACCTTGCCGAGGATCGCCACGTCGCTGGCATAGATCGGCACCATCGAGGGGTTCTCCGGCTGCAGGCGCACGCGATCCGGCTCGCGGTAGAGCGTCTTCACCGTCGCCTCGTCACCCAGGAGCGCCACGACGATCTCGCCGTCGTCGGCGCTGTGCTGCTGGCGCACCACCACGTAATCGCCGTCGTGGATTCCGCGGCCGATCATGCTGTCGCCCTGCACTCGCAGCATGAAGAGCTGACCGTCGCCCACCAGGTCGAGCGGGAGGGGGAAGGTCCCCTCGATGCACTCCGCGGCGAGGATCGGCTGGCCGGCGGTGATGCGCCCGATCAGGGGCACGTTGATCGTGCGGGCCAGTGGGATGCCGCCCTCCGGGTACTCCAGGATCTCGATGGTGCGCGAGAGCTTGGAGTTGCGCCGGATGAAGCCCTTGCGTTCCAGGGCATTCAGGTGCTTCTGGACGGTGCAGCTCGAGCTGAGGCCGACCACCTGGCCGATCTCGCGCACGGTGGGCGGGTAGCCGGTGCGGTGCAGCATGTCCCGGATGGCGCGCAGGATCTGGCGCTGGCGCTCGGTGAGATCCTTCATCTGTCCAAACCTCCCTGCTGCCTGCTATTATAGCACATTTCCGCAGACAAGGCAAACTCCTGTTCGGAAAGCAGGCGTTCGCCGGCACGCTCGACGTTGACAGCCACCCACCGCCATGCTATCCTCTCTTCGATAGGAGTCTGCGATGGACGTTGTCCCCGAGACGTGTACCCGAGCGGATCTTCCCGACATCCTTCGCCTGGTCAATGCGGTGTTCCGCGCATCCGGCGGCGATATGGGGGTGGAGTATCCCCTCGTCTTCGCCGCGGAGAACCTGGCCCACTGTCACGTCGTCAAGGAGGGCGGCCGGGTCGTCTCGCACGTCGGCGTCTCCATCCGCGACGCTTCCGTGCTCGGCTGCCGCCTGCGCACCGCGTCCGTCGGCGCCGTGTGTACCGACCCGGCCGCGCGCGGCAAGGGCTACGCAAGCCGGCTGATGGAGGCCGCGCGCCGGAGCGCCGTCGCCGAGGGGGCCTCGCTGATGCTCATCTCCGGCGGGCGCGGGATGTACCACCGGCTCGGGTTCGTGAACGTGGGCAGCTTCCGTCTCCTTCTCGCGGCGCGGGCACGCCTGCCGGCGCCCGGACCGGGCTTGCGGCTCTCGGCCTGTGGCGCCGACAACGTGCCGGCCCTGCTGCGCCTCTACCAGTCGCGCCCGGTGCGCTTCGAGCGCCCGCTGGAGGACTGGGAGAGGCTCCTGGGGGCGCGGATGCTGATGGACCGCCCGTCGGAGTGCCTGGGCGTGTGGGAGGGGAACGCCCTCGTCGCCTACGCGGGCGTGCAGGTGCCGAACGCCAGGGGCCGGCCATCGCTGCCGCGGGTGCTGGAGCACGCCGGCTCCGAGAGCGCCCTCTTCGAGACCCTGGCAGCCATCGCCGACCGCTATGGGTCGGAGCGGATCGAAGTGGTGGTGATGCCGGCCACCCACGACCCGGGGCGCCTGCTCGCCACCGTCGGCTCCGAGGAGCAGGAGACCGCCTTCCGCGGGACAGTGGGCATCATCAACCCGGCGCGTTTCCTCGATGCCTTTCGCCCCTACCTGCAGGAGCGCCTGGGACGCGCCGACGCGGCGAGGCTGGAGATCGAGCCGCTGGAGAGTGGCGGCGCGCGCTTCCGCGCGGCCGGCGAGCGTTACAACCTGGACACGATGGGCCGGCTGACGGCCCTCGTCTTCGGCGGCTCCACACCGGAGGCGCGCGACGTGCCCGCGCCGTCCCCGGGCATCGCGCCGTTCATCGAGCGGATGTTCCCCGTGCCGCTCCTCTGGTACGGCTACAACTACGTCTGAGCGGAACCTTCCCGGGCGCTCGTCGTCTAATACTGTAATCACGGAGCCGGGGCGTGCGCGCCCGCCCGGTTCGTCAAGCAGTCGGTGACGGCTCCGGCCCGGCGCGCTCGCCTCGGCCCGTACGGAGGCCGAAGATGAATGTCATGGTCGTTGACAAAGGCGAGGGCGACCTCTTCTACCTCTGTCGGGCACTGGAAGCCGCGGGCGCCCGGATCATCAATTCCCTCACGATTGATGAGGACAAGGTGCTGGTGCACCGGGTGGATGCGGTCGTACACGAGTGGTCTGCCTTTACCGCCGATGCCGAGAGAGTCCAGCTCGAGAACCTGAAGGAGCTGGACCCCGACTTGGTCCTGGCGGTCTTCGCGCGCCCGGAGGACGTCGGGGCGCTGCGCCGGCGCTGGCCGCGCGACCTGGTGGCTGACCGGCGCGCGCTGGATGAGCGGTTCGCGGATCGGACGGCCGAGGCGCTGGTGCGCGAGATCCGCGCCCGCCGGCCGGCTGCGGCCGTCGGCGGGCGGGTCTGAGCAGCCGGAGGGCAGACGGCGGGGTCCCGCGACGTGCTGCCCTCCGGCTGCCTCCTGCCTTCTCACCCCGCGGTGATTTCGCCCCCGGTGGGCGCCAGGATCTCCCCGGTGCAGTAGCTGGAGTCGTCGCTGGCCAGGAAGACGTGGCTCGGCGCGATCTCCTCCGGCTGCGCGGGCCGCCCCATCGGCACGTCGGTGCCGAACTTCGCGACGGCTTCCTTGGGGAAGCTGGCCGGGATCAGGGGCGACACGGCAGCACGAACTCAGCGCTTCGGGCGGTCGAGGAGCGCCTCCAGGAGGTCGTTCTGCCTCTCGATGGCGGCCAGCAGCCGGGCGTGGAACTCGCGCCGCTCCTGCCGTTCCTCTTCGGCCTGTTCTTCCATGCGGCGCATCTGCTCAGTCGGGTCCGGTAGATCGAGGCGCGGGAACTTCGGCAGGCCAATCTGCTCCAGCATCCGCGCCCGCTGTGCCTCGCTCTCGTGGACGCGCTCCTCCGCGAATCGCTGCGCCTGTTCCGCCACTTCGATGCGCTGGCGCAGAAGTGCTGCGATCTCACCCAGTTGCTTGCTGATCTCGCTTTCCATCCGGCCCCTCCATCCCTCCCCATCCAGGGATCCCCACGCTCGGCGCAACGCGGAGATTGCGCCCCATCGCCCGTCCCAGTAGGGCGCGGGTTCCGCCCCGCGCCGGAGCCGTACCGGTCCTTCCCGCCAACCTCCGCCTACTTCGTGTCCGAGCCATACCGGCTCGGCTTGTAGACGGTCGGTGCGCTCCCCAGCTCCAACTGCGCCGCATCCAGCCAGATGAGGCCGTTCTTCGGGCTGACCACGATCTGCTCCGCTCGATCCTCGGGGGACCCGCCGCGCGCCCGGTTCAGTCTTCCCGTTGTCCACTCGGGGTAGTAGAACTCCGGGTTCATCAGCCCGAGGGTGAAGCGGTTGCGGTCGCGCAGGGTCTGGACATCCGCCGGGACGGTAAAGGTCCACACCAATCGCTCCCAGTCGGTGCCGACGCGGAACATCTTGCCGAGGCCGTTCGGCTCCCGCCATTCCGGCGCCACCGACACCAGCAGCAGCGAATCCGGCTTCTCCGCCCTTGCCCAGACGCTGAACGCGTACTCGCGTCCCTTCTCAAGGTTCGTGAGGTACTGGTAGGTGATGCCCCGGTCGTACCGGTTCGGCTTCAGGCAGACCGAGCGCGCGCCCTCCTTCGCGACCTGGTCGTCCAGGGTGGCGTATCCCCGCTCGGCCATGAACCAGTAGTCAATGTAGGGGGCGGTGAGGTCTTCCTCGAAGCTGGAGTTGCGCAGCAGGTTGGCCCCGGGCGGCTGCGGCGGGTCGGCCGTCACATTCAGCAGGGAGCCGTAGCGCGCCGGCCAGCAGGGCCAAGGGGGATTCTCCAAATAGGTCTCCGGCTGGACGAAGGGGCGGAGGTAGACCACGGCGTCGAAGCGCATCCCCGGCCTCGGAACGGCACGCAGGCGGTAGGACGCATCCGGCCGGTACTCCTTCACGTCGAGCGCGTAGATGTGGGTCTTGAGCATCTCGCCGTTGTAGTTGTAGATCCGGGAGGAGGATGCGATCACCCGATCGTTATCCAGTAGCTCCACCGTCTGGATCTTGTCATAGGGCGTGGCGTCCTTCTCCAGGAAGAAGACGATCCCGATCTGCTGGGCTTCGCGAATGTGGGGCGTGAGGTCCACCAGCAGCGGGGCGCCGCCGCCGGCTCCCTCGCCGACAGACCACTGCGCGACCTGGACATTCTCAACCGGCCTGCGGTAGTAGAAGCCCATCCGCTCGTAGCGCGCCACTTGCCGCTCGACCCGCGCGCGGAAGGCCGGATAGTCGTCGCGCGAGCCTTTGGGGATCCAGGCGACCTCGGCGAGCGCGGCGATCACCGGGAAGGTCTTGTACTCCAGCCAGGCGTCCGTCTTCATGATCGCCGTCCAGAGACAGGCTTCCACGCCGAGGATCTGCTTCGCCTCGCTCTCCGAGAACGCGTCCGGCACCGGCTCCCACTCGTACACGCGACGGGCGGTGTTCGCCTCCCCGTACCAGTGCGAGCCGTGCTCCCCGCGTTCCTGCGGCGAGGCGATGTACATCGGGTTCGCCGGGCAGGCGACGATGCGGTGGCCCTTCTTCACGGCGGCTTCCAGCTTTCCCGGGCTCCAGTTGCGCCACCAGAAGGCGATGAACCGGCGGTCCAGGTCATACTCGGTGGCCTCGTCCCAGCCGCAGGGCACGCCCCCCTTCGCGATGATGAGGTCCGCCATCCGCCGGTCGAAGTAGGCTTCCACCTCCTGGTGGGTCTGGAACCCCCGCTCCCGCATCATCGCGTCCACGGCCGGCACCTTGTCCCAGGAGTGCCGCCCCTGGACTTCATCCGCCCCCATGTGGACGTAGGGAGTGTCGAACAGCTCCATGACCTCGGTGAGGCAGTCGTCGAGGAAGGCGTAGGTGCCCTCGACGGCCGGGTTGAAGGTGTTTCTCCCGTCGCCGAACTCCGGGTAGGCCGAGACCGCCGCTCTCGCGTGCCCCGGCATCTCGATCTCCGGCACCACCGTGATGTAGCGCGCCTTCGCGTAGGCCACGATCTCGCGGACATCCTCCTTGCTGAAGAAGGGCTTGTCAGGGCCTTTGTACGACCCGGCGGCGGTCACCCTCGGTGAGGTCAGCTCAGGGTACTTGTCTATCACCACCCGCCAGGCGTCGTTGTCCGTGAGGTGCAGGTGCAGCGAGTTCAGCTTGTGTACCGCCAGGGCGTCAATGAGTCGCTTCACCGTGGCCTTGTCGGAGAAGCGCCTCGCCACGTCGAGCATGAAGCCGCGCCAGCCGAAGCGAGGGCGGTCGGTCACCGTGATGGCCGGAACGCGCCACGCGACGCCGGCAACCTTGCCGCTGCTGTAGATGGCGTCTGGCAGCAACTGCCGCAGGGTCTGGAACCCGTAGAAACACCCGGCGCCGGCGCTGGCGGCGATGCGGATGCTCCGGGGAGAGACCACCAGCGAGTATCCCTCCGGGCCCTGGTCCTCGCCGGCGGCCGCCAGCGAGAGAACCAGAGCGTTCTCGTCATCGCGCGGGTCCTTCGTCGCCGCCACCGCCAGCGGGAGTCCGGTGCTGCGCGAGAGCTCGGCCTGGCAGTATTCCGCCAGCTCGCGGCCACCCTTCATCGCCACGTTATAGACGATCCGCGTAGCTGCGTTGAACTCGAAGACGCCCTCGCCAGCCTCGCTGTGAACGGGCGCGGGGATGATCGCCGGGGCATCGGGGACGGCGCCGCCGGCGCTGCCTGCGGCCGCCCACGCGACCGCGGCCGCCAGGGCGGGGAGAACGGTTGTCGTCTGCATCTGAGTGTACCTCTCTTGCTGCTGCGGAGAACCTAACCCCCCGACCCCCATAGGCGTTAACATAAGGCGTGGGTTGGTGCCACCCGGTATGAAACCGGGGTGCTCCGAGCCTACGGCTGGCCGTCCTTCGGACGGGAGAAGGCTTTCTGCGTCCGTGAGGACGCCCG
>JACQGM010000292.1 GCA_016199585.1 Armatimonadota bacterium
CCCCTATTTTGGTCGGGCTTCTTTGGCGGCTCCCGGCGAGCCACGACGTTCTTGATGAGGTGAATGGTGAGGAAGGAAGCGCGGATCATCATTAATATGGCTTGCAACGACTGCAAGTCGCGCAATTATACGACGACGAAGAACAAGCAGAACGACCAGGCACGCCTGGAGCTGCGCAAGTTCTGCCCGCGCTGCCGTATCCATACCACGCACCGCGAGGTCCGGTGATTCCGGGCGCCGCCTGCCGCGAAGTTCGTGGAATGCGGCGCTTTTCAATGTCGTAGGGGCGTAGCTCAGTTGGCAGAGCACCGGTCTCCAAAACCGGGTGTCGCAGGTTCGAATCCTGTCGCCCCTGCCAGGTCCGGGTCGTGCGCGCCAGTTCCCCGTGCCTCCGGCGCGGGTGAGCCGGGGCTCTCGCTGTGGAGGAGAAGGAATCTTCTCCTCCGCAGGTGTTTATGGGGCGCGCCGCCGCCCTCGATGGTCGGACGGCGGCATCGGTTGGCGGCGGTAGGCTGTTGCGTGGACCGGCGCGGCGGCTCGAAGGGTCGTTCCGGCGGCGTCTTTGGATAGACCATGTTGACGAAGAATATGACGTTGGCAAGAAGGAAGAATGTTGCTCGGAACACCGGCCGGTTTCTGAACGAGGTCTGGTCCGAGCTGAAGAAGGTGCAGTGGCCCAGCCGCGACGAGCTGTATGGCTTCACGGTAATGGTCATCGTCGCCATTGTCGCAGTCGGCGTCTATATCGGCGCGCTCGACTCCGTGTTGTCGGAGGTTTCGCAGCGCATCTTCCTGCTGGGGGGCAGCCGCTGAGGCGGCCGGGCTGCTGCGCCGGGGGCAGCCCGCGCCCGCGCGGAGACGCCGCGCGGGCTGCCAGGTCGGGGATCTCCGCGCCCTTGGTGGATCCGGGCGACTCTGCGGGAGGAGGGAGGTGCAGTGGGCTCACAGGGCGTGAGCGCCTGAAGCGATGGACAAATCTTGGTATGCCGTTCACACTTACGCGGGCCAGGAGCACAAAGTCAAAGCCAACCTGGACCGCCGGGTACAGGCCCTGGGCCTGAGCGACCGCATCTTCCGCGTGCTCGTGCCAACTCAGGAGGAGTACGAAGTGCGTGGGGGGAAGAAGCGCTCGACCAAGCGCAAGATCTTCCCCGGCTACGTCCTCATCGAGATGGTCTACGATCCCGAGGTCTGGCACGTGGTGCGCGAAACCGCCGGAGTCACCGGCTTCATCAGCTCTGGCGACATGCCGGTGCCCCTGAAGACCCAGGAGATCACCGAGATCCTGGACGCCCTGGAGGGCGAGAAGCCGAAGCCGAAGATCACCTACGTCAAAGGGGATACCGTGCGCGTGGTTTCGGGGCCGTTCTCCGAGAGCATCGGCAAGGTGGATGAAGTCAACCTCCCCAGGGAGAAGCTGCGGGTGCTGATCTCGATCTTTGGGCGTGAGACACCCGTGGAGTTGGATTTCGTGCAGATTGAGAAGATGATCTAAAATATATTATTCTATAATATATTTTAGTCGCGTGAGGGGAAACAGCAGTGGCGAAGAAGGTTACGGGAATCGCCAAGCTCCAGATCCCTGCCGGGAAAGCGATGCCCGGCCCGCCCGTGGGCCCGTCGCTCGCCCAGTACGGGATCAACATCATGGAGTTTGTGAAGCAGTACAACGCGCGTACCGCAGACCAGGTGGGAACCATCATCCCGGTGGAGATCACCATCTACGAGGATCGCACGTTCACGTTTGTCACCAAGACGCCCCCGGCCGCGGATCTGCTGCGCAAAGCGGCCGGCGTTGAGAAGGGCTCCGGCGAGCCGAACCGCAAGAAGGTCGCGCAGGTGACGCAGGCGCAGATCCGCGAGATCGCACAGACGAAGCTGCAGGACCTGAACGCCAATGACGTGGAGGGCGCCGCGAAGATCATCGAGGGTACCGCGCGCTCGATGGGGATCGAAGTGCTCGCGTAGCCGGCTGCGTGGGAGGGAGCCCCGCGAGGGCTTCCGCTGCCAGACCACGAGAGGTGAAGAAGATGCCAGAAAGAACGAAGCGCTACCAGGATGCGGCCGGCCAGGTGGAGAAGGGCCGCCTCTACGACCCGGTGGAGGCTATTGAGCGCGTGAAGCGGACGGCGAACGCCAGGTTCGACGAAACCGTGGACCTCGCGATCAAGCTCGGCGTGGATCCGCGCCACGGCGACCAGATGGTGCGCGGGGTGACGCCGCTGCCCCACGGCTCCGGGAAGCGGCGCCGCGTGGCCGTCTTCGCCCGCGGCGACAACGCCCGCGCGGCGGAAGAGGCCGGCGCCGATGCCGTCGGCGCCGAGGACCTCGTCGCCCGCGTCCAGGGCGGCGCCGACAAGGAGTTCGATGTCTACCTGGCGACCCCGGACGTGATGCCGCTCGTCGGCCGCCTGGGGCGCATCCTCACCCAGCGCATGCCGAACCCGAGGGCCGGCACCGTCACCCCCGACATCGCGCGCGCCGTAAAGGAAGTGAAGACCGGGGGCCGCGTCGAGTTCAAGGTGGAGAAGGCCGGGATCGTCCACATGCCAATCGGCAAGGCGAGCTACAGCGTGGACCAACTCCGCGAGAACTTCGCCACCGCCATCGGCGCCATCCTGAAGGCGCGCCCCGCCGCCGCCAAGGGCCACTACCTCCAGCAGATCACCCTCTCCTCGACGATGGGTCCTGGGCTGAAGGTGGACACGGCCGCCGCCGCGCGCATCGCCGAGAAGTGAGCAGGCGACAGAAGGCAGGTGTCAGTCACCTGCCTTCTGTCGTACTGGGCCTCACCAGCGCTCGATGATCACCTTCGCCTCGGTGAAGAACTGCACGGCGTCCTGCGCCTGGGCGTGCAGGTCGCCGAAGAAGCTCTCCTTCATGCCGCCGAAGTGGAAGTAGGCCATCGGCGCCGCCACTCCGATGTTGATCCCCACGTTCCCGGCGCGCACCCGGTAGCGGAACTCACGCGCGTGCCGCCCCGACTGCGTGTAGATGGCGCTCGAGTTGCCATAGGGGCTCGCGTCAATGATCGCCAGCGCCTCGTCCATGTCCTTCACTCGGATCAGGCAGAGCACCGGCCCGAAGATCTCCTCGCGCGCCGCGCGCATCGCCGGGTGGCACCCATCCAGGAGCGTCGGGCCGACCCAGTAGCCGTTCGGGTACCCCGCCACGCGGATGCCCCGCCCGTCCACCACGGGCGCCGCGCCCTCGGACACCGCCTCATCCACCCCGGCGCGCACCCGGGCCAGCGCCTCGCGGGAGATGATCGGTCCCATGTCGGTCTGCGGGTCCATCCCGTCGCCGACCCGCAGCGCCCGCGCCGCGGCGGCCAGGCGGTCGCGCGCCTCTTCGTATACCGGATCCGTCACCAGGGCCACGCTCACGGCGAGGCAGCGCTGGCCGGTGCAGTCGAAGGCGGAGCTGACGACGTTCTCCGTCGCGCGCGCCAGGTCGGCATCGGGCATGAGGAGCACGAAGTTCTTGGCGCCCGCCTGCGCCTGCACGCGCTTGCCCTGCCCCGCCGAGCGCGCGTAGACCTGGCGGGCGACGGCGGTGGAGCCGACGAAGCTGATCCCGCGCACGAGGGGATGGTCCATCAGCGCCTCGGCGGTCTCGCGCCCGCCGTTCACCAGGCTGACGACGCCGGGGGGAAAGCCCGCCTCCACCAGGAGCTCGAAGACGCGCCCCATCGTCATCGGCACGCGGGGGCTGGGCTTGACGACATAGCAGTTCCCGGCGGCGAGGGCGTAGGGCATGAACCAGAAGGCGATCATCGCGGGGAAGTTGAAGGGCGTGAGCGCCGCGTAGACGCCGAGGGGCTGGCGAATGGCGTATTCGTCAATGCCCCGCGCGGCGTCCTCCAGGATGTCGCCTTGCATCATCCGGGTGATGCCGCAGGCGACCTCCACGTTATCCACGGCACGGTCAATCTCCAGCCGCGCCTCGCGGATGGTCTTGCCGTGCTCGGCCGTCAGCACCGTGGCGATGCTCTCCTTGTGGGCGATCAACAGGTCGCGCAGGCGGAAGAGATGCCGGGCGCGCTCCAGCGGCGGGGTGCGCCGCCACCCCTCGAACGCCGCGTGCGCGGCCTGGACGGCGCGGTCCACCTCGCCGGCATCCGCGGTGCCCACGGTGGCTACCACCGCGTCGGTGGCCGGGTTGCGGACGGCCTGGGCTTCTCCGCTGGTGGCGACCCACTCGCCGGCGATCAGGTTGCGTACGGTGTGCGACATGCTGTTCCCCCTGTAGGATTGAGTGGCTCCATGCCCTGCTTGCCGCGCCCGCTTGGTGCCGGTGGGGATGTCTCCCCGGGCTGAAGACCGCGCGGACGCTTGAGTGAGGAGTCCCCGGCGGGACAGGCGCGCGCGCCGCCCCCACCGATAGATGATCCGCTATTCGCCGCGGCTGCGGCGCCCTCCTTCCATCTCGCTGCTCTCACTCCCTCATCGAGGCTGCGCACACGCCCGCACAGGGCGACGCGTGACTACGGACGCACGGGGGAAGGTTGGGGGATATGGCAGCAACAAGCCAGAGCCTGTGAGACGGGGGATGCCCGCGTGCGGCCGGGACCGGGGTCACCGAATGACAACGATCTTGACCCCCAACGGCGGCAGTTGCTCCCACAAGCGCTCTGTCGTCAGTACGGGCAGCCTCCGAGAGATACCGAGCGCGAGGCAGGCTCGGTCACCAAGCGATAGCCCCATCCCTCTGGTGACCGGACGGAGTCTCGCGACCTCGCAGGCGAGTCCGTCGTCAGGCATTTGGATGACCAGCCCGTCACCCAGGGGACCGCTTTGCGCCAGCCGTGCGGCTTCCGAGTAGGGATCCAAGCCCTTCTCGGCCTGTTTGGTGAGCACTTCCGCCCAGTTCACCCAGCCGATGGCAGCACAGTGGATGATAGCCTCTGCCACGCGGTCCTCACCCGGCTCCCCGTGAAGGTACGCCAGCAACGCTGACGCATCCAGTACACAGGTGGGTTGGGGCGGCTTGGCGCTCTCATGCATCCTCGCGCGCTGCCTCCTCACGACGGTCACGAAGCAGCTCGTCGGCCCACGATACGCCAGGCTCCCGGTCACGGTAGATGCCCTTGAAGCGCATCACCCGCGCACGCCGCTCCTCCAGCCCTCGGTCGCCGCCACATGGGACCTGCATCTCCTGGTTGGGGTTTGATACCCGCGACCAGTCAACAGGGGACCACTCACAGCAGCGGACGCTGCCGGTGAGGGCCAGCGAGGACGTCGTCACTTGGACTGGATCCAGCGTTCCCGGTTCGGTTACGTACATCCGTATCACCCAGTCACGGGTGAGAGACAGCCAGTCCGACGTGCTGTAGCTCATGGAGGTATCGCGCTCTGCATGGCTCATTCTCGTCGCCTCCTACACCCTAGTGGGCACGTCTGAACTCGCCCACTACCTCCTTCTGCTGAATCCACCTGAAGCCTTCACGCCGCGTGATGGTTGCAACATCGATTGGACCTCCGCAGCCGCGGACACCAATCTGCAACTGCTGTGCGGCAATCGTCGTTCTGATGTAGAGAATCGCCAGGTCAACGCAGTCCTGCAGGGCCATCATGTTGATGGGAACCGGCATCTGCAGCCCCTTCAGCGCCGTGGCCATCGCGTCCCTCTGGCCAGGATTGAGCCCCAGGGCCTGCTCGAGCAGCCCGGGGAGCTTCGGGTCGTAACCCATCAAGAGGCGATCTACGACCTCGCGCTGACCGCCCCACGTGATCCCGAACTCCTTGTCCCGGTCGTTCCGCGGAGTGGGGATCGGCTCCGCGGGAATCTGGAAGAGGAACACCTTGCCGTACGACTCATCCTTATCAAAGCCGCCGACGACGAAAGCCATGTTGGCCGAGGATGGCAAGGCCTGGGCCGCCGCTTCCCACTGCTTCATGAAAAAGGCACTCATCTGCACCGCGAAGTCCTGCACACGAATCGGGTCGTCGTCTTCCCTCCGCTTGGGAAGCCACGCCTCCAACTCGGGCATGAAGCTGTGGGCCGTACGGCCATCGATAGCCGCGAGTCCGTACGTCACCGCGCCCACGTTCGGGTGATCGCCGAACTTGAGCACCTTCACGGCGTTGTCATATGATACATGGATCGGTGGGGAGTTGGGGAACTGAGCCGTCACAGTGACGCGGCTCTCCGCCGCCAACACCAAGCCCTCGGGCCCTTTGATCACGATGCCAAGCGACATTTCCTCTCCCCCCTCTATTATCGCCGATGATCGCCAAGGCGTCAATCCACGAGAAGTTGCGTAAGAGTTCAGGATGTGTGAGTACGATTTGCAGGG
>JACQGM010000020.1 GCA_016199585.1 Armatimonadota bacterium
ACCTTGCCGTCCTCGCCCACCAGGTCTCCCTGTTCCTTCGCGACGAAGCAGAGGTCGGGGATGTAGACGCGGCCGGACGGGAGATAGACGTCCGTGTTGAGGTAGACGCCCCCCAGCTTCTGTAGGCGGGCGAACGCGTGCAGCATGGCGAAAAGAAGGGCCATTAGCATGTTGTGGCGGCTTGTGGCGGAAGACACTTCGCTCAGCTCCCCGTCCGGCTCCCGCTCGCAGTACGGGGGGCCTTCCGGCAACCGGCGGAACTCATCCAGGCTGAGGCGGCGCACGGGCGCAGCGACGGTCGTCATCTCATCCTTCCCCCTTGTCCTCCAGTGCGTCGGCGACCGGCAGCGGGGCCTGTCCTCTGTGCAGACCAACGCCTTACGATCCCTTGGCCGTCCCACAACGCAAGTGCCCCGGCCCCCCCCCTCACTGCAGCGTGAGCGGCCGACACGTGGTAGTTACGGTGCGCACTGCGCGGTCACCGGGGATCAGCCGGGCGTTACCGTGCTGAGCGTCACAATTCACGGCGGGACTTGAACCCGCCACCCCGCATGGCTCCTCGCGGGGACCTGGTACGACTTGGGCAGTCGCCGCCCGTGCCCCCACCGTCACTCCGCAGTTACCTTCTTGCGCTCGGGTCAGTCCAGTAGTTCTGTCGTCCAGTTCATCGATTGGATCAGTGTGTCCAGCTCCCTGCGCTCGCGCGCGACCTCATCCATCCGGCGGCGCAGCTCGGCGATCTTCACCGTGGGGATCTTCTTGATCTCGGCCCTGCCAAGCCGGTCCACCTTGGGCGTAGCAGCCTCCACCGTCGTCTGAAGGACGTTGTGGTGCAGGGTCATGGTGTCGCGCTCCGCCAGCGCGGTCGTGAGCGTGCGCCCGTCGGGAAGGGCAGCCTGGAGGTTCGTCCGGTTGATCCGCTGCACCAGCTCCGTCATCTGCGAGAGTAGCCGCTGTAGCTCCGCGAGGAGTTCCTGAGGGTCCTCAGCGGGCGCTTCACCCTCTTGAACAAGGGCCGACAACTTGAGCCGCTCACGAAGCTGCTCAATCCGTTTCCTGGTATCTGCGCGCAGAACCAGTCCTTCTGCAAGCTTCACGGTGACTCACCTCCCCGGGTACCTTCATGGGCGACATGTCCCCGCGCACGGACGGTGACAGATCCTCAAACGCGCCGGCGACCGGCAGCGGGGCTATGGGCCCGCCGCTGGCGCCGCCACGGTGACGACGGCCGCGCCCTCGACGCTGCCGACGATGGCGCGCACGCTTCCAGCGCCGATACGCTCGGCGTGGAACACTCCCAGCGGCGAGATGGTCCCGACGCCCCCCTCCACGACCCAGGTGGGCACGCGCCGGCGCGGGTTGCCGCCGACGATGGTCGCCTCGAATGCCACATCCTCTCCCGGAGCCGCGTGGGCGGCGGCGGGGGAAACCTCAATGCGCGTCACCAGCGGGGCGGTGAGATGGGGAGTCTCCAGCGCCACGGCGATGCTGGTGAAGGAGCTGAAGTCGGCCCGGGCGCTCACCTTCACCGGCAGATGAGAGCCGGGATCCGGCCCCTCGAAGGTGATCTCCAGGACGCCCGGGGGCACGTTCGCGAACTCCCAGGAGCCCCGGTCGTCGCTGCGCCCGCGCAGGATCACGCCTTCGGGGGACCGCATGGTGATGCGCGCATTCGGAAAGGCGCGTTCGGGGTCTTCCGCGTGGACGACGATGCCGCGCAGGCGCGCCGTGCTCGATCCGCCCCCGACCGGCACGCTGCCATCCATCAACTCCCCGCAGCCGGGGACGAACAGCGCAACCAGTAAAAGGAGTGCGGAGTGCGGAGTGCCAAGTGCCACCTGCCGCCTGCCACCTGCCGCCCGACGCCCGACGATGGACGCAATCGCCGATCGCACATCGCAAATCGCAAATCGCAAGTCCATCACCCCTGGTCCTCGCCGAAGCGGCGCAGCAGTGGGGGCCACTCGGCGCGTTCGAGGAAGGCGCGGGCGTCGTCGGAGCGGCCGAGGGCCTCCAGAATGCGGGCGTGCTCGAGGTAGAGCAGTTCGCGGTCCTGATCCTCGAGGATGGCGTCCTCCTCGTCGTTTCGGCGCAGCTGGCCGCGCAGGCCCTCGATGACCGCCACGGCGGCCGCGCCATGCTCCCGAGCCGCGTCGAGCTGCCGCCGCTCGAAGGCCGCGCGGGCGAGCGCGCCCAGGGCCCGCCAACGCAGCTCGGGCACCTCGATGGCGTCGGCGATCTCCAGGGCCCGGCGGCCGGATTGCTCGGCTTCGGCCAGCCGGCCCAGCGCCAGCGCGGCGTGCGCGAGACCGACGTGCGCGGCTCCTTCCACTTCGCGCGCGCCGATGCGGTCGGCCATCTCCACGGCGCTGCCGCAGAGGTGGGCCGCGCGCTCGGCCGATCCCAGGCGGCGCTCGACACCCCCGCAGCGCTCCATCAGGAGCGCCTCGTAGTAAACGGTTCGCTGATCGCGAGCGATGCTCTGCGCCTGGTGGTAGTGGTAGAGCGCCTCGCGGTGCATGCCGCTGCGCTGATAGGCATCGCCCAGGTGCTGGTGCGCGTACAGGCCCGCGCGCCGCGACCCCGTCTGCAGGCCGGTCTGGAGGGCATCCTTGCCCAGCTCCTTCGCCCGGTCGAACTGGCCGCAGGCGGCCTCCAGGGCGCACAGCCACGCCCGGGCGACGGCGGCGCGCGCCGCGTCGCCGACGAAGCGAGCGATCTCCAGCGCCCGGTGCAGGCGCTGGCGGCACTCTCCCAGCCGGCCGAGGGCGAGCAGGCAGACGCCGATGTTGATCTGCGCCTCGATGTGCTGCTCGCGCAAGCCCAGCTTCTCGGCATCGTCCAGGCAGCTCTGCGAGATCTCGAGCGCGGGAGCGTAGTCGCCGCAGTCAATGTAGACGTTCGCGATGTTCGAGCGGACGTAGAGCCGGCCGAGAGTGATGGAGTGCTCGTCGGTGCTGCTGTCAATGATCTGCAAGGCCGCATCGAACTGGTCGAGGGCGCGGCGGTACTCGCCGAGGTGCTCGTGAACGCACCCGATGGAGAGGGTACCCTTCCAGCGGTTCCACCAGTCCTCGGCGGCGGCGACCATCTGGAACTGCTCCATCGCGGCGTGGGGGTTGCCGAGCTGGAGCAGGACGTTCGCCAGGCTCTGGCGGGCAGCCAGCTCATCCTCGCGCTGGCCGACCTGGTGGAAGAGGTCGATGGCGCGCTCGAGGGAGGCGCGCGCCGCCTCGTGCTCGGCGAGCCGGATGCGGGCGTTGCCGATGCGGAAGTGAGCGCCCGCCACGGCGCGCAGCTCGTCCAGCTCGCGGCCGAGGGAGATGATCCGCTCGCAGGTGGAGATCAGGCCCTTTAGATCAACGGGGCCTTCCTGGGCCTGCGCCAGGTCGCAGAGGTGCTGGAAAGAGTCGCGAAGCCGGCGCCGCTCCACGTCGGCGCGCTCGGACTGGATCCGCTCCAGCTCCGCCTGCACCTGGCGGCGGGCTTCCGCCAGCTCGGTCTGGGTCCGCTCGATCCGGTCTTCCGCGCCCTCGCCCTCGGCGTAGAAGTAGCCCAGAGCCTTGCCGGTGCGCGCGGCGATCTGCTGGAGACGGTGCGGCTGCGCCAGCGTGGAGCCGGCAACGTACTGGTAGATCAAGGCGCGCGAGCACCCGATCTCCTTCGCGAGCTCCTCCAGCGACAGGCCCGCCGACTCGGCCGCGCGCTGGATGCGCGCCCCTTGCTCGCGCCGCCCTTCCTTTGTCGAAAGATCCATCGCCCGGTCCATCCTCACCGGGGGTGTGCCGACGGAGCCGCCGGAAGGCTCCGCGGCCGCTCGCCGGCACCGCCCCCGCCCACCACATCGCTCCCCCCCAGTATACCACGCACGCGCCCCCCTATCAAGTGGCCGGAGGCCCGAACGGGGGAAGGAATCCGGCGGCCGGCCGGTGAAGGTGTACGGTGGAGTAACAGGCTTGAGACGACGACAAGAGAGGCACGCCCCACCGACCGCCGGCCTCCCTCCCGCTCCTCTTCCGGGCGACCGCACCGCCGCTTCAGCACGCCCCGCCCATCGGGAGGCTCCACCCCGGGCAACCGTAGCCGGTGCGCGTCGCTCCCGCCGGGTCGAGTGCGGCCGGGGCGGGGAGGGACGCGGTTGATTCCGCTGGTTCTGGGCACGCTGGCGTCGGCGTCGTTCAACCTGGTGGCGCGCTGGGCGCAGATACGCAAGGCGAACCTGCTGACCGTGGGCGCCATTAACTACACCACGGCGGCGCTCGTGTTCGCGCTGCTCTCGGCGCTCCTCTCGCCGCGGCGGCCATCCGCCACCACCCTGGCTATCGGCGTGTGCGGCGGCGCGTGCTACGTCACCGCCTACCTCTTCCTGCTGCCGGCGCTGCGCATGCGCGGCGTCTCCATCGCCAGCGCCCTGGTGCGGCTCTCGGTGCTGGTCCCGATCGGTCTCTCTCTCGTCCTGTGGAACGAGCAGCCCACACTCCTGCAGACGATTGGCATCGTCCTGGCTGTCGCCTCGCTGCCGCTGCTGGGGTATCGGCCGGGCGGGATGTTGACGGCGGGGTGGCGGGAGTACTCGGTCCTGGGATGTCTCTTCCTGCTGAACGGGCTGTGCGGCACGACGCTCAAGGTGTTCCAGGAGCACGGGAATCCGGCGGATCGGCTCCTGATGCTGATGTTCCTCTTCGCCACGGCCGCCGGGATCGCGCTGGCCGCGTGCGTCGCCGAGCGCGAGCCGATCCAGCGGCGCGACTGGGCGCCGGGCCTGCTCCTGGGGGCCTGCAACGTCTTCGGCAACCTCCTGCTGCTGGTCGCCCTGCACCGGATCGCGGGCGTGATCGTCTTTCCGTTCAGCAGCTCGGCGGGCTTGCTCTACACCGTGGTCGTGGCGCACCGCCTCTGGGGGGAGCGGATGATCCCCACGGAGAAGGCCGGCATCCTCCTGGCGGTGGTGGCGGTGGTGTTGGTGGTGGGCTGATCGGGTGCCACGGCTTGGTGGCGCTGCTCCTCCATGACGCGCTGGCGCACGGCTTCCGCGCGAAGGACCCGAACCGGCGCAGCGAGCAGGATCCCGACCGGATCATCGAGAACGACGTAGTGGGACCGAGATGCGGAACTGCCGGGCGGCCAGCGGAGGGCAGGTGTCAGAGCTCAGGGCTGGTGAGTACCGGGGTTCACCGCGGGCGCAGACGGAGCGGCGCCCCTACGTGCCTCGGGCATTCTGGTGAGCCCGAACTACCTCGTCAAGACTCATCAGGAGCCGCTGCCCCGTCCCGGCCCGTCGGCTCTTGACAATCCCCGCCGGCAGGTCAAGAATGGATCGGGGCGGCGGCCGGGCGCGTTCCGGTGTGCCCGAGGAGCGAGGATGAGCGCAGTGGATGGAGGATGGCCCGCGGAGGATGCGCCGCGCTGCGCGCGCTGCGGGCAGCCGCACCTGCCGGTCGCCGGCGCTGGCCGGTTCCGGTGCGGCAACTGCGGCCGTCCTCTGGTGTCACGCCTGCCGCGAGCGAAGAAGGATGCAGGGGCGCGGTGGGCGCACCGGCTCCTTGCGCTGGCGCTCGGGGTCGGCGTCATCGCGCTCCTGCTCCGCGCGGCGCCCATCCGCGGCACGGAGCAGCGGCTGCTTCACGAAACCCCTCCGCGGATGCCGCCGGCGATGCTCAGCCCGGGGAGCCCGACCGCGTTCTGGCTGCCGCAGCCGCGCGACGAGGAGATGCTGACGATTCCGGCGCTCGAGGAGCGCATCCGGGAGTTGCGTCTGCCCGAGGGAAACCCGGACACTTACTTCCGGAACATGGAGGTGGGTGACCTCCTCTTCTTGCGCGGCATCCAGATCGCTCTCGAGGTGCGGGGCGGCGCGGGACAACCCCCTGCCGGGGTGCCGGGCGAGAGCGCCTGGGTGGATCTCATGCGCTGGCGGATGAGGATCGCGCACGCCGTCAGCGGCATTCCGGACGCGCAGCAGTCTCTGGAGCGGGCCGCGTCCGCCTATGAGCAGGCGCTCGCGCTCGCGCGCACCCGCGAGCGGAAGGGGCGGGCGCACCGCAGCCTTGGCTACGTGCGCTTCGCGTTGGGCGATTGTGAGGGCGCCATGCGGGAGGCGGATCGCGTGCGGGAGATCCTGGGCGAAGAGGATACGCGGCTGCGCACGCGGTGCCTCTTCGGCCTCGGCCGCGTGGAGGAGGCGGTGGTCCTCTACATCCAGATGATGCGCTCCTTCATGCCTAGATAGGGGATTGGCCATTCCCATTTGTTGCGCTGCGAGGTCTGGTCGGCGCTCGCGGTTCGGACGCTGCCGACGGGGCGCCGGGCCGGCCGGTGTTCGGCCCGCCGGGAAGCCGGGTAGGCAGGAGGGCCGATGAGCACGCCATCGGGAGACAGCCTGCGCGACCGGCTGACCATGGCGACGCTCCTGATCGGCGTGGTCGCCCTCCTGAGCCGCGTCCTCGGCTTCGTGCGCGATGCCGTGATCGCCGCGCACTTCGGCCTCACTCTCCCCTGGGATGCCTACAACGCGGCCATCCAGGTGCCCGACCTCCTCAACTACCTGGTGGCCGGCGGCACCCTCAGCGCCACCTTCGTTCCCCTCTTCCGCGAGTACTGGCAGCAGGAGCGCACCTCGGCGGCGTGGACCTTCTTCACGATCATCAGCAGCCTGATGCTGGTGCTCATCGTGGCCCTGGTCGTCCTCTTCGAGATCTTCGCCCGCCCGATCACCCTCCTCTACGTGGGCCACGGCGGCAAGCCGGACGAGTGGGTGGACATGGTGGTGCGGATCACCCGCATCATCCTGCCGGCGCAGATATTCTTCGTCGTCGGCGGGCTGGTGAACGGGGTGATCTACAGCGTGCGCGGCGACGACAAGTGGTTCCTCGCCGTGCCCACGTTCGGGTCGGTCATCTACAACATGGCGATCATCATCGGCGGGCTGATCTTGAGCCCGCGCGTGGGGATCGAGGGCTTCGCCTGGGGCGGGCTCATCGGGGCGTTCATCGGGCCGTTCGTGCTCGTCTCTCTCGCCGCCACCCGGGCCGGCGCGCGCTTCCGCTTCCGCCTGAACCTGCGCCACCCGTCGGTACGGCGCTACCTCGCGCTCACGCTCCCGCTGATGCTCGGGATCTCCTACTCGTTCGTGGACCAACTCATCGCCACGGCCTTCGGGTCGCACCTGCCGGAAGGGGCGATCTCGGCGCTGCGCCAGGCATACCGGTTGATGCAGGTGCCCGTCGGGGTCTTCGGGTTGGCCGCCGCCACCGCCGCCATCGGCACGCTGGCGGGCCTCGCGGCCGAGCGCGACGTGCCGGCGTTCCGGCGACAGGTGAAGGAGGCGCTCTCGCGCGTCGGCGTGATGATCCTCCCGGTCACCGTGGTGATGATCGTGGCAGCGCCGGCCTTGGTGCGCGCGCTCCTGCAGCGCGGCCACTTCGACGCCGCAGACACGGAGCGCGTGGCGTCGCTCCTGCGCTGGTACTCGGTCGGGATGTATGCCTGGGCCGCCAACTACGTGGTCTCGCGCGGTCTCTACTCGCTGCAGGACACCCTCACCCCCGCCGTCCTCGGCACGCTCACCACGCTGCTGATAGTGCCCTTGAGCTGGGTCCTGATGCGCGCGTTGGGCGCGGAAGGGCTGGCGCTGGCGGCCACCATCGGTATCTCGCTGCAGACGCTCCTCATCTTCCTGGCCCTGCGCCGGAAGCTGCGCGGCCTGCACGGCCCCGCCATCCTCCGCTCGCTGTGGCGCACGGTATCGGCGGCGGCAGCCGCGGGCGGGGTGTGCTGGGGAGTGCAGCGGCTGCTCCATGCCGTTCCCGCGCGCCTGGTCGGCACGGTGGCCCCCGCTTCCCTCTCGCTCTCCGGGTCGCTGGTGGAGATCGCGGTCGTGAGCGCGGTGGGCTTTCTTGCCTTCGCGGCCATCGCCACGGCGCTGGGCGAAGAGGAAGCGACGTACCTGCGCGGAAGAATGACAGGGACACCGAGGAAGGTCCGTCGCCTTTGGCAGGGAGTGTCAGGGAGGCTGAGGAAGGGCCGCGGCCGGCCGCAGTAGAACGCCCCCGGGCACCGGCGTCCCGAATCCAGAGGCGGGCGGGCAGATGAGAGAGCGCCGGGCATCCACGCCCGGCGGCAAGGAGCAGACGATGAGCAAGCTGAGACTGGGTCTGATCGGTGCGGGCGGCATGGGCACGGGGCTGGCGCGGACGGCGAAAGACCGCGACGACGTGCAGTTCGTGGCGGTGGCGGATCCCGCCGCCGAGGCGCTGCAGAAAGCCGTGGCGGAGCTGGGCGGCGAAGCCTACGCCTCGCACAAGGAGCTGCTGGCGCGGGATGACATTGACGCCGTCCTCGTGGCGACGCCCAATTTCGCCCACTGCCCCGTGGTGCTGGACGCCGCCGCGGCCGGCAAGCACATCTTCTGCGAGAAGCCGATGGCGCTCTCCGTGGCCGATTGCGACGCCATGATCGCGGCCGCGAACCGTGCCGGCGTGAAGCTGATGGTGGGCCAGGTGCTGCGCCTCGTCCCCCGCTTCGCGAAAGTGCGTGAGATCGTGTCCTCCGGCACGCTGGGAAAGCCGCTCGGGGTGGCGATCGAGCGCTGCTCTCTCTGGGGTGGCCGGACATGGCGCTCGCAGCTCTCCCTCACCGGCGGCATCCTCTTCGAGATGAACGCCCACGAGCTGGACTTCATGCGCTCCATCCTGGGTGACGCGAAGACGGTCTACGCGGCCATTCCTGACGTCGTCTCCCCTGGTTCGGACATTCCAGCCATCAACTGGGTGACCGTCCACTTCCAGCGGGGCGGCGTGGGCATGCTGAACTCCCACGTGCTCGCGACACTGGGCCGGTTCGATGCGTCGGTCCTCTGCGAGAGAGGGATGATTCGCTGTGACGGCGGCCGCGTGTCGTTCAAAGCACGGGACGGCGAGGAGCAGGTTGTTCCGGCGGAGGAGCTGGCGGCGATGCCGGGCGGTGTGCCCGTGGAGATCGGCTCGTTCGTGGGCTGGGTGCTGCGCGACGCGCCTCCGGTCGTCACGGCGCAGGATGGACGGGCGGCCGTCGAACTGGCAGAGGCAGCCAAGCGGTCGGCGGCCCTCGGCCAGCCCGTGTCCCTGCCGCTGCGGTGAAGGCTCACCTCTCCGCAGGGCCGGGGGTGTTCGATCCCCAAGCTCGACCTCGTCCACTTCCCGGTCAACACGAGGACTCGAAGACACGAAGGCACGAAGGGCCCCGGAGCGATCCCGCCGGGAGTCAGGCAGGCTTCTCGCTGTCGCCCCGGGCGAGCGATGCGCAGGAGAGGGAGCTCTCTTCGTGGCTTTGTGCCTTCGTGCCTTCGTGTCAGCATCCAGAAATGGACGAAGTTTAGCCAAGGAAGGAGAGCACGGCGTTGAAGAAGGTTAGAGTGGGCCTGATCGGGGCCGGGGGGATGGCCAACCGCGTCCATTACCCCTCTCTCGCCGAGTTCGCCGACGTTGAGATGGCCGCCCTGTGCGACCTGGACGAGAAGAAGCTGCGCGCGACCGCCGACAAGTTCCACGTCGAGCGTGCCTACACCGACTACAAGAAGATGCTGGCGGAGGTGGACCCCGAGGCGGTCTACATCCTGATGCCGCCCCACCACCTCTTCGACCTGGTTATCGAGTGTCTGAACCAGAAGCGCCACGTCTTCATCGAGAAGCCGCCGGGAGTGACCCGCGAGCAGACTCGCAACATGGCGCTCGCCGCCGAGAAGAACGGCTGCCTGACGATGGTCGGCTTCAACCGCCGCTACATCCCGCTCATCAGGGAGGCGCGCCGGCGGGTGGATGAGTGCGGCCCGATGCTCCAGTGCGTCTCCACCTTCTACAAGAGCAGCCTCGGCGCGCGCCCCTACTTCGGCGGCGCCATCGACGTCCTCACCTGCGACGCCGTACACGCCGTGGACATGCTCCGCTACATGGGCGGCGAGCCCGCCCGTGTCGCCAGCGACGTCCGCTCGCTGCACGCCGCCTACGACAACTCCTTCAACGCCCTGATCCGCTTCGAGAGCGGGTGTGCGGGCGTGCTCCTCACCAACTGGGTGGTGGGCCGTCGCGTTCACACCTTCGAGATGCACGCCAAGGGCATCTCCGCGTTCATTGACGGCGACGACAAGGCGATCATCCACCAGAGCGGCCAGGAGGATCCCCTGGTGCTCGATACCCGCGCCGTGGCGGGGAGCAGCGACAGCCGCACCTACTACGGCTTCGCCGGGGAGAACCGCCACTTCATTGATTGCATCCAGGAGGGGCACCAGCCGGAAACCTGCTTCGCCGACGCCGTGAAAACGATGGAACTGGTGGAGCGGATCTACCGGTCCCAGATTTAGGGCAGACGGCGCGGCAGGATGTTGGCCCGGCGCGACGCGGAGGTCGCGCCCTACAACCAGGCGTAGGGCGCGGGTTGCGCCCCGCGCCGGGAGGTTGCGCCCCGCGCCGGGAGGCTCCGCCCCGTGCCCGGGTCCCGGAGGAAGTGGAAGCGTCGAGACATGAGAATGCGGACATGCGCCAACACCCGGCCAAGCTGAAGACCTCACCAGATCCCGCTGCCGCGGCGCCTGCGCATCCCGATGTTCTCCAGGACTTCCGCTGGGCCGCCCTCGCCGCCGCGGCCATCGTCGCGCTCTCTTGCGCGCCTTACCTCTTCGGGTGGCTGCTGCGCCCTTCCGACTACATGTGGCACGTCTACAACGCCGACGACGCCAACGTCCACCTCTCCTGGATGCGCCAGGCCGCCGAGGGGCGCTGGCTCTTCACCGACCGCTTCACCTCCGAGCCGCAGCAGCCGCAATTTACGCACCTCCTCTTCCTGCTGCTCGGGAAGATCGCTGGAATCTTTGGCGGCTCGTACCACGCCCTGATCGCGGTCTACCACCTGGCGCGGGTCGTCTCGGCCTGGGTGCTGCTGGTTCTGGTCTACGTGCTGGCCGGATGCATCTACCCGGACCGTGAGACGCGGCGGCTGGCGCTGCTGGCCGTCGGGCTGTCGTCCGGGGTCGGGTGGTGGTTGCGGGGGCTGCTGGGGGTGAGTGACGGGCCGGGCGGGGGCGCTCTGGCGGAGCTGCTGCGCACCCTCCCGGTCTGGCCCGAGGCGACGACGTTCCTCAGCCTCTACATCTACCCGCTCTTCACGGTGAGCCTGGCGCTGCTCGTGGGGGCCTACCTTCTGCTGCTGCGCGCCTTCGAGACGGGGAGCGTGAAGACGGCGGCGGGCGCGGGCATCCTGGCGCTGCTCCTGGGGCAGATCCACTCCTATGACATCATCCCCTTCTACGGGGTGCTCGCCGTCGCCGTGGCGGCGCTGGGGATAGCCCGGCGGGCGGTGCCGTGGCGGGAGGCAGGTCTGGCCGCCGTAGTTGTGGCGCTGTCGCTGCCGGCGCCGCTTTACCAGTACCTCGTGTTCCACGCCAACCCGGTCTTCCGGCAGAAGGCGCTCATTCCCACGCCGACGCCCGCGCCGGCCCACTACCTGCTGACTTACGGGTTCGTTCTCCTGTTGGCTATCGCGGGCGCGGCCCGGCTGCGGCGCGGCGGGCACCGGCACGCGGGGTTCCTGGTGGTGTGGGCGGTGGTCACGCTGGCGGCGACCTACCTCCCCTTCTCCTTCCAGCGGAAGATGGTCGAGGGCGCGCACATTCCGCTCGCCATCCTGGCGGCTTCGGCGTGGGCGGCGCTGGGCCGGCGCTGGGGGGTTCCCTCGGCCGCCTGGGCGGCGGCGCTCGTCCTGCTCACCATCCCCTCGAACCTCGGCATCATGGCGAACTCCGCCCACCGGCTCGTGGACAACAACGCCATCGGTGTCGCGCAGCAGCTCCCCCCTTACTACCTGGATGAGGGTGAGCGAGGGGCGCTGGACCGCCTGAAGGAAGCGGGTCGCCCCGAGGACGTGGTCCTCTGCTTCCCCGTCGTCGGCAACTACATGCCGCCGTACTGCGGCGTCACCGCCTACGCCAGCCACTGGGCGGAGACGATCAACCTCGGCACGAAGTGGCGGCAGGTTCACGAGTTCCTGCAGAGCTACGTCTCTGACAATTGGCGGCGCGACTTCTTGCGCGATCAGCGCATTCGCTTCGTCTTCATCGGGCACGTGGAGCGCGCTCTGGGGAACTTCGACCCGGCGCGCGCCCACTACCTGAAGCCCCTCTTCACCAGCGAGTCCGCCTCGCTCTACGAGGTGGTGCCGTGAAGCGGACCGGGGACGGGGGGCGGGGGACG
>JACQGM010000294.1 GCA_016199585.1 Armatimonadota bacterium
GCAGCGCCGCGCCGGCGGCGGCCAGGCCCGCCCCCACCACCGCCGACAGCGCCACCCGCGGCAGGCGCGCGTGCCGCACGATGGCGTCCTCCCGGCCCGCGATGGGCCGGCCGGCCAGGGCGTTCCGCAGCGAGCGCACCACCTCCCCCGGGGAGACAGCCACCGGGCCAACGCCCGCGCCGACCACCATCGCGCCGGCCAGCAGGAGCGCCAGCACCAGGAGCACGGCGCGGCGGTGGCGCAGGACCTTGCGGCGCGCGGTCATGGCGGGAACGCCTCCGGGTGGATCGCCCGCGCCATCAGCTCCGCGCCCTCCGCCAGTCGCGGCGTCGGCCGCAGCACCGGATCGGCCGGCACGCGGCGCACCCTCCCCTCGCGGATCGCCCTCAGCCCCTGGAAACCGGGGCGCCGCGCCGGGTCACCCCCCGCAACCTTTCCGCCGTGGGTGGTGACGATGTAGACGTCCGGCTCCGCCGCCAGCAGCGCCTCCAGGCTGATCGTGGGGTACTCCTGTCGGGCGGCGCCGGCCACGTTCTCGCCCCCCGCCAGCCGAACCAGGTCGTCGAGGAAAGTCCGCGGGCCGATGGTGGTCAGCGGCTCGTGCCAGACCTCGAGGAAGACCTTGCGGCGCGGCCGGCCGGCAACGGCCTTCGAGACCGCTGCCAGCCGCGCCTCCAGGCGGGCGGCCAGCGCCTCGGCCCGGGCGCCGAGGCCGAGCAGGCGGCCGAAGCGGCGCGCGTTGCGAGGGACATCTTCGAGCCGGCGCTGGTTGACGACGAACACCGGCGCCCGAAAGCGCGCCTGCATCTCCGCGGCGGAGGCGGCGTCGGCCGTGCCGCTGGAGACGATCACGGCATCGGCGCGCAGGGCCAGGATGCGCTCGGTGCTGGGAGTGAGGAAATCGCCCACGCGCGGGATGCGCTTCACCTCAGGGGGGTAATCCGATGCCGTGTCGATTCCCACCAGGCGGTCGCGGGCGCCGAGAGCGCACACCGTCTCGGTGACGTCGGGGGCCAGGGAGACGACGCGGCGCGGGGATGTCGCCCCCTGCCAGGGCCGGCCCAGGTCGTCGGTCAGGGCAGCCGCATCCTCTGCGGCTGCGCATGCCGCGGGCCCCGAGACGGGGAGAGCGGCGCGGCGGCACCCGGACCCCAGCGCCAGCGCGGCGAGCAGGAAGACGCACCCCCGGGCGCGTGCAGACATCGGTGGCAGCCTTTCCGGAGGGGACGCGCGTCGCGACACGGCGGGCGGCGCCGGAGCGCCGGCAGTGCGGCGCCACTCCCCCCTCTCTCGCGAAGGGCGAGAATGACCGGGTATGGGCTGGGTATCGGACTTCCCCGAGGGGTTACCGTAGCGGGACTGTGCCGGACTCGCACCGGACTTCCCCGGCCGCCCCGGAGCCGAGCGCGGCTCCGAGGCCCCCACCCCGCGTAGTGTTGACCACGCGCTGATTATAGCGCGCGGGCACGTGGCTGTCAAGGCACGGAGCCGTGGGCGGCCACCCCTGCCGGCGGCCCCTCCCGTTCCTCCCGAGCCGTCGCCCGACGACGCGAGCGACCGCGAGCCCGAGCAGGAATATCCTTCATGAGTGGTGAAAAAGGTGCCGCAAGACGCTTGACAGGCATCGGCGATTGTGCTATCCTTAAGCGACAACTGGTGACTCTAGCCCCTGTTCTTGCTTGAGCGCTTGCTGACGAAACCTCGTGGCAGCGGGTCCCCACTCCGGGCGTAGCCACCAAGAGGAGGCGGTTCCGTGAAGCAGTTGCGACTGATCGCGTGCATCCTGTCACTCTCCGCCCTGGCTCTGTTGTTCTACGGCGCCTTCCTGCCGGGAAGCGCTGCCTATGCCAGGCCCTCTATCACTATCTCGCAGCCGGCCCACGGCACCGTGGTGGCCGGCACCGTCACCATCGTCGTCGCCTACCGCAGCACCACGGGCGACGACGTCACGCACCTGGAGTTCTGGGTTGACAAGCAGCTCGCCAAGGCGGTGAAGCTCAACAAGCCCGCAGCCGAGGGAACGTACTCTTTCCGGTGGGATACGGCCGCCCTCAGCACGGGCCTGCACAGCCTGACGGCGATCGCCTACGACGCGCAAAACAGCTTCGCCGACGTGGCGGTTTCCGTCTACAAGCAGAGCAAGCCGGACTCGCAGCCGCCTGCCGTCGGCTTGGACGGGCTGCGTGACGGCCAGGTGGTCTCCGGCGTGACCCATCTCGTGGCGAACGTGCTCGACAGCATCAGCTCGCACCTGATGGTCATGTTCTTCGTCAACAACCGGCTCCTCGCCGGCACCAACGTGCCGCCCTACCGCTACTCCTGGGATACCACGCGCGTGCCGAACGGGCCAGCCACCCTGAAGGTGGAAGCGTGGGACGGGTCGGCCAACCTGGGACAGTCGCCGTCCGTGACGGTGTACGTGGACAACCCGGGTGGGCGCACGCTCCCGGGTGAGCGGCCCTCTACGGCCGTTCCGCCGGCCGCCGTCGCGCCGCCGGCACCCGCGCGGCCCCGGCTCATGCCACAAAGTGCCCGCGCGTCAATCCCCCCGGAGGAGTTGGCTCCGGCGCCGCTCCAGTCCCCCGAGACGGCGGCTGCGACGCCCCGCCCGACCCCGGCGCGCCGGCCCGAGCTCGCGCTGACGCTGGGGGCTCCGAAGCTGGACCAGGTGGCCATCGCCCCGGCGCCTGGCCGCGTTGCATCCTTCACTCCCGCCTCGCCCTCCGGGGCATCCGGCGCGGAGAGGCGCCTCGCCGAGCCGGGCACCCGGCCGGTGTTGAGCGCGGGAGCCAGACAGGCGGGCACTCAGGTGGCGGCGGCCTACCCGGCGAGCGCTGCCGCTGTCTTCTCGCCTGCGGGGCCTCGCGCGGCCATGCCCGGGAGCGTGAGCGGCCGGCCGCGGTTGAGCGCCCCGACGGCCCCTGCCGCGGGGGTCGCCGTGGTGGGGCCGTCCAGTTCCCCGAGCGCCGTTGACGCAAGCCCGGAGATCATCGCGGTGACCGGCACGCTGGCCGTTCCGCCGACTCGCGACGAGGCGCGACCGGCAACACCCTCGAAACCCAACGTGAGCGCCCCCCTGTCGCAGCCCGGTGTGCTCATCGCCGTAGTGGACCGGGCGAAGCAGCGAGCCGTGCCGCTGGCCGTGGTCGTGCCTCGCCACTCTCAGCCCCCGGACAAGCGCGCGTCCATGCCGGAGGGCGTGGCGCCGGCGCCCGCGGTGAAGAGGCTCGTCGTCACCACCCCCGGCAAGGGGACGATGACGATGGTCTACAATGGCAGTCCGGTCAGCTTCCCCGACGTGAAGCCCTTCTCCCGCGAGGGGATGGCGCTGGCGCCCTTCCGCCGCATCTTCGAGCACGGTGGCGGCGCCGTCCTCTGGAACCATCTGATCAAGCAGGTGACCGCGAGCGGTGATGGCCGCAAGGTCGAGTTCACCATCGGTAAGGACGAGGCCCTGATTAACGGCAAGAGCGTCACGCTCGACCTCGCGCCGTTCATCAAGGATGGCCGCAGCATCGTGCCCCTCTCCTTCGTCCGCGATGCCCTGGACGTCACCGTCGAGTACGATCCGGCCAGCGGCAAGATCACCATCGCCGCCCGGTAACCTCCCCGCCGTCACCGCAGGGCCGGCGCCTCGAAGGGGGCGCCGGCCCTGCGCGTTTCTCTGCCCCGTTTCGCGCGGCCGCTCGCCGGGTAGATGCCAGCCGGAGGCGAAACCATGCCGAGGGACGACGCGTTCACGCAGTTCGAGAGAGACCTGGGCCGGCGCAAGCCCAACCCACGGCACGGCACGCCGTGGATCGGCACGGAGTTGGACCGCAGCGGCGAGATTCCGGGAGCCTATCCCGGCACGGGCTCCAGCCTGCCGCAGGACATCGGCGCCGACGGCTTCGAGGTCGAGCCGCCCCCGGACGAGGAGCGCGACGACCTTTCATCCATCGCGACGAATGAGGAGGACATCTCCCCCGCCGACGAGTTCGATGTGGAAGACCTGGACATGACCCCCGGCATGGACGGCCAAGAGAGCCTCCTCGATACCATCCGATCCGACCGCGCCAGCCGCACGGACCGCATCGAGGAGGACGAGACGCCCCTGGATGCGAAGAATGCCGGCGGGATGAGCGAGAGCGCCGAGCTGACGGAGCTGCCGTTCGGCTCCGAGAACACCACCGCCGGCGAGCTGGGACGCTACGAGTGCCCCAACTGCGGCTTTGAGTACGACGTCGTCGTCGGCACGAGCGCGCGCTGCCCGAGCTGTCAGTACGAGGCGGACCTCTCCAGCATCATCGGTGACGAAGCCTTCCACCACTCCGCCGCCGCCACCGAGCTCGACGGGTGATCCCGGAGCGCGCCCTTGCCCGGCGCGCAACAGCGCAGCGGGCCGGAGCAGGAGCGCCTGGCGCGCACCGCGAAACTGATCTCTACCGGAGCCCCGCGTCACGGCGGGGCAGCCCCCCACCGGAAGGAGAGAGAACCATGCGCGTCGGATGCTGTGCGTACTCCTACCGCGATTTCCTCAAGGGCGGCGCGATGACCCTGGAGCGGTTCCTGGACACGGCCGTCGCCATGCGTCTGGATGGCATCGAGCTGACCTCCTACTACTTCGAGCGGAGCGACCGCGACTACCTGAACCATCTCAAGCACGCGTGCTTCCGCCGCGGGTTGCACATCGCCGGCACCGCGGTCGGCAGCAACTTCTGCCAGGCCGACGCGCAGAAGCGGCGCGACCACGTGGCGATGACCAAGGAATGGATTGACAACTCGGTGCTCCTCGGCGCGCCAAGCATCCGCGTGTTCGCCGGGCCGGTGCCCGCCGGACAGCAAGAGGAGCAGGCGTTCTCATGGGCGGTGGCCTGCCTTCAGGAGGTGGCCGACCACGCCGCGCCGCGCGGCGTGGTGGTCGCCCTGGAGAACCACGGCGGCATCACCGCGCGCGCCGAACAGGTGCTGCGCCTGGTGCAGGCGGTGGACCGGCCGTGGTTCGGCGTGAACCTGGACTTCGGCAACTTCCGGGCCGATCCCTACCGCGAGTTCGAGCGGGTGCTGCCCCATGTCGTCACCACGCACGCAAAGACGCACCACGGCGGACCTTCCGGGCCCGAGCGGGTGGACTACCGGCGGGCGCTCGGCCTGGCGAAGGCCGCAGGCTTCCGGGGCTACGTGAACATCGAGTACGAGGGGAAGGACGATCCGCGCACTGCCGTGCCCGAGTTCGCCGCCGAACTCCAGCAGATCGTCCGCGAGCTCGGCTGAACCTTCCCCGGCTGCGACCGTCTACAGACGAAGGGGGCAGACGGCTTCCGACCTGACGACTGTGAGGTGAACGTATGGACTTCCCGCGATTGATCCCGACCTGGACCGGCGTGCTGCTGGCAGCGGCGCTGCTCCTCGGCCGCGCCCCCGCGGGGGCCGCCGAGGAAGGCGCGCCGCCGAAGCCGGATGAGGGTGCCGCGCTCGTCGTGATTGCGGTGCTGCCCCTCACCGGCCCGGACAAGGAGTTGTGCCAGGCGGTCTGTGAGACGGTCGTCACCGACCTCGCCCGTTCGACCCATCTCAAGCTCGTCGAATCCTCGCAGATCGAGGGCGTGCTCAAGCAGCTCAAGCTGCAGGGGAGCGGCATCACCGACGACGCGACGGCGGCGAAGATCGGGAAGCTGCTCAACGCGCAGAAGGTCGTCCTCGGCAGCGTCACCCGGATCGGAAAGACGATTGCGCTCAGCGTGCGCCTCGTGGACGTGGAGACGGGCAAGATCGAGCCGGGGAAAGCCGACTCGAAGGAGGGCAGCCCGGAGGACGGCTACCACCTGGCCCACCTCCTCGCCACATCCTTCCACTATCTGCTCACCGGCCAGTTCATCAGCCGTCCCCCGGATCCCCCCACGGCCGGCCCGAAGCCGGCACAGGACGCGCTGGCGCAGCTCGGCCTGCACTCGGCCGGCATCGCCCTCGAAGCGCGGCTCGACCGGCCGGACGGCTCGCTCTACTACTGGGGGGAGCCGATCACCATCTCCTTCCAGGTCGATCAGCCCTGCTATGTCTACCTCTTCAATGTGGACACGTCGCGGCGGGTCACCCAGCTCTTCCCGAATCCGTTCCGCGAGAACGCCCGGGTGGAGCCCGGGCGGTGGTACCGGGTGCCGGGCGAAGGGGAAGAGTGGGAGCTGGCCATCGAGGGCGAGCTGGGCGAGGAGGAGATCATCGCGGTGGCGAGCACCGAGCCGATCGCAGCGCCGCCGCCGCCCGACCGGGGCGGGGAGGGCTATAATAGCTACATGGGGAAGAGCGTGGTGCCGCGCCTGCGCCGGCCGGCGGGTGCCTCGACGGGGCCCGCCCAGCCGCTGCAGCCCCGCGTCGCCCAGCAGTCGGGCTATGCCATCAAGCGGCTGCGCCTCTTCACCGCGCAGAAGCCGAAGGAATAGCGGCCGCCTCCCCCGGATGAGCCCGGAGGGGCTCCCACTGCCGCCATCCCCTCAATCGCTGGCGGCCCCGGCCAGTGCCTCGGCCGGGCGCTGTTCCACGGGATCCAGCGAGAGGTAGACGCACGCCAGGAGGACGAGGGTGCCGCCCAGAAAGAGGCCGGGGCTGGCGGGCTCGTGGAAGCCGAGGATCCCGATGGTGGCGGTCGTCACCGGCGTCAGCAGGCTGAGAAGGCTGCCGTAGGTGGCGCCGGTGAACTTGTAGGCGTGGGTCATCGTGATCTGCCCCGCTGCCGCCAGCACCCCGATCAGCACCAGGAGCGCCCAGTGCGACGGCGCGGGCCGGACCCACTGCTCGACGGTGGGCCAGGCCACGATGGCGATGCCGAAGAGGCACTGCGACCAGAAGATGTTCGCCGCGCTGTCCGTCTCGCGGCAGCGGGCGATGGAGACCACCGCGAAGCCGGAGAGCACCCCGGACGCCAGCGCCATCAGATCGCCGCCCCTGAACACCGTGAGGCTCCGCGTGCCGCACATCATCGCCACCCCGGCCATCGCCACGGCGATGGCTGTCCACTGGGAGAGCCGCATCCGCTCGCCGAGAATCGGCACCGCAAAGAGCGCGGCGAAGACCACATAGGTGTAGAGCAGCAGCGCGGAGCGCGCCAGACCCACGTGTTGGATCGCCGAGTAGCCCAGGGCGACCGAGATCCCGCCGGTGACCCCCCGCGCCACGATCCAGGCCCAGTTGCCCCAGCGCACCCGGTCGAGGCCGCAGGCGAAGAGCGCGGCCACCGCCAACGCGCCGATGACGAAGCGCACCATGGCGATGGTGTAAGCATTGACCGCCGTCAGCCCCCGAACCGTTGTTGACATCCCGGCGAACAGCAGCGCCGATAGCAGCATCAACAGGACGCCCTGTCGGAACACCCCACCCGTCCCTTCCCGCTCGCAGAGGGTGCCCCTCCGCGCCGCCGCCAGGATCTCCCGGCGCCAGTGTCCTATTCGACGCCAGCGAGATGCTCCCCTACCGGGTGCCGCTCGCCGGGGCGCCGGGCGCGGCGAAGAGAGTGCGGGGTGCATCCCCGGCGCGGCGGAACCCGCGCCCTACGTAGGAGTACCGTAGGGCGCGGGTTCCGCCCCGCGCCGGAACGACGCCGTTACCGACCTCCCTCGTCAAAGACCGTAGGGTGCAAGAGGGTGTCCTCGTCAGGACGTTTCGCGCCGGATCACCACTTCGTTGCCGCTTCCGGGATCGCGAAGGCCGGGGGTTGATACTGGAAATCGGCCGGAAGCGGCCCCTGCTTCTGCGCCGTCCAGGCCGCGGTCGGCGGCGCGTCCGGCTTCATGCCGCTGGCGTAGCGCCAGGCCCCGGTGAACGCCCGCTGGTCGGGCGAGATCTTGAAGAAGCCGTCACCGCGCTGGCCGAGATCGGCATCGGCGAACGGCTTGCCGTGCGGGGTGAGCTCCCACCACCAGAAGCGGATCTCATCACCCTGAATGTAGCCGTCAATCTGGCCCCCGTCCCAGTCGTAGGTGCCGTAGATGCGCCGGCCCTTCTGCACCAGGCGCATCGCGCCCCACTCGGGCGAGTTCCAGAGACCGGTGAGGCCCAGGTCCGGCGCTGTTTCTGCCTCGGGGTTGGCGCTCGGCGCGCCCGTCAGGATGGCGGCCTGAGCCTCCGCCGGGCTCGACAGGAGGATGGCGACCACGTCTCGCCGCGGCAAGCGGAGCGTGGCATCTCCCGCCTGGAACTCGATGGTGGCTCCGTCGAAGGCGCGGAACGTGCCGAGGTAGACCGTCCCGTCGGCCAGGCGGAGCACGTCGGCGCGGGTGCCGCCCGCGGGCGGCGCCTCTCCGGCCGCGCGGCGGGTGGCCGCGAGCGCCCCCACCGCTAGAATACCGATCGCTATCGCAACGAATCCTCTTCTCATCGTCTTCTCCTCCGGGCGAGCGGCGCAGGGCTGGAGAGACGCCGGGGGCATCATCCGGGGTGTGGTTCACCGCTCCCGGCGGAGCTCGGCATCGGCCGCAGCCGGCACCCGGCCCGCCCGCCTCACGGGTAGGGATTCGCTGCCCCGAGGAGCGACACCTCTTGCGAGCGCGGGCCCAGGGGCTCGTGAGGAAACGAGTGGATCGGTTTCCGGTTCGTAGTGGCTGGCTCTAAGCAGGATGGCGGACTGAAGGGGCAGATCGCCCATCCCCGTGACGAGACTGGGCCGTGTAGGGGCGGACCGCGTGTCTGCCCGGGCATGGCGCGCCGCGATGCCGGGCAGACACGCGGTCTGCCCCTACACGGAAACTACCCTTTCACTCCAGCGCGCTGCTTAACCGGCTGATGAACGTTGACAAGTGGATCGGGCAACCGGGTTGCTGTTCGTAGTCGCTGGCTTCAGCCGGCTGAAGCCAGCGACTACGAGCGCCTTGTCCGCATGCGGCTTCTAAGCAGCCAGAGCGGGCACCCTGCCGGGTATCGATCTCCGGACCGAGCGGGGGGCGCGCAGTCGGGGAGCCTCCTTCCCCCGGCGCGCCTTGTGCAGGCGCACGGTGGTGCCATCCCCGAACTGGATCTCCACCCGATCCACCACCTGGCGCATGATGTGCAGCCCGTAACCCCCGTCGCACAGGTCGCCGGGAGTGGGGAGTGCCTCGGCGTTCGGGTCGAAGCCCGCTCCTTCGTCGCGGATCTCTACGATCACGCGCTCGGGCTCGAGGTAGAAGGCGATATGGATGCGGTTGTGCGCCCCTTTGGGCGAGCCGTGCCGGATGGCGTTCGCGCAGGCCTCGGTCACCGCGAGGTCCAAGTCCTCGATGTCGCGGCGGCTGAGGTCCGCCTCCGCGCCCAGTCGCTCGACGGCGCGGCGCACGGCCGGCACGTAGTGTGGCTGGCTCGGCACGTCCAGCCGGCCCCACAAGTATGTGGTTGAATCGGATCTACTCATTGAATGAGCCCCGGATTTCCGCCTGAGTCAATATACCCGTAGCAAGCAGCCACCAAACTGCTGTAGGAACGGTTGCTGCAAGTCACCCCCCGGCAATCACCTGGTGATGGGCAGGAGTCGTGCCAATCGGCGGCGAAGCCACCGCTGTGAACGCTTCCGGGCGCTCCGGTGAGGTTGGCGCGGCCGGAGCGCCTCGGCCCGATTTCCGGGCGCTCCGGTGCCGTGCTCTGCGCGCCGCACCATGCACCCGAAGGAGACGACATGGCAACCTACACCCCGAGAGAGCGAGTCCGGGCGGCGCTGCGGCACACGGAGCCGGACCGCGTGCCGGTGGACCTGGGCGGCACCTACGCCAGCGGGATCATTCTCGGCGCCTATGAGCGGCTATGCCGGCACCTGGGCATCGCCGGCGAGGCCCGCGGCCTCGCGGGGCGCTCCGCCACCGCCGCCATTGACGAGGCCGTGCTGGTGCGCCTCGGCGTGGACACCCGCCGGGTCACCGTCCACACCCCGGACAACTGGACCTTCCCCAACCCGGATGGCACCCAGACCGACGGCTGGGGCGTCGTCTGGGGCCGCCCGCCGGGCGGCCACTTCTACGTGGCGCGCTCTCCCCTGGCGGGGGAGCCGACCCTTGCCGACGTGGAGCGCCTGCCGATTCCCGACCCGGAGGACCCGCGCATCACCGAGGGCCTGGTGGAGGAGGCGCGCCGCCTGCGCGCCGGGAGCGACTACGCCGTCTGCCTGAACCTCCCCAGCCGCCTGGTACACCAACTCCAGTTCCTACGCGGCTACGCCGAGGCGCTGATGGACCTGGTGGCCGATCAGACCCTCATCGAGGCGCTGATGGAGCGCGTGATGGACTTCAACGTCCGTCTCGCCGACCGCGTGCTGCGCCTGGTGGGCGACCAGGTGGACGTGGTCTGTTTCGGCGACGACCTCGGCACCCAGAAGGGGCCGTTCCTGCGGCCAGAGCTGTACCGCGCCCTGATCAAGCCCCGCCAGCGCCGCCTCACGGAGGTGGCGCGCCGGCACACCGACGCCATCTTCTACTACCACTCCTGCGGCTCGGTGGCGGCGTTCATCCCGGACCTCATTGACCTTGGCGTGCAGGCGCTCAACCCGATCCAGGTATCGGCGGCGGGGATGGAGCCGGAGCGGCTGAAGCGGGAGTACGGAAAGCACCTGGCGTTCTGGGGCGCCATTGACACCCACCGGGTGCTGCCGCTCGGCACTCCCGCCGACGTTGCCGCCGAGGTGCGCCGCCGCTTCCGCGAGCTGGGCCCCGGCGGGGGCTGGATCTGCGCCGCCGTCCACAATATCCAGCCGGAGGTGCCCCCGGAGAATATCGTGGCGCTGTTCGATGCGGCGCGGGAGTGTGGGTACTGAACGGACTCGGCGGCCGCTCCCAACCCTCCCGGCGTTTCCTGGCGCACGCCGCCGGGTACATTACTCGGGGGGCGGGGCGATGATCTTCGAGACGATTGAGAGCGAGGGACTGGCGCACCTCTCCTACCTGCTGGGGGACGAGGACGCCGGCGAGTGCGTTGTGATCGATCCGCGGCGTGACGTGGATGCCTACCTCGATGCTGCTCGCCGGGAGAGCGCGCGCATCACCCGCGTGATCGAGACGCACGTCCACGCGGACTTCGTCTCCGGCAGCCGCGAGCTGGCGGCGCGCACCGGCGCGCCGATCTACACGGGGCCCGGCGACGCGTACGGATTTCCCCGCGCCGCGCTGAACGAGGGCGACACCGTGCAGGTGGGCGGCCTGTGCCTCAAGGCGCTGCGCACGCCCGGACACACCCCGGAGCACATCTCGCTGGTGGTGAGCGGCGGCCGGGGCGCCGCAGACGCCTGGGGAGTCTTCACCGGCGACACGCTCTTCGCCGGCGAAGTGGGCCGGCCGGACCTGATCGGTGACGGCACCGAGGAAGAACTCGCCCGCCGGCTCTTCCACTCACTCCATGAGAAACTGCTCAAGCTGGACGATGGGATCGAGGTCTACCCCGCCCACGGGCAGGGCTCTCCCTGCGGAGGACGCATCGGCGACCGGAAGACGAGCACCATCGGCTATGAGCGGCGGCACAACCCCCGGCTGCGGACGGACGACCCGGATGCGTTCGTGCGCGAGTTGCTGGAGTCGCTCCCGCCCGCGCCCACCTACTACGCGCGTCTGAAGCGGATGAATGCCGCCGGACCGATGGAGCTGGGGTGCCTCCGCCCCGTGCCGCTCCTCGACGGGGAGCGATTCGAGGCGGAGATGCACCGGCCGGGAACGCTCGTGCTGGACACGCGCGACGGTGTCGCCTTCGGGGGCGCGCACGTCCCCGGCGCGATCAATATCCCCCTGCGCGAGACTTTCCCGATCTGGGCCGGCTGGATGCTGCGCCCGGAGCAGCGGTTCCTCCTCGTGGCCGACGCGGAAGAGGATGCTCATCGCGTGCAGCGGCACCTGTTGAGGGTGGGCCTGGACCACCTGGTCGGCTCGCTGCGGCGAGGCGTCCGGGAGTGGATCGAGGCGGGCTACCCCTTCGCCCACATCCCGCAGATGGGCGTCCACGAGCTGTACGACCTCATCAGCAACGGCCATGCCGCCGAGCTGCAGGTGCTGGACGTGCGCACCGACGGGGAGTGGAAAGAGGGGCACGTGCCGCACGCGCTGCACGTCTTCGCGGCAGACCTGCCGGAGAGGCTGGATCGCCTCGACAAGTCGCGGCTGGTGGTCGTCTACTGCAGCACGGGGTTCCGGTCGAGCATCGCGGCCAGCGTCCTGCAGCGCGGCGGCTTCCGCGACGTGCGCGAGGCGCCGGGGAGCATGGCCGCCTGGCGCGCAGCGGGGCTTCCGCTGGAATGCTCGCCCTGAGCGAGGGGCGGGCCGACACGGGGTGCGGCCCCTACGGGCCGACACGGAGGGGGCCGACACGGGGTGCGGCCCCTACGGGCCGACACGGAGGGGGCCGACACGGGGTGCGGCCCCTAC
>JACQGM010000304.1 GCA_016199585.1 Armatimonadota bacterium
CCCTGCAAATCGTACTCACACATCCTGAACTCTTACCCCGCGCGCTCCCCCTTTTCCTGCGCACCGAAAGCTGCTATAATGGGCGGGAATGGAGAACCGAGAGCGAGAGATCCAGAACGTCCTGAACAGCCTGCCCACCCAGTCCCTGAACGCGGTCAACCGCCTGCGCCAGATGGGACCCCCGGCGGTGCCGGCGCTGGTGGTGGCGCTGAAGCATCCGGACCCGGTCATCCGAGCCGGCGCGGCGCGGGCGCTGGCCCGGATGAAGGAGCCCGGCGGCGCACCGGCCCTCGCGGCAGCGGCCGATGACCCCGAGAGCAGCGTGCGTCTCGCCGCCGTGCTCGCTCTCGCGGAGATCCCGGGCCTCGCAGCCGTGCGCGCCCTGGCCGAGGCGCTCCACGCTCGCCACGGCCTGGTGCGCGACTGCGCGGCGCGGGCCCTCGCGCGCCGGTCCCTGGCCGCTCTCCGCGCCGCCCTGTGCGACCCGGACCCGGTCGCCCGGGCCGCCGCCGCTCACGGCCTCGGCTACTACGCGCGCGATCGGGTTTCGATCCCCCGTCTGCGCGCGCTCCTGCGCGACCCGAGCGCCGACGTGCGCCGGATGGCCGTGCGCTCGTTGGCCTGGATCGCCCCGCGCCACGCGCCCGCGCTGGACGCTCTCCTCGAAGCCTTGCAGCACGAGGATGAAGAGATCCGCGCGATGGCAGCGCAGTGCCTGGGACGGGTCGGCAGTCCCGCCGCCGTGGATGCGCTCGTCTCCTCGTTGAGGGACCCGAGCAAGCGGGTGGCGGAAGCGGCGATACGCGCCCTCGGCGCCGAAGACGCCGAGGCGCCGGGACGCCGCGCCGGTGTCGGGGATGGCCGCGCCCTCCCCGCGCTGCTGGCGCTCGTGCGCGGTGGCGACCCCGACCTGCGAGCCGCCGCCCTGGGCGCCCTCGCCCACATCCTGGCCGCCGAGCCGGACGGCCCGCACGATCCCGCGACTCTCTCCACTCTCCTCACTGCCCTCGCCGATCCCGACCCGCGGGTGCGCGCCGCCGCGGCTGCGGCCGCGGGTGAGTCGCGAGACCCCGCGGCGGCGGCGGCTCTCATCCAGGCGCTGGAGGACCCGGCCTGGTCCGTCCGCGCTTCCGCAGCCAGTGCGCTCGCCATCCTCGCGGACCCCTCTGCGATCCCGGCGCTCGAGGCGGCCCGGCAGGATCCCGATCTGGCAGTCGCCCGGCACGCGGAGCAGGCGCTCCAGCAGATCCGGTCACGCCGGGGCGCTTGAGGGCGGCTCACGCGCGCCCGCCGGGGCGCTTGAGGGCGGCTCACGCGCGCCGCCGCGCGAACACCTCGATCCAGGGCGCGTACCGCGCAGTGCCGCCGGTGGCCGGGCCGGCCAGTCGGGCGAGCGCGCGGATCGCCCACTTCAGGCGCTTCTCCTCGGCCGCCGCCCGGGGGAGGGTGTGCCGGTCCGCCAGAGGCACGAGCGTGTCGCCTGCGAAGCGTTGCGCGTCGAAACCACTCGCCTGGAGGAGCGCGCGCAGGTGGCGCGGCGTGTAGCCGTATAGGTACGGGAAGACCAGCAGGTTGTTGAGCGCCATCGCCCGACGGATCAGGTCGAGGAGCGGTTCCGGCAGTCGCGCGTGCAGCAGGCGGGTGCTCAGGCGGAAGCAGTCCCCGTTCGGCACGCGAGCCACCAGCAGCGCGCCGGGCCGCAGTAGGGCGTGGGCGCGGCGGAGCACCGGCCAGGGATCCGGGATCTGGTCCAGGCAGTTCCAGATGAGCACGCCGTCCAGCGAGCGCGGCGGCACCTCGGCATCCGCGAGCTCACCCCTGAGCACTCGCAGCCCCCGCGCCCGCGCGTATTCCGTCACTTCCACTCCCACGTCCACGCCGACGGCATCCCACCCGGCGGCGCGCGCCGCATCCAGCCCGGCCCCCACGAAGCTGCCCAGCTCCAGGACCCGAGACCCGGGCGGCAGCCACCGCAGCAGGGAGCGAACCTTCCGCTCATAGAAGGGCCGCTCCGTCTCGAAGAGCGAGTCCAGGCGCTCGCGGCCATAGCGATCCGCAACGTAGCGGCGCAGGATCGCATCGGGGTGAGGACGCGGGCAGCGGTAGAGCAGGCCGCACCCGGCGCAGGCCACCACGGCGGCGGGGAAGGAGTGCGTGAAATCCGCCTTGTCGAGGAGCGCCTCGGGCGGGGCGCCCGCCCGCGCGCGGCGGCGGAAGAAACCGGACAGGAAGCGCGCGCGGGCTTCCATCTCGGCGACATCGGCGACCGTGCGCCGCCCGCGGCTGGCGCAAAAGACGCAGGCGGGCGCCGCCAGGCCCGCCTGCCGCCACGGCTCAGCGGGGGAAGACTCCCAGTCCATCGGGAACCCCCCAGGTGCCGGGCAGATCCAGCCGGAAGCGGCCGACGGAAACGAACATCTGCGCCGACGGCCCGCCGTCCAGGTTGAGGGCGTCTCGGCACCCGAGGCCGCCTTCCTCCTCCGGGCGCCGCAGCGCGCGCGCCAGATAGGTCGCGTCCACATCGTGACCACGGGTAACGGCCAGCACCACTCGACCCTGTCGGTCAATGCCGACGCAGGCGCGCTGCGCGGACTGCTGCTTCAGGCGGGTGATCTCGCCCCGGACGACGAGGCGCGGCCCGCACTGCAGCGCCTCGCTGACGCCCTCGGGCCGGTAATCGCGGGTGTGAACGATCTCCGGGTGGCCGTCTCGGATCAGGAACACGCCCCAGTCCGCGCGGCGAAGGGGGCGCAGCCGCCGGCCGCGGGCAACGCGCAAGCCCAGCGGGCGGAAGTCCTCGTCGAAGAACCCGCCGTTGATGACGGCGAGAGCCCCGGAGCTCACAGCCAGCCGGCGGGCGGTCGCCGTATCCCCGGCGCCGGCGGTCACGAGCCGGATACGGTAGCGCGCGGGGTCCACGCGCAGTGCGTGCAGCTCGGCGGCGTCTCCCTCCGCCGAAGCGGCGATCTCCAGCCGGCGGTAGGAGAGCCCCGGGGCCGGGTCCTGTCCCTCCGCAGGGCGCGTGAGGCACCCGGCGAGGCCCACCGAAACGGCCGCGCCCATGCCGGTGATCGCGACGAGGAGCCACCGGCGCCGCGCCGCCGCCCCACGCCGGGAGAGCGTGCCCTCGCACTCGGGTTGGCGCCGGGGTGACATCATGGCGTCGCAGCCGCGGTGAAGGGGAGCAGCGCCGTCTTGCCGCGGGCGGGTCCGCCCTCGGTGTCCACGCGCACCGCCGTTCCCGGCTCGGTGTGCCCGCGGCGGAGGTAGGCCAGCGCAATCGGGCGGCCGATGGCCGGCGAGCGCACGATGCTGGTGATCTTCCCCACCCGGCGGCCGTCGGTGCGCACGTCCGAGCCCGGTGGGGGGAGTCGGTCGTCCTCGAAGACCACCCCGCGCAGCAGCCGGGCGGGCTGGCCCAGATGGTGGATGCGAGAGATGATCTCCTGGCCGACGTAGCAGCCCTTGGTGTAGCTGATGGCATCGTGGAGGCCGGCCTCCAGGGGGATGACGCTCTCATCAAGGTCCCGGCCATACCAGGGAATGCCCGCTTCGATGCGCAGCACATCGAGCGTGTCGAGGCCCGCGGGGCGAGCGCCGCGCTCCAGAAGCGAGTTCCAGCAATCCACCATCGCCGCGTTCGCCACGTGCAGATCGAACCCCGGCAGGTCGGCTCGCCTCCGCCCGGCGACCAGAACCGGGTGGCCCGCCAGGGACGCGGAGACGATCTCATTCGCGTCCGGGGCGCCGATGCCGAGCCGTCCCAGGATCCCGGGACCTTCGGGGCCCTGGAGGGAGAGGAGGCCCCAGGTGGCGCTCATGTCCTCGATGACGACATCCTCGCCGATGATGCTCTCCTCGAAGCTCTCCAGGATCTTGCGGCCAGTGTCCGGAGGCAGCTCCAGGAGGTGGTAATCATCGAGGGACCAGACGACCATGTCGGCCAGCATGCGCCCGTGGCGGTCGAGGGCGGCGGCGTAGATGCCGCGGCCCACCGCGAGACCCTTGATGTCGTTTGTCAGCCGGCCGTGGAGGAAGCCCTCTCGGTCGGGCCCGGTGACACGGAGCCGGCAGTGGAACGTGAGGTCGAAGAGCGCGCACGACTGGCGCGCGGCGGCGTATTCGGCCTCGGGAGCGCCGTAGCCGGCCGCCACCTGCCAGCCGTGCGCAACGGTGACCGCCGCGCCGATCGCCTTCTGGATCTCCAGGAGCGGGCTCCTGTTCATGCCGTACCCCGCAAGGGGACATACCCATTCTCACGGGCGACCAAAAGCGCCGGCGGAAAAAAAGAAGAGCGGGGCCGGCCTGGGGCCGGCCCCGCTCGCTTCTGCTCGTCACCAGACCTACTGCAGGATCTCGCCGCTTTCGACGAGGGTGTAGGTGGACATGTCGGTCTTCGGCGGGATGGCCACGATGGTGAAGGCATCGGTTCCCGCGTCCGAGGTGAACGTGAAGCCGCTGGCCGACTCAACCTTGCCCTCACCGACCGGGCTCGAGCCGTCGGTAACCAGGGCGTCCAGCTTCGCGTAGGCCTTGTTCTTGACCTTGTAGCTCTCTTCGGCCGTGCGCAGGCTCTTGAGCACCTGCGTCGCCGCGCTCTCCTTGCCCGACTTCTGGGCGCGAAGCAGCGCCGGGATCGCCACCGCCGCCAGGATGGCGATGATGGCGATGACGATGAGCAGCTCAATGATCGTGAATCCGCGTTTGCGCTCTCTGATCGTTCGCATCATGGGTCGGTTTCCTCCTCCCGAGACAACGCGATGCGTTGGTTTCCATCGAACGGATGGGAAGGGTACGAGGCTACAGGAGTGTCACTGCTTCTCATACCCTTACTTAGTATTATCGCCCGGCCCGGGCGATTCCTCCAGGGTATGCGGTATAGGGTTTTCGTAAAGAACACCCGGTCTCGCTGTGCGCAGTGGGTGGTCGTCGTTTCGTACGGGCATCGGTTGCGCACCACAGTACTTGCGAAATCGCCTCCTTTCCCGGCCCGTCTCGCCCGAGGTGCTCGTCGGGACACGCCAGGGAAGGCCTCCCGTCCGAAGGGAGGCCGCGCTTGGCTGGTCGGCGCCGAAGCACGCTGCTACCCGAGGTGGGCAGGCGGGAGCCGCGTCCTTCCGGCCATCGAGGGCTGCTGACGCCCGTTCGACGGGCAACGCGGAACAGGGCCGCACCGGTCTGCACGCGTGAGCGAAGCAGGCGCATCCGGGTGCAGCGCTCGCGAAACGCGCCTCTACTTCACATTATGGCAGCGGGGGCGTTTCTCTGTAGGGCAGGCGCACCCGGAATCGATCACGAGATGGACGCCGGCGGCTGGCTACTTCCGCCCGCCCTTCTGCAGGGCCTCCTGCATCTTCGGAATCGGCATTAGTACCGCGACGGCGATGAGCCCCACCACCGAGCCCACGAACATGATCATGATCGGCTCGATCATCGAGGTGAGCCCCTTGATGGTGGCGTCCACTTCCGTGTCGTAGAAGTCGGCGATCTTCTCCAGCATCTCGCTGATCTTCCCGGCCTCCTCGCCGATCTCGATCATCTGCGTGACCATCGGGGGGAAGACGCCGCTGGCTTCCAACGGACCGCTGAGGCGCTGCCCTTCACGGATGTTCTGGCGCGCCGCCAGCACCGCATCGCGCACGATGTGGTTGCCCGCGGTGTCCGCCACGATCTCCAGCGCCTGCATGATCGGCACACCGCTCTGAGTGAGCGTGCCGAAGGTGCGAGAGAAGCGCGAGATTGCGATCTTGCGGATCAGGTCGCCCACGATCGGCAGCTTCAGCTTGGTGCGATCGATCAGTCGCTTGCCTTCCTCGGTGCGCTTCAGCGACTTGTAGGCGACCACCAGGCCCACGACCAGCAGCACCGGGATGTAGAAGAAGTTCTTCACGAAGTCGCCGATAGTGAAGATCATCTGGCTGAGGAAGGGCAGCTCCAGCGGCTTCCCGTCAATCTGGATGTCGGAGAACATCTTCTTGAAGGTGGGGAGCACGAAGAGGAAGAGGCCGGTCGTGACGAAGATGGCGAAGAAGAAGATGACGCTGGGGTACATCATCGCGCTCTTCACCTTCGAGCGGATCTCTGCCTCCTTCTCCAGGAAGACCGCCAGGCGGTTGAGAACGACGTCCAGGATGCCACCCACCTCCGCCGCGCGCACCATGCTGCAGAAGAGAGGCGAGAATGCCTTGGGGTGCCGCAGCAGCGATTCGGTGAGCGTCTTGCCGGCCATGACGTCCGACTTCACGCGCGTCATGACCGGGCCGAACGCCGGGTCGTCCGTCTGGCTCTCCAGCACGTCGAGGCAGCGGATCACCGGGATGCCGGCGTTGATCATCGTCGCGAACTGGCGGCTGAAGATGACGAGCGTCTGGGATTTGACCCCGCTCATCTTCTGCATGCCGGCGTTGAGCGCCGCCATCGAAAATCGGCTCGCCTGCTTGATCTCGGAGACGCGCAGCCCCGAGGCGCGCAAGCGCTCGCTCGCCTGCTGCTGGTTCTCCGCCTCAATCGCCTTCTTGACCCGCTTTCCAGCCGGGTTCATCGCCGAATAGTTGTACACCGGCATGGTGGAAGCTCCCTTCGCTTTCGGCGCTACGCGCCGGCAATCACGCGCAGGGCCTCGTCGAACGACGTCAGCCCGAGCTTAACCTTGTCCATTGCGTCTTCCTGAAGCGTCTTCATCCCCTCTTGCCGGGCCACGGCGCGGATCTCGTGCGTGGGCTCGCCTTTCGTCACCAGCTCCCGGATGGCATTGCTCATCCCGAAGAGCTCGTAGATGCCCAGGCGCCCGCGGTAGCCGCTGCGCCCGCAGGCATCGCACCCCCGCCCGCGGTAGAACAGAATCGGCTCGTCGCTCTCCTCCACCGTGAAGCCGGCACGGCTCACCGCCTCCAGGTCCGGCTCGTAGCTCTCTTTGCACCGCTCGCAGATGCGGCGGAGGAGGCGCTGCGCCAGCACGCCGATCACGCTCGACGAAATCAGGAAGGACTCGATCCCCATCTCGGAGAGGCGGGTGACGGCCGTCGGCGCATCGTTCGTGTGCAGGGTGGAGAGGACGAGGTGTCCGGTGAGCGCCGCCTCCACTGCGATCCGGCCAACCTCCAGGTCGCGGACCTCGCCCACCATGATGATGTTCGGGTCCTGCCGCAGGAACGACTTCAGCGCGGCCGCGAACGTCAGGCCGGCCGCCGGGTTCGTCTGCACCTGGGTGAGACCCGGGAGCTGGTATTCCACCGGGTCCTCCACCGTCACGATATTCTTCTCCGGCAGGTTGAGCCGGCTCAGCACGGAGTAGAGCGTGGTTGACTTGCCGCTTCCCGTCGGGCCGGTGATCAGGATGATGCCGTAGGTGGCGGTGATCATCCGCTCGAACTTCTCGCGCGTTTCAGGGGAGAAGCCGAGCTTCTCCAGGCCGACCTGGGTGCTCCCCTTGTCGAGAATCCGCATCACGATCTTCTCGCCCAGCACCCCCGGCAGCGACGAGACGCGGAAGTCGTAGGGCTTGTTGAGCACGGTAGCCGTGATCCGGCCATCCTGGGGCACGAGACGGTTGGCGATATCCAGCTCCGCCAGGATCTTGATGCGCGAGGCGAGGGCGGCGTGCAGCTCCCGGGGCACCACCATCACCTCGCGCAGCACCCCATCCACGCGCAGGCGCACCGCCGTGTGGTCCTTGTAGGGCTGGATGTGGATGTCGCTGGCCTTTTCCTGCACCGCGCGGAGGATGATGGCCCGGCTCAGGGCGATGACCGGAGCCTCGTCGCTCATCTCACGGAGCGCCGAGACATCAATCGCCTCCTCGTCCGAGTCCTTCGAGACCTCGATGGCCGACTCGCTCGCCGCATCCGCCATCATCCGGTCGAGCATCTCGGCCATGCCGCTGTCCGGGCCCTGGACGGCCTGGCTGAGGATGCCCATGATGTCTTCCTCGGCGGCGGCGGCGGCGTCGAGCACCACATCCTTTCCGATGATCGCCCGGATCTCATCCCGAGCGAAGACATCGAGAGGATTCTGCATCGCGAGGCGCAATCGCCCGTTGGTGCGCCCGAAGGGCACCACCTTCAGGCGGCGGCACACGTCCGGCCTCAGGGTCTGGAGCAGCTCCTGGAGCAGGTCCTGGTCCAGGTCCATGGCCGCCAAATCAACAAAGGGAATATCGCGAGCGATGGCGACGGCTTCGGCCTTCTGTTTCTCGGTGATCAAGCCTTTGCTCACCAAGACGTCTCCAACTGCCTGGCGTACGGAGAGCCGGGACTGCTGCGCCAGCGCCTCGTCGAGCTGCTCGCGCGTGATCCAGCCTTTCTCGATACACACTTCGCCAAGCATCCTACGCTGCATCGGGAACACCTGCCTTTCCAGCCAACCCACCCCAAGCCCAGAACGATGACGTGATGCAAGACACTGGTGGCCGTGAGAGGCTTCCCGGCGCCTGCGTGGCACTACGAGCACCCGCTGCTGCTCCCCAGGGACTGAAGATGGAGCCGGAAAGCCGTGCAGGTCGCTCCGCTGCAATTTTCCCGCCGTACTGCCACAAGCGTGCGGCACGAAGCGCCTCCAGTCCCGATCGCGCTGGAAGCCCTCCCTGCCCGAGGTCCTATCTACTCCCTTCCACACCAAGCCCGGAGGGACAGACCCGATAGACACCGCCGGGGATGGGCCGAAACATCGGCACCCATCCCCGGCGTGGACATCCACAACTCGCTCTCACCACGCCGGAGCGCGCCAGGCGGTCCCCGACGGTCTTAGACGAACAACGCAGCTAGGGTGTTTCCGGCACGATCGTCGGCGTGATGAAGATGAGCACCTCGCTGGAGGTCCGCTTCTTATTGCGGGACCGGAAGAGCTGGCCCAACACCGGCAGATCCCCGAGTCCCCAGACCTTCTGCACGACATCAACGTCTTCGTCGCGGATCAGCCCGCCGATAGCCAACGTCTCGCCGTCGCGCAATCGCACCACCGTCTCCACCGAACGCTCCGAGGTGTTCGGCACCTCACCGCCCTCGCCGGTGGAGGTGAACCCGGTGATCACGTTCACCTTCGGGCGCACGTCCAGGGTAATCACCCGGTCGCCGCCGATGCGTGGCGTCACGTTCACCAGCACGCCCACATCCACCTCGCCCGTCTCCACGGTGCTGCCGGTAACGCCCACGGTTCGCTGCTTGAGGTAGCGCACGGTGTCGCCCACGTGGATCTCGGCGGTTCGCCCGTCGAGGACCGCCACGCGCGGATTGGCGAGCAAGCGGGCGTTGTCCGTGGAGATCAGCGCCTCGAGGGTGGCGTTGAAGCTCACCGGCACGTGGCCGAAGCGCTCGAGTTCCATTCCGGGCACCACGCTTGCCGTGCCGCCCACCGGCGCGATCTCGCGGATGCCGAAGGTGCTCCAGTTCCACGTAACCCCGAGGCGCTCGGCAGCCGAGAGGGTGACATCGGTCACCTTCACGTCAATCATCACCTGCGCGGGCGCCACGTCAATGCGGTCCAGATACCCGCGCACGCGGGTGATGTCGTCCGCCTGCCCGATCAGGAGCAGCGTATTGGTCACCGTTCCCTGGGCAATGGCGACGGTGGAGCCGGCTGCCAGCTCCGGGGACGCAGTGCCGGTCGCGCCCAGTCCCGGCGCCATCGCTGCTCCGGCGCCCTCGGGCGCCCCCGTGCCCGCGGTTCCCAGCGGCGACCGCCCCCCGAACACGAGGTTGAGGAGCGCGGCAGCCGGGTCAACGGCGGTCTGCGGAGCTCGCGGCGCCGTGTCTCCCTTGGCGACCGGGAACGTGGGCGAGGGGGCCGGCGTGACGACGACCCTGGGCAGCAGGCCCGCCTTCATAAAGGCTTCAAGGATCCGCCCTGCCTCCACCGCGCTCACGTGCTTGAGGATGTAGGTCTCGATCTGTACATCTTCCAGTGCCGGCACGGGGGGCACCACCAGCTCGCCGGGCACGGGCAGGGCCGCCTCAAGCGCCTTGATGGCGTCCTGAGCCGTCTGGATCTCGGCCGCCGAGCCGATGAGCACCAGCGCCTTCTGCTCCAGCGTCTCGGCCTTCAGGCCCGGCATCAGTCTCTGCAGCAACTGAAGCACGTTGGCGGCCGCCACTCTCTCGGTTCGCACCACCTGTGTCTGCGGCGCGGCAGCCGGGGGAGTCGTCGTCCCCGGCGCGCCGGACGTCTCCGGCGCCCGGGGAGGGAAGAGCACCTGCCCCCGCGACCCGGGCGGGAAGATCTCCGCGACCGCCGCCCGCGGGCAGACGATGTAGGTGTCCTCGTCTCGCCCGTATGCCAGGCCGGTCAACCGAACAATGTACTCCAGCGCCTGCTCCGGCGTTTGGTTACGCAAGCCAACCGTCACCTTACCCGCCACGTTCGGCGCCACGAGGATGTTGGCGCCGCTCTGGATCGCCAGCGCTTTCAGCACGACCTGGATATCGGCGTCCATGAAATCGAGCGTCACCAGCTTCTCACCGCCGCCGGCGGCGGTGAACACTCGCCAGGCGTCCGGCGCGCGCGCCGCCACCCGCTCCCGCGGCGCATCCGCCACCAGCACCGGCGGCGGCGCGTCGGTCGGACTCGGACTCGTCGCTGCGACGGGCCGACCGGCTTGCCGGTCCTCGGCACGCAGTGGCTCGGCAGCCACCTTGGCGACTTCCAGAACGATCTCTCGGCGGTCGGGGGTGTAGCAGGAGCGGTAGTCGCCAGGCGCTTCGCGCTCCACACGGACGACCACCTGGCCGCCCCTGTGCTGGGCGCTGACGCTGCGGATGCCGCCGGACCCGATCTTCACGGTGTGTGAACGGGTGAGCCGGCCATCCACGCTCAGCGAGACATCGCCCGATTCGCCCGTGGCGCGCAGAAAGTGGCGCGGCAGCGGCTGCACCGAGCGCAGGTGGACCCGCACCAGTAGCGGGAGGGGTTCCACCTCCATCTCCAGGGATGGCGGCGCCGCAGACGCAGCGCGGGCGGGGCGGGGGTGCTGCAGGGCGGCGGCCGCCGCCAGTGCCAGGCAGGCGCAGGCCGCAACCCACGCTGCCGGAAGAACGGGCCGCTTCCGCTTCGATGTGGCGGGGGAGTGTTTGCGCACTTCACTCTTTTGCACGATTCTCTTATCCCTCCATCTCAGCCCGTGCCATCTTGCTCATCCACTCTTGCCCCCCATGAAGAGGACGATGTGGCGGCTGCCCATTGCGTGCAGAACGACCTTGTGCGGTGAGATGGAACCGACCGTGTAGCCGCCGGGCACCGGGTCGCCCTCCTGGACGATGTAGTGCCCCTTCCCATCCACCAGGATCGCCATGCGCGGCTCACCCCACACGATACCGGTCAACTGCACCGACGGCGACGGGGGCGCCGTGGTGTCGAGCGCCGGAGTGGGGACGGCCCGGGAGCCACGGACGCCGCCGGGCGCGGGAAGTGGCACCCCCGTTCCCGTCTCCATCGGCGGCAGCCCGCCGTCTGGAAGCCCTATCGGTCTCATCCAATCCGGCACCGGACTGGGCGGCAGGCCGCCGCGCGCCGGTTCCTTCCGCCCCTCTCCCGGCTCCGGCCGGGGAGTCGGCGCTGCTTCCGCCAGGCCCTCCGCCCGGAAGGGGCTGCGCGCGACGGGAGGCACTTGGATGGGAGGCACCCCCGGAATGCGGTCTCCCCGGGAAACCGAAACCACCTGCACCCGGTCCCGGCCAGCGCCCTGCTTGCCGGGCTGGCCCGGGAAGGGCCAGGCAGGGGAGGACACGCCGGCGGCTTCCCCGGCACCGCCGCCGCCGCCCGTCGTGGTGTTGCCGGCAGGGGCCTTGGCCTTGCTGTCGGCGCCAGGGGCGTTCGCTGCCGCCGTAGGCGAGGGCGTCTTGCCCTTGCCCGGAGGCGCCTTCGCGCCGCCGCGGCAGCCTGCGCCCGCCGCGAGTATCGCAGCCAGCCCGGCCGCGGTCGCCCAGAACCACCTTGTTCTCGGTCTCATCTTGGCCGCAAGCTCCTCGCGCCCGCTCGAGACGGCCTCGTCGTCTACTTGAGCGGCGTCTTGTTCACTTCATCCGTCACGACCTGGCCCTGGTTGATGCTCAGATCGCGCAAGCCAGTCTTCGTTGTCTTCGCCAGGATCTTGAACCCGTTCTTCCCGGTAGCCGCCTTGTCCGTAGTGAAGGTATAGGCGCCAACAACCGCCTTCTCCTTCGGAAGGCTCGGGTTGGTGGCGCTGAGCGTGTCCAGGTCGGCGTAGACCTTCTTCTCCAGTTGGTACGCCAGCTCGGCTTTGGCGATCTCCTCCAGCTTGGCAGCGGCGGCGAGGGTCTGCGGGTCGATGAACTTCACCGCGTAGGCCGTCATCTGGAAGCTGATGCGCACATCCGTGGGTGCCCGCCCTTCCTCCTGAACGGGCTGCACCTGCAAGGAGTCGACGGAGACAATCTTCGGCAGGCCCGTGAGGCGGTACAGAAAGCGCGCCACATCGTGGTAGGAGCCCTCCATGCCGCCGTTGATCGTCTGGAATGTGTGCGGCGCCAGCTTCTTCTCCACGACCCGGGCTACGGGCGACTTCTGGTCAACCACCCGCTGTTCCGTGGGCGAGAAGGTAGCGAGCTGCACGCCGCAGGTTCTGGCCAGGCTGGCGAGATCAAGGAGGAGAGCGGGTTGGTAGTCATTCGGCTCCGCATCGCGCAGGAAGCCCATTCGGTAGAGGATCTCGTCGCGCTGCGCCCGGGAATCCTCCAGGCTCTTCGCCTCCTGCACCACTCGCTGCATCTCCTCCTGCTTGGCCTTCAGCTCGGCCTGCTTCTTCACGCGCTGCTCGGATTGCACTCGCCAGGTGAAGAAGGCGAGTCCCACGCTCGCCAGCGCGACCGCCCCGAGCACTATCAGCGCCTTCTTGGTGGGCCTCAGTTGGAGTTTCACTATGACCCCCGTTTGCCTCTCCCAATCCTCAGCCGAATCGCAGCACAGGCGCTCCCGCCTCATGCCGCGCGATGCGCCTCTACTGCGAGTCGGTCACGTCGCTCGGCACGCGGTTGAGAATCGTCTTCTCGCCCGCCTGCTGGAGCGCCTCCGAGTAGTCGGCCCTCTTCGGCGTCTCCGCCGCCGCCACCAGTATCTCCTCCTCGTTTTCGGGGATGCGGAATTGCACCTGCAGGACGAAGCGAACCGTCGGCTCGTCGCCCGCCTTGCTGGCAGCTCTATCGAGCTGGGCCTGCGTCAGCCGCACATCACCGATGTGGCGCTGTTTGACGAGGCGCCGCATGGTCGCCGCGATCAGCGGGTAATCGCTCGCGGTGCCGGAGAGGTTCACCGTGCCGATCAGCAGCTTCGCGGGCGTCGTGCTCCCGGGCGTCGTCGTCGTTGTCGTCGCGGCCGCATCCACGACGACAGGCGCCGTGACGAAGTTGAGCTGGCTCAGGGTCACCTGCCGCAAGTTCGGCACCGCCGCGTCCAGCTCGGAGAGCAACTGCACCCAGCGGATATTGATCCGCTGGGCGCCCTGGAGCAGATCGAGCGTCGGCTCCAGCGTGGCGATCTCGGCTTGCAGCTCCCGGTTCTCCTTCGCGCGCTCTTCGTTCTTCTTGATCGTCTGCTGGCATTCCGCAATTTTGGCGTCGCACCGGGCTCGATCGAGCCGGGTGCGCCCCCATTCCTCCCCCATCACCAGCACGGCCAGTCCCACCAGCGCCAACAGCGCCATCGCAAACTGCTGGTTGCGCTGGCGCAGCGCGCGCTGTTCCCAGATCAAGTTAATAGATGGCATACGCTCTCTCCCCGTCACACCCATCCGGCGGGTGGCGGCAATCAGGCCGCCGCTGCCGGAGCCTTGCGGGGCTTCGCCACTCTCTTGGCGCGGCTGCGCGCCGCCGCCGCGCGCGCCCGGTCCATCGGCTCTTTGGCGGCCAGCCCCATAGCCAGCGCAACGATGGGCGCCATCTCGGCGCTCAGGCCGCCATTGCCGCAGTTGATCGGGTAGGCGTAGTCCCCCGGGAACTCGGCGCGCTCGATGCGCTGGGGGAAAGCGGCCTGCATGTACTCCACCAGGCCCGTCATCTTCGACGTGCCGCCGGTGAGGATGATCGTGTCCACCATGCCCTCCAGGTCCTCTTCCGGAAGCTGGGCATGGAAGTAGAGAATGGAGTTGTTCACCTCCTTCAGCAGATCATCCAGCACCGATTTGATCGCCGCCGTCGCCCGGTATGCGGGTGTATCCGCGGCATCGCCCGGCCCATCCAGCACCCAGCGGAGGTCGATCTCCATCTTCAGCGCCTCGGCCTGTTCGACTTCGCACTGGACAGCCTGACGCACCACCTCGGTGATCCCCTCGCCGCCGAAGGGGATCGGGCGGGTGAACCGATAGTCGCTGCCCCGAACCACAGTGACATCGGTGTGCCCCGCGCCCATGTCGAGGATGGCAGAGGATGCCTTGCGCTCGGCTCTGCCCGGGCGGCACTCGATGAGCGCCCGCACCAGGGCCAGGGGCTCGATGTCCATCGCCAGGGCATCGAGGCCGGCGGCTTCCAGCGCCGCGACGCGCGCCTCCACCGGCGCCCGCGGAGCGGCGGCCACCACCGTATTCATCGCGGCTTCCTGCCCCTCGCCGCTGTAGCCCAGGATGTCGAAGTCGGCGATCATCTCCCGGTCGCCGCTGAGCCCGAACTGACCGGGCTCCGTCTGGATCTGCTTGCGAAGCGCCTCCGGCGTCATCACCGGCAGCGGCGCCTGACGCACCGAAACCGCCGCGGTATAGTTGATGGCCGCTACGACCTCGGAGCCGCGCACGCTGCTTTGCGACAGCAGCGCCTGCAGCGCCGGCTGCAGCGCCTTTGCGTCCCCCACCATCCCCTCGGCCACGGCGCCTCGCGGTGTGGGCGCCACCGCGACGCCGACCACCGCCCAGTTCCCCCGCACCACCTGCATCCGCACCGCCTTGGTGGTGCTGCTGCCAACGTCCAACCCGATTACCGAGTCACCCCCAAACAATCCCATGAGATCTCGACTCCCTCATGCTCGCTCACGAGATGGACAGCCCGCCGGAGGAGAGGCCCCGGATCCGCAGCCGCAGGTCGTTCGGGCTGTCGGCGTTCGCCATCGCTTCCTCAACGGTGATGAGGTTGTCCACCTTGTGCAGTTGGTAGATGTGCTGGTCGAAGGTCTGCATGCCCTCGTTCACGCCCTGCTCAATGGTGGACTTGAGCTTCACCAGGTCGTTGTTGTAGAGAAGCTCCCGGATGCGCTGAGTGGTGATCATCATCTCGATGGCCGCCACCCGGCCCTTCCCGTCCGAGCGGCGCAGCAGACGCTGAGAGATGATGCCCTTCAGGTTGGATGCCAGCAACTGCAATACCTGCTGGTGCTGGTCCGCGGGGAAGAACTGTAGGATGCGCTCGACGGTCTGGTTCGCGTTGGTCGAGTGCAAGGTGCTGAGCACCAGGTGGCCCGTCTCCGCGAAGTCGAGCGCCGCCTTCACGCTCTCGCGGTCGCGCATCTCGCCGATGAGGATCACGTCGGGCGCCTGCCGCAAGGCATTCTTCAGCGCCTGCTCGAACGACTCCGTATCGGTGCCGATCTCGCGTTGGCTGACAATGCTCTTCGCGTCGGTGTGAAGGAACTCCACCGGGTCCTCGATGGTGAGGATGTGCCCGGTGGCGTGCAGGTTGCGGTGGTGGATCATCGCCGCGAGCGTGGTGGACTTGCCCGAGCCCGTCGCCCCGGTGACGAGGATCAGCCCGCGCTCATCCATCGCCAGTGTGCCGAGCATCGGCGGCAGGCCCATCCCCTCGATGGTGGGCACCTCGCTCTTCACGCGGCGCATCACCATGGCGGTGCTGCCCCGCTGCACATAGAAGTTGACGCGGAATCGGCCGACGCCGGGGACGGAGTAGGCCAGGTTCATCTCCGGGTTGGCCTCGAAGTCCCGGCGCTTGCTGCCCTCGCCCATGATGAGATGGGCGACCTGCCGAGTATCCTCGGGTGTGAGAACGTGATCGTCGTAGGGGAGGGTCTCGCCCTCGGCGCGGATCATCGCGGGGACACCCACCTTCAGGTAGATGTCCGAGACGTTCCGCCGGTCTGCCTCGGCGAACAGGGCTTGCAGATCGATCACCGTCTTCTCTCCCTCGCGCTCCCGCACCGATCACCGCCGGAACTGGGGCGCGCCCATCGGCGATCCCATTCCGAACGCGGGAGCGCCCAGTTGGCCGCCGAAGCTCGGCGGCCCGCTCGCCCCCACCTGCTTGTTGAACGTGTCCTTGTCCACGACGAGGGGGAAGGCCTCGTCGCGCGCGACCTTGCCCGACTTCACGAGGCCGATCAGGCACATGTCAATCGTCTGCATCCCATCGGCCTGGCCGGTCTGCATCACCGACGGGATCTGGAACGTCTTCCCTTCGCGGATGAGGTTGCGAACGGCAGAGACGCCGATCATCACCTCCACCGCGCACACCCGTCCCTGCCCGTCGGCGGTGCGCAGCAGCGCCTGTGAGAGCACCCCCTGGATCGATTCCGCCAACTGGGTGCGGATCTGGTTCTGCTGGGACTCGGGAAACACGTCAATGATTCGATCAATAGTTTGGTGCGCGGAGCTGGTGTGCAGGGTGCCGAACACCAGGTGGCCCGTCTCCGCGGCGGTCA
>JACQGM010000297.1 GCA_016199585.1 Armatimonadota bacterium
CCCATAGGCGTTAACATAAGCGTTCCCGCGGTGCCACCCGGTATGAAACCGGGTGCTCCGGGCCGCTGGCCGGGCGTCCTCACGGACGCAGAAAGCCTTCTCCCGTCCGAAGGACGGCCAGCCGTAGGCTCGGAGCACCCCGGTTTCATACCGGGTGGCACCAACCCACGCCTTATGTTAACGCCTATGCCCGTGGGACCCTATCCCTCGCCGCGCCGCCCCCCGCCCTGCCGCCATAGCTGCTCGAGTGCCTCGCGCAGGCCCTCCTCGTAGAGGATGCAGTGGTAGATAGTGGGGAACGTTTCCTCCTGGCGGTCATCCGGGGGGACATCGTCCACGAGGACGTAGACGGTCTCCTCCCCCGGCCGAGCGGCCAGCTCGGTGTGCTCCGGCCCGGGGCAGCCGATCGTGACGAACTCCGGCAGCGCCCGCGAGCGCCGCACGAAGGCGGAGCCGACCGCGACCGCCGCGCCGGCCGACCGGATGCGCACGCGGGTTTCGAGGAAGCTGCGGAGGCCGGGCCCCAGCGGGGCGATCAGCGAGCGCGCTTCCGGGCCGGGCGAGCCGAGCTCGCACTCGAACCGGGAGGGATCGGCCAGCAGTGCCTCCGCCTGGCGCCGGGCTTCCTCCGGCGTCAGGCCGAGCACCCGGCTTTCCACCGGTCTCCCGGCGGCGACCAGCTTCTTCAGCGAGAGCTCCTTGGCGCGCACCAGCCCGTAGCCGGCGGCGCCGATGGCGAGGAGCGTCGCCGCGAACGTCGGCAGGACCGGCCATTGGCGCGCCTGGTGCAGCACGAAGGAGGCGGATGCCGCTACGACCACCGAGGCGGAGACGAGCTTGGCCAGCTCCCACCGGGGGTCGGGCGCGCGGCGCTCCCTTCCGGCCAGCAGCCGCTCGCGCAGAGCGCGGAGGCCGAAGCCGATGGTAGAGCTGATCACGACCGTCACCAGGAAGGTCGGCACCACCGGGAGCAGGTAGTTGTCCCGGAGCCAATCCGTGGCGACGGCCGCGATGAGGATCGCATAGAAGACCACGTCGCCCGGCTTCCGGCCGGCGCCGCCCGCCTGCGGCGGCAGGCCCGGGCGCGGATCCCGTCTGTTCATCATTCTGTCCCCCCGAGAGGCGGCCATCCGCGCTCCCCGTCCACTGCCGGAAGTATCGGCGCCGGGCGCTCCCCTCCACGCGCGACCGGGGCCCGGAGCCCTCGCCCTCCATTGTACCCCGCGCGGGGCGAGGCGGTCAAGTGCCGGAGGGCAAGGAATTGGCGGCGCCGGGCGCGAACCGGGAGTGCGTGAGAGTCTTCTGCTATGGCGCGGGTGCCGTGGGGAGCCTGCTGGGCGGGCGCCTCTCTGCGGCGGGCCACGACGTGACGCTCCTGGCGCGGCCGGATTCCGCCGCGGCGCTGCGGCAGCACGGGTTGACGATCGCCCTGTCGGACGGGTCCGCGCTGCGCGCCCTCCCGCGCGTCGTCACCGAGATGGCGGAAGCGTCTCCTGCGGCTCCCCCCCCTGATCTCATCATCGTGGCGGTAAAGGGCTACGACACCGCGGCGGCCGCCCCGGAGGTGGCTCGCGCGTGCGGGCCGCGGACGGCCATCCTCTCGGTGCAGAACGGGCTGGGCAACGAGGAGCTGCTGGCGGCCGCGATGGGGGCGGGGCGGGTCATCGCCGGGTCGTTCACCCTGAGCGTGGCGATGGCGGAGCCGGGCCGGGTGGCGCAGCACACGACTTCCGGGGGCCTGGCGCTGGCCGAAGTGGAGACATCCGGTGGTGATCGCCTGGCGCGGCTGGTGCGCGCCTTCGAGGGCGCCGGGATGCGCGCAGTCGCCTGCCCGGACTGGCGCGCGATGAAATGGTCGAAGCTGCTACTGAACCTCCTGGCGAACGCCTCCTGCGCCATTCTGAGCATGTCCCCGGCCGAGGTGTTCGCCGATGCCCGGCTCTTCCGGCTGGAGCAGCGCGCCTTTCGCGAGGCGCGGCGGACGATGCGCCGGCTGGGCCTGCGCCCCGTCGACCTCCCGGGGTATCCGGTTCGGCTCCTGTGCGGGGCGATGGGGCTTCCGGCTCCGCTGGCGCGACCCTTGATCGCGGCGCGCGCCGCCGGTGGCCGGGGGGACAAGCCGCCATCCCTGGCGCTCGACGTGGCGCGGGGGCGCTCGGAGGTGGCGTTCCTGAATGGCGCCGTGGCGCGCGCCGCCGCCGAGATCGGGATGCCCGCGCCCGTGAATGCGCTGCTGGCGTCCACGCTGGAGGGCATCGTCCGGGGTGTCCTCAATCCGGCCGAGTTCCACCGGCGCCCGGAGGCGCTGTTGGGTGCGCTTCGGAGCTCATCGGCGAGGGTGCGGCAAGGATGAGGCTGCGAGCGTAAGGCACGAAGCCCACGCTCCGTGCCGTCGCCGCGGATGCCAGGTTCCCGGCGCCGCAGGCGTAGCGAGCCTCGCCGCCCTGCTGCGCCACGTGGGCCACGACCGCGGAAACGGCGGTGCGCGCGTACCCCCGCCGACGATAGGCGGGTGCCGTCTCCACGCCGATGTCGGCGACGGTCCCCTCCATGATGCCGGTCCGGTGTGCATAGGCGACGGACGCGATGCGCCCATCGATGATGACCCCGTACACGATGCCGTCCGGGAAGCAGTGGGCCGGGAGGTGCAGGCCCTCCGCCGGGGGCACGCTCCCGTCGGTCAGGCGACAGCAGTTGCCGTCGTGGTGGCGGCGCAGGCGGGCTCCACTGCACGCGAAGCAGAGGTCCTGGATCACGCGGGCGGTCGGCCTCAGCCCTGCTGTGACCAACGCCTCATCCACCGGGGCGCGCAGCCACCGTACCGCCGCGGGATTCAGACAACCCCCGTGGGCGTCGATCTGGGCGAGGGCACGCGCGACTGCCGGCCCAGCCCCCGGGGGCACGCTGACGAGGCGTCGCCCGTCGGTTAGCGAGAGCCACCAGAGAGCATGGACGAAGCTGTAGCTGGCCTCGCAGCAGAGGCGCCGGGCGCACTCCACGACGGCGGCCGAGCCAGGGGCAACCGCCGGGAGGTTGATGCCCAGAAGGGTGCCCGTGTAGCAGTCTACAGACGGGAACCCGAATGTGGTATCGGTGTCCATTGGGATGGTATTCCTGCTGTGCGCCGGTGACTCCTGCGGCATCGGGGGCGGGCACGCGGCCGGGTCATGGTATGGTGCCGTGGCGACGAGACTGGAATGAGCTACGCGGTAAAGACGATCTTCTACACGCTGCAGGGCGAGGGGGTGAACGCGGGCCGGCCGGCGGTGTTCTGCCGGTTCGCGGGGTGCAACCTCTGGTCGGGCCGGGAGGGGGACCGGGAGAGCGCGGCGTGTCGGTTCTGCGACACGGACTTCGTCGGCACGGATGGCCCCGGGGGCGGCCGCTTTGCCACGGCGGAGGACCTCGCCACAGCCGCTGCCGCCGCCTGGCCGAACCCGGGTACGGGCGCGGCGCGGCCCTTCGTGGTGTGCACGGGGGGCGAGCCACTGCTGCAGCTCAATGCGGCGCTCGTAGGCGCGCTTCACCGCGCGGGCTTCGAGGTGGCCGTCGAGACGAACGGCACGCGCCTCCCGCCGCCGGGGGTGGACTGGGTGTGCGTCAGTCCCAAGGCGGGGGTATCGCTGGCGCTGCGTCGGGGAGATGAGCTGAAGCTGGTGTTCCCGCAGGAGGGTCTCGACCCGGCGCAATGCGAGGGGCTGGAGTTCCGGCACTTCCTGCTGCAGCCGATGGACGGGCCGCTGCGGGAGCGCAACACCGAGCTGGCCGTCCGCTACTGCCTGGCGCGCCCGCGCTGGCGGCTCAGCCTGCAGCTCCACAAGATCCTCGGCATCCCTTGACAGATCCCCCCGCCGCGCGGTAAGATCGGGGTGAGGAAGGGTGGCAGAGTGGTCGATTGCGACTGTCTTGAAAACAGTTGGCCGATGAGGCCCGCGAGTTCGAATCTCGCCCCTTCCGCCAGGCAGAAACCCAGTAGTCATGCGGGCTGCAGCCTCCTCCGAGGCTTGCAGCCCGCTTTCGTATTCGGCCCGATTCGGGCGGAGGTCAGTTTCGAGGTCAGTTTCGCGGGGCTAGGTCAGTTTCGAGGTCAGTATCGAGGGTGCCCACGGTCAGACTGTCCACCATCGCGAAGCGGCGATTGAGCCGATCCACCGCCTGCTGCTGGAGCGTCGGGGCGACGTGTGAATAGGTGTCCATTGTGATCGCGATGGTGGAGTGACCGAGCATCTCCTGCACGATGCGCGGGTGTTCCCCCTGGATGAGAAGCTGCGTGGCGACGGTGTGCCGCAAGGCGTGGAAGGTGATGTCCGGGAGCATGTTCGCCGCCAGAAGCTTCTTGTAGGAGCTGCGGTAGAAGTCGTCTACCTTCAGCGGCCCGCCGATGGCGTTGCAGATCACCAGGTCATTCTCTTCCCACACCTCTCCCACCAGGTGCCTCTGCGCGGCCTGGCGCTCGCGGTGGCGTTCGAGGGCTGCCTTCGCGATGTCGGTGAGTTCCACCCGGCGCCGGCTGGAGGCGCTCTTGGGTTCGGTGTAGACGAAGCCCTTCTCCTTGCAGTACCACACGGTGCGCCGGACCTGAAGGGCGCGGCCCGCCATGTCGATGTCCTGCCACCGGAGCGCCAGCAGTTCCCCCTCGCGAAGGCCCGTCGTGACCGCCAGCACGTAGAGGGCTTCAAGGGGATCCTGGCGCACCGCTCGCAGGAACCGAACCACCTGCTCTTCGTCAAGGGTGGGCACCTGGGGCTTCGACGCGCGCGGCATCGTCACGAGGTCGCACGGGTTGCGGGCCAGCAGCCCCTGGCGCACGGCTTCGCGGAGCGCCCGGTGCAGGACCCGGAGCGTGTGCAGGACAGTGCGGGGAGAGAGCCGCAGTTCCTCCGCCGGCTGCTCCGTAGTGGGTGTCTCGCCGGGCGCTGTGGGTGCCGGCACGGGCTGCTTCGCGTCCCGGGGCTTCGCCGGCTTCGTCTCCTTCAGCATCTTGGCCTTCAACGCCTGCACGTGCTGAGGGGTGATCCGGTCCAACCGGACGTTCCCCAGTTCGGGGAACACATGGACGTTGAGGAGATAGCGGTAGGTGATGAAGGTCTTGTACTTCACCGAGGGCTCACACACGTGGGTGAGCCAGTGCTGTAGGTAGCTTGCCAGCGTCTGCTGTGGCCCGGTGACGAGCGTTCCATCCTGCGCGGCCCGGACGGCTTCGCGGAGCCACTCCTGCACTTCGCGCTTGCCGGCGGCGCCCTTCCCCTTGGCGTGGGCCATGTGCCGCTTCGTCTTGCCGTCCGGCAGGTTGATCTCAGCGACCCACCGCTCCTTGCTGCCCAGGTAGAAGATGGAACCCTCGCCGGCATCGCGGCGGCGGCGCTGGCGGCCGTTGCTGGTATCACTCACTTCACACCTCCTTCTGCCACACGCACCTTCGTGGCCGCGTTCTTGATGGCCTTGCGCCTGCGGTAAGCCTTGAATCGGCACGCCTGGGAGCAGTAGATGGCGTCTCCCCGCTTCCCGCTCTTGGCCTCGGGATCTGAATGGAAGATCACCGGGTTGCGGCACTCGGAGATGGCGCACTTCTTCACGACGCTCCCCCGCTCAAGAGCAACGAGGAACTGCCCCCACAGTGCGGCAGCAAGCGTTCTCGGGTAGAGAGTGACTACGAGCGCCGATGCGTGGTCGGAGTAGGTAAGGCCGGGGTATAGCTCGGCCTCCATCGTCCTCCGCCCCAGGTCCATTCTCTCCACCACCGTGCGGGCCACATCGGGAGAGAGTGTTCCGGGCAGAAGATCAACGGCGGCGCGCATCGCCCGAATCTCGCGTTTCCAGAATGACACCCGCTCCCCGATGATCCGGCCTGCCGGGAACGCCTCGCTTGTCACCCAACACTCGCCGTAGAGGAGGCCCCAGGTGCTGGCAAAGCGCGCGATGTCCTCGTCGCTTTCGAGGAAGGCGAACTCAGCGAAAAGCTCTGCGTCGCCAGGAAGCACCTCGCTTTCCGGCGCTGGCGATGTGCGCCCATCAACCGGCAGCAGGAAAGGCTCGTTCCTACAAGGCACTTGCGCCAGTCTGGCCTCCCAGTCGTCTGCCTCTCCCGTGACGAGGGCGACGTAGTAGGTAACGCCGGCACCTCGTAGCCTCATATCTTCTACTCTCACCGCGCCCCCTTTCGATACACATAACGTATACGCCTATTCTACTCCAAAGGTATTGCGATTGTCAAGGGGTAGGTGGTATACTAAGGGCAGAAGATACGGATAACTATTGAAAGGCGTATCGAATGGACCGCAGATTCTACAGTCCCGACGAGTTCGCGGATATGAGCGGAATGAGCCGGAACCACACTTACACCCAAATCCGCGAGGGCACGATTCCATCGATCCGGCTCGGCCGGCGGATCCTAATCCCGCGAGAGGCGATCGAGCGGCTAGCGCAGCAAGCAATGGATCCGCAGGCACCGGCCCCGGGCGGCGGCCGGTGAGGCAGCCGCCGGCCCAGGCGGGGAACCCGGGCCGGCAGCGGAGCAAGCGATGTGCAACCAATTATACCACACAAAGGCATTGTCGGGAATGCCCGCCCCGGCTGGGCGCTGACAGGAGGTGCGCGGTGAACCCCCTTACACTATCCTGGTTCAGCGACACGGGCGCCACAACGCCGGACCCGCAAGTGCTCGCGTGGAAGCAGCTCGTCGCGGGCTTCTCCGCCCACGAGCGCCGGCCGGAGCGGGGCGGCCGGCTCTTTTCGCCCGTGGCCTATCTGCCGGGCACAAAGCGAGGCAACGCCGGTGTCGCCGCGATCTATGCCGCCGTCCTGGATGTAGACGACGGAGCCGCGCTGGAGGACCTGCGGCACCGGTGGGAGGGCCTGGCGGTGTGCTGGTACAGCACGTACCACCACATGCGCCCGAAGGCCGACAAGCCGGCGGCGCCGCGCTGGCGTCTCGTCCTGCCGCTTGCGGAGCCGTTTCGCCTGGCGAGTGGCGTCGATCAGGAGCGGTGGAAAGCGGTCTACCAAAGCATCAACCGCAAGCTGCTGGACGGGCAAGGCGATCACACGAGCGACGCGGCCCGGATGTTCTGGCCGCCGATCTGTCCAGCGGACGGCCCCGCGCCCTTCGCCGGGAGCCGAGACGGTGAACCGCTGAAGTGGCAGGAGTACGAGCCGGCGGTCCCTGCCCTGGCGCCCCTGGGGAAGCCCGTCTTCCGCCAGGAGCCCGGAAGCAACGGGCGACCGACGCCGAACCGGCTGCTGGCAGATGCCATGCTCCGCACTGGCGCCGGCACGGGCGACAACACCGGCATCTGGTTGGCGTGCCAGTTGCGCGACAACGAAATCCCCGAGGGAGAGGCGCTGCCGTGCCTGCGGGAGTATGCGGTCCGAGCCACGGTCGATCCGTCTCACCCGTTCGGCGACGGGGATGCCGCGCGCTGGTGGCGATCGGCACACACGCGCCCGGCGCGCGAGCCGTGGGCGGAGCCAGCACACACCCACGCCGAGGACGAGTTCGACGCGCCCGAGCTAAGCAAAGCTGCGCCGGCAGGTGTCACGCCAGAGCCAATCCCCTTGGCTGAGTGCCTGGCTGCGTTCCAGGAGCGGCTTCACATGCCGGACACCGGCGCGGTGGAGGTGGCCCTCGGTGCCATCGCCGCGAACTACAGCGCCGGCGATCCGGTGTGGCTTCTGATTGTCGGACCGCCGGGCGGCGGCAAGACCGAGGTGCTGAACGCCGTCCTCGAGCTGCGAAACGTGATTCCCGTCGCCGTGCTGACCGAGGGGGCACTGCTGAGCGGCACGCCCCGGAAGGATAAGGCAGCCGGTGCAACGGGCGGCCTCCTGCGCCAGGTGGGTCAGTTCGGCATCCTCTGCCTGAAGGATTTCGGCTCCGTTCTCACCGTGAAGGCGGACACGCGCGGCCCCATTCTGGCGGCGCTGCGCGAAGTATACGACGGACGATGGACGCGCTACGTCGGCACGGACGGAGGGCGCCCCCTTCCGTGGGCAGGCAAGTGCGGCCTAATCGGGGGCGCCACGACGAGCATTGATGGCCACCACGCTGTCATGTCTGCACTCGGAGAGCGGTTCGCGTTCTTCCGGCTGCCCTCCGATGACCGCGAGGAGTTGGGGCAAGCGGCGCTGGAACGCGCCGGCCAGGAGCAAGACCTGCGGAGAGCACTCTCCGAGGCGGTGCGCCGGCTGTTCGCCGGGCTGACCATGCCCATTCCCCGCGCGGAGCTGTCGCGCGAGGAACAGACGAGCCTGGTAGCGTTGGCATCGTTCGTCACGCGAGCGCGGTCCGCTGTCGAGCGCGACACGCACAGCTCCCGACGCGAGGTGCTGTTGGTGCCCGAGCCCGAGCTCCCGACCCGCTTCGTGAAGGTGCTGGCTTGCCTCTTCTCCGGACTGGTGGGTATCGGATGCCAGCGCCCCCGCGCGTGGGGGCTGGTCCGCAAGGTTGCGCTGGACTCCATGCCCCGGATGCGTTCGCTCACTCTCGACTATCTTCTGCAAGCCAGGACGGCCGTCGCGACGAAGGACCTGGCGGTCGCTCTGGATTTGCCCACCAGCACGTTGCGGCTGACACTGGAGGACCTCACCCTTTTGGGGGTTCTCTCGCGGAACGATGACGAGCAGGAGGACGGCGAGGAGTTCTTCGAGCCGCGCCGCGGGCGGCCGGCGGATACGTGGTCTCCCACGGCGTGGGCGCGGGAGACCTTCGCGCGAGCCGAATATAATCACAAGACTCCGATAAGGGATATATCCCCGGCGCCCGATCCGCATTCTTCTATTGATAACGATATATCGTCAGTCAGTATATCGTGTTTTTATTCCGACGACAGAGAGCGAGGCGAGCTATGAGCACGCCCCCCCGGTTCCTCGCGGACCTGCGCGCCCGCGGGGTGGTGGTACGTGCCGAAGGAGAGCGTCTGACCTGGGATGCCCCTGCCGGCGTCATGCGGCCGGCAGAAGTGGAATACGCGCGGCGGCACAAGCCCGAGCTGCTCGAGCTGCTGCGTGCCGAGGCGGCCGACGCGCCGGGTGCCAGCACGTCGGCACCGTTCTGGGCGCAGAGCGAAAGCACGCAGTGGTATACCCCGCCGGCCACACTCGCGGCCGTGGTGGAGGTGCTGGGTGCCATTGACCTGGACCCGGCCGCTGACCCCGGCAGGCACGTGCCGGCAGCCGTCCACTTCACAGCCGAAGACGACGGCTTGCGGCAAGTGTGGCACGGGCGGGTTTTCCTGAACCCCCCCTATGACCGGCAGGGCACACACGAGCGGTTCGTTGACAAGGCTCTCGTGGAGTGGCGCGCCGGGCGGCTGGCAGAGGCCATTCTCCTACTACGCGCAGGGACCGACACGATCTGGTTCCACAATATGGCCCAGGCCGCAGCGGCGGTGTGCCTGGTGGCCGGACGCTTGGCGTTCGTGCCCGGACCGGGCGCGAGCGAGAAAGGCAACCGCAACACGCAGGGCAGCGTGCTCTTCTACCTGGGCAGCCGGCCCGATGTCTTTGCCCGCGTGTTCGCGCCCTTGGGCCTTGTCTACAGCGCCCCGATGGCCGTCACCGCTCCTGCTTGCGCCTTGTGCCCGGCGCCCGTCGTCACCTTCACCCGGCACGGCGGCGCGCGCTGCGAGACCCATGCCCGGACGGCCGGCAGGTGCCCCCGCTGCCTGAGCCTGGCCCACGCGGTTCCCGGCCCGGAGTGCGACCTGCCGCCGGTGCGCTCCGCGAAGGGCCGGGCGCCTTGGTGGCCCAATGTCGGGGATATTCTACGCATGTTCGACGGCGAGAGGAGAGGCGATGCAACCCACAGGTGTTCGATACCCGAGTGATCGTTTCTACCGGCGGAGCACCCGCCCGCGCAGCGGCCGCGCGCTCTGGTGCCGGCGCTGCAAAGTGGAGCTGTTTGACGAGGAGGCGTGCCTCTGTACAGAATGCTGGATGCGAGAGTTTCCAGACGAAGTGCCGACTTCCTCGTTGCTTCTAGAGCACGCTTGGAAGCGATGGCGCCGTCTTCACGGCTAGAGCATTCGGCGCCGAATACCGGCCCCGCAGGTGGGCATTCTCCCACCTGCCGAACCCCGACGAGTAGGGCACCGGGCGGCGGACGCGCCTGTTGACCACCACACTGGGTTCCGATAAGGGCTATCCTGCTGCACGTCCTGGCCCTGCCTTCCGGGGCGCGAGTGGAGGTACAACACAAAATGCAACGCGATGCAACGTCTGACAGTCTTCTGACGACGAAGCAGCGGCGCGCGGTCCTGGCGCTGCTGGCCGAACCGGGCATTGAAGCGGCGGCGAAGGCCGCTGGCGTCAAGCGGGAAACTCTCTGGCGATGGAGGAGGGAACCGGCGTTCCGCGAGGCCCTGGCGGAGGCCCGGCGCGATGCCTTCGGCGCGGCGGTTTCCCGGCTGGCCCACACCTGCGCGAGCGCGGCGGAGACCCTGGCGCGGAACCTGGAGTGTGGAGCGCCCACCGTGGAGGTGAACGCGGCGAAGGCAATCCTGGAACACGCCCGCGCCGCGATAGAGCTTGACCACCTGTCGGAGCGCCTGGCGGCGGTGGAGGAGCGGCTGAAGGAGGCGCCATGAGAGCGGCGGCACGGGTGGCGCGTCTCGAGGCGCGGGCGGGCGAGGTGTGCGCCGCGTGGTTCGCGCGGCTCACCGAGCAGGAACTCGGCGACTTGGTGGCCAGGAGCGCCTGGCCGGAGCGCCTGGCCGAAGCACCCGCATGGGTGAGACGCGAACTGTCCAACCTGGTGGCAGAGTTCCGCGTCATGAGCGACGAGGAGCTACTGAGCTTGTTGGCCGGAGCGCCCGTCCTGCCGGCGCCGGGAAGCCCGAACCCGCCGGACGGGTGCGCCTAAACTATTGTTTGCGAACACTCCCTTGGCGGGTTCGGCACGGCGGGCGAAACGCCAAGGTGCTGGCAGGACGCGCCCACGGCCGGCCCGTGGTGAGGCGAACGCGGCCCGGCCCTACCCCTGCGATACCCCCCCTGGCGGCGTGCTCGTGGCGGCCCGGTTGGCCCGCAGGACGTGATACCGCCTGATACCGCCCGATTCATCCCTATTCGTTCGCATTCTGCACGATTCTGCACGATTCGGCCTTCATTGGCTTCCATTGGCTTCGATTCCGGTGGAATCTGATCGCGAAGGCCCCTGACCACCCCCTCCCGCGCCCACGCCAGCCCACCCCCTGGGGGGGGATCCCCGTGACCTACGCAGCCCACCGCATCCTGACCCTGTCGCGCCGGAGCGGTGCCGCGTGCTGAAGGCACGCTATCCACCAGCACTCTCCCCTTGCTCAACGCGTCCGCACTCGCGGCCACTTTC
>JACQGM010000311.1 GCA_016199585.1 Armatimonadota bacterium
AAGGCGTTTTTCGCCCGTTGCCATACGATATGTAGTGGCGCCTGCGTCCTTCCGACCCCACATGTGGGGCCAGATCGGGTTACTCAGACAGGCTCCTAGGTCCCTACCGCTCTCCGAGTTCGACCACGAACTCCGCCAGGGAAACCGCCAGGATGGCACGCCGATGGAGCGACTTCAGGCGGTCCACGTCTGAGATCGCCCGCAGCCGTTCCGTGACGTTCTGAGGCACCGGCCCGAACTTCACGTCGAGCGCAGCCAGCAGATCCTCGCGCGTAACGTCGGCCACGATCTGCCGGTAGAATGGTGATTCCGTCAGCACTGCCATGTCCCACCTCATGATCTGCGGAGCTGCACCTCGTTCACCACCACGAACTCGCCGACCTGCGGGTGGAAGGCGCGCACCACCACGTCGCTGGCCCGGCTGACCCACTGGAACTCCTCGCCCAGCACCTCGCGCGCCGCCACGTCCGGCTGGCCGGTGACCCACTGCACCCACGCGTCCGGCGCCAGACTGACGAGCCGCTTGCTCCCGATGTCTGCCGCTTGCCGCATCTGCGCTCCCGTTCCGTCATTGGCATGGTGGTTCGCTCCTCAGCGGTCCCAGTCCTGCCTGGTTGGCGGAGGGACGCGAGGCAACCGACCAGCTTGGCCTCCGCTCACTCCGCACTCCCAAGTCCCCCCTTCCCACGCCGGCACCACGCCGGTGCCCAGGTGCCCACCAACCGGAAGGAACCCTCTGCCCGGCGCCGAATCGTCTGGTGGCTCTCGGTGCGCCGTCGCCACCGCGCGCGCCTCTCGTGCGGCCCGGCCGCGCCTTCGCGCCGAGGGCACGGGGAGACCGTCATGCACCACACCCGACCGAGTGGAGGGACCCGTTTCGAGGGCAACCGGACGCTGGGGGCCGTCTTGTTCTCCTTCTGGGTGATCAGCTTCACTGCCCTCACCGTGTCGAGTGTCTCCCACTACGGCGACTTCAAGACCCGGATGCGGACCGTATCAACCGAGGATGGCTCCAGCAACGAGGGAGGGTTCGTTCCGGGAGAGACGGCGCTGTTCGGCGTAGCCGCGGCGTGCCTCGGCATCGGTCTGTTGCTGAGCCTGACGCCGCTCAGCGCGCGGCGCCGGGGGGACGTCGCCCTGGTGATGGCGGTGATCTGGCACGCCTTCGGCATCTGGACGCGCTCGCGCTACATCGCCCTCGCCCCGCGGCCCATGGATACCCGGCCCTTCGTGGCGCTCGGCATCTTCCACTGGCTGGGCCTCGTCCCCACCGCCGTGGGGGTGCCGGAGAGCCTCTGGCAGGGCCGACTGCGCTCGACCATCTGGCACCTCATGGGAGGCTGCCTCCTCGGGGGGATTCTGGGAGGCCTGGCGGGCGCGGTGGCCGTCGGCGTGCGGGCCGCCGTCCTGGTGCATCAGGGCGTCCCGCGGGCGGGGGGCGACTGGTGGTTCTCCGGTCTGGCTGGCGGCACGGGGGCCGGAGGGATGCTCTTTGTCCTCTATCGCCTGACGGCCGGCGCGGAGCGATGGCGCCTGCCGTCACGGCTGGTCGCGAAAGAACCGGCCCCCGCCGCGGAAGCGCCGGCACCCACGACGCTCTGCCGTAGCTGCGGCCGCGAGGTGCCTGCGGGCACGGCGAAGTGCCCCGGCTGCGGCGCGCGCGTCCGGGCGAGGCGGCGCCCTATCGTCGGCGACGTGCTGTCGGCATTCGGTCTGGCGCTCTTCGCGTCGGGAGTCTACCACGAGTACCTGGGCTGGCTCGCGCGGCGGTTCGCGCCGGGCGCGGCGGACGCCATCCTGGAGGTGCTGGCCGGCACGGGGCTCGGCACCCAAGGGGCGCTGGTCGTCCTCGGCCTGGTGCTGCTCGGCATCGGCAGCATGGTGGGCACGAAAGGTCCACCTGCCAAGGGCTCGTGAGGAAGCTGTTGGTAGTCGCCTTGCCGTGCGTGTGCGCCGGGTTCATCTCAGCCGGCGGAGATGCTTCGGCGCGGCGCCTCAGCATGACCGGCGCGGGCGTCGAGAGCGAGCCGGGCAAGGGCAGTCGCTTCGTGGTGCGCCTGCCGCGGGCGTAGGGGGTGCGTTCCCGACCCCGTCACCCAGCCGGGGCATTCCCGGGGAAGGAATCGCGTCACGCAAGCCGAAGACGACAGCACGCGGGGCGCACTCGCAGCCTGCAGACACTGGCGGGTGCCGGCCCCACGGTACCGGGTGCATGGAAGGTGACGGTTCGTAGTCGCACCCCGATCAATCCGTGCCTCGATGGTGCTGTGGCGCCGTCAGGATGCGCCCGTGGCAGGGCGAGAGGAGAGATGATGAGACGGACGCTCACGCTGCGAGTGGTAGTGCGGTTCTTCTGCTGCACGGCACTGGCTCTCTCCAGGGGCGCGGCGGCGCAAGCGGGTGGGCCGGCGGCGCCCGACACGCAGGCCCCCGTCATCAGCGATGTGTACCCCGCCGCTGACGCCACCGTATCGCACCCCCAGCCGGTGATCTTCGCCCGGCTCAACGATGAGGGCGGCAGCGGGGTCAACCCGGCCAGTGTGAGGCTGCTGGTGGGGGGACGGGACGTGACACAGTGGACCATCCGCGGGTCCTCGTTTCTGATCTACAGCCCCGACTACAGGATGGACAACGGGCCGGTCGTCGTGCGCACCAAGGTGGCGGACCACGCTGGCAACACAGCGCGGATCGAGTGGCAGTTTACCGTGAGAGCGCCTGCCGAAGCGGATCGCAATCCCTCTGTCGCCCGCATCAAGTCTGTCCTGCAAGAGGTCGCATCGCTGATGCACCTGGGCGAAGTGGCTGTCACTCTCAAGATCAGCGACCGCCTCTCCCAAAGGTATTCGGTGAGTGGAAACCCCGACTCGTGGCATGTGGAGTCCGCCACGGGAGCGGCCGTGACTGTCACGGGAGAGGTGTGGTCAGCGGAGATCAGCTGGCCAGGAGCGGAGGCACTGACCTTCGAGTGGGGTAGGACACACTCTCCCCTAATGTTCTCGCAGGGCACTGGCCACATCGGGGCGAATGTGGGGATCACAATGTTGGGGATCACCGAGAGAGAAATGCGCACGTGGGTTCTGGCGTTTCTGGACCGGGCAGAGTGCTCCGAGGGCGACCTGGCCGTTCTGGCCGAGACTGCTTCGGACGAGGTGTTGCGCACAGCAGCGACTGCTAAAGTCTGGTCCCGACCGCTGCTGGCACACCTGGCGGTGGCCGGCAGGCACATGGAGGTGCGTAGCGAAGCGCTGTGGCACCTGAGAGATTCGTTCAGATATGGGCGGTCCGCGGCCGCTGTCGGGCGGCGACTCCTGGTCAACGCGGTTGCCGTTGATAGACTGAGCGGGGAGAATGCCTTGGCAGATACTGCCGTCAATCATGGTGACGGCGGGATGCGCGCGGCCGCCGTCGTCCGCTTGACCAACCAGGCTCTGCTGGCGAGGATCGCCGTGGAGGACGCAGATCCCTACGTCCGCCAGACGGCTGTCTACCTGATCCGGGATGGGAACCTGCTGGCCAAGGTTGCCGTGGAGGACCGGGCGCCCGACGTCCGATCAACCGCCGTCATCCACTTGACCGACCACGTGGCTTTGGCCTCGATTGCCGTCAGCGATCGCGACAAGGGCGTGCGCGCTGCCGCGGCCCGCAGGTTCAGGGCACTGCCCAAGGATGCCTCTCGTGCCCCGGTCGGTGGTCCCCGGTTCGCCAGAGCCGCCACTGTGGACAAGGATCCCGATGTGCGCTACGTCGCCGTCTGCAACCTGACCGACCAGGAACTGCTGGCAAAGGTTGCCCTGGGCGATAAGGACGAGCGGATCCGTTCGGCCGCCCTTGAAAGACTGACCAACCAGGCCCTCTTGTCGAAGGTTGCTATCCGGGGCAAGCACTACAACGAGCGAAAAGCCGCTGTAGAGAAGATGACCGACCAAGACCTGTTGGCGGAGATCGCCCTCAGTCACAAGGACGCTGGCGTCCGTGAGGCTGCCGCCAAGCAACTGGGCTACATGGGCGTGCGCATCCCCGGTGTCCGTCTCCTGCCCGTCCCCGATCTCACGTTGGAACCAGGCGGCCACTGACAACTCCGGAAGGCGCCTGCCGCGGGTGTAGGTGTATGGGGTGCCGGCTGATGACCAGGGCGAGCAGTTGGTCCGTCCCTGGGCGGACGGAGTGGGCCATCTCTGCCGCGAACCGGTCAGGCTCCCCGGCGCGGGAAACCGCGGTCCACTCGGCCGCCCCCGCGCGCATGGCGCGCAGGCCGTTCCTCGAGTGCGGGACGATGCGGTCGCCTTCGAATCCATTGACCCCCACCCAGTTGGGGAACACCGGGAGAGCGTGGTGCTCATGACGCTGCCGAGGCAGTGGCGGGAGCCTTCAGGGACAGTCCTACTCCGTGACCGGTAGCCAAAGCGCGATGGCGACGGGCTGCCGCTCACCGCGGGCTGATAGCCGACCACCGGTCGCCGAAGAAGATCGGGTTCGACCACGCCTTCCGCCCCCGCTCGTCCTCGATCTCCACGCGCACGTACTTCTCGGCGCCGCTGAGGGGAAACTCGGCTTCCTCCAGAAGCTGCCCCTCGGGCGCCAGGTGCCGGCGGCCGAGGCTGCGCTGCGCCTTGCAAGCGATGGCGCGCGCCGGCGACGAGCATACCACCACTTTGCGTGCGGGAAGTGCCTCGCCGCCGGAGGCGGAGCCCTCGGCGTCCACGATCTGCACGTCGTGGATGGCCGGGCCCATGGTCGAGTAGTAGGAGCCGGTGAGGAGCGCGCCCAGGACGCTCTCGCGCGTGAGGTCCGGCGCCTTGACCATCACCCAGCCGTGGAAGCAGTCTATGTCGGGATAGTGGGCATCGTCGCAGGCGATGCCGAGGAGGGGGCGCCCGCGGTCCAGGAGGTCGTCCCAGTGCGGCTCGGAGTTCGCCTTTCCGATGCGCGCGCAGGTATCGTTATAGACCTCGACGGCGAAGCAGCCCTCCAGGGGCATCAGGTCCACCACGGAATGCCCGCACCAGTAGGGGTGAGCGATGATGACGTGGCCGCCCTGCGCCCGCACGTCCGCGATCACGTCGTTGGCGTCCCGGCCCCTGGACTCGATGGTCTCGCGCACGTCGAGGGCGACGAGGTGGTAGAGCTCGCCGCCAAAGGGGTTGCGCGGGTGAAGCTCGCTGCCGGAGATCGCCAGGAAGTCGCGGTCGCTGAAGGGGGAGACGTCGCTGACGCAGCGGTGGTCGGTGAGCGCCAGGAAGTCGTAGCCGGCCTCGCGGTAGGCGGCGAACCGCTCGGCGATGGAGAGCCGGCCATCGGAGACGGCGCTGTGGGTATGGGTGTTTCCACGGAACCAGCGCCCGGGGGTCGAGAACGGGTCGGTGTACTCGGGGTCTCTTGTGAGTGCAGACATCTCTGGCGGAGGATTCGGCAGCAGACCGCCGATTCCTTGCCGCCCGGTGCATGTTCCGGCGCATGCGCATCGCGCGAGGGTGCGCCGGGGGCCACCTCTGTGCCGACCGACGCCACGCACCGGAGCACAGCCCCACAGCGCGGCAGGGCCGCAACCGAAGGCCGGGCATTGGAAATACCCGTCTGGCGAGCGGCG
>JACQGM010000300.1 GCA_016199585.1 Armatimonadota bacterium
GCACGTCAAGTGGGTGAAGAAGGAAACCCTGTGGGCCCAGCCCGGGATGTTCAGCCGGACGGCGGGGGACTGACGGGGATATCAGGTCTCATAACGTTTTGAGATAGGAATCGATCCGGTACGGACGTCCGACACTGGCCGCGCAGGCAGTGTCGCCAGACGATGGTCACATTCCTATCTCAAGACGTTATCAGAGGCACCAGAGAAGAGGGAGAACGCTGAGGTCCATACAGGAACTCGCCCTGCCCCTCAGTGCCCTCTGAGATCCTCAGCGCCTCTGTGTTCCCCGCTCTGCTTCTCCGGGCGTTCCCCGACACTCTCTCAGACCCGAAATCTGCTGAAGATCGCTTCCCGGATCCGCTCGGAGGCGTGGCCGTCGCCATAAGGATTGACGGCATGGGCCATCGCGCGGTAGCGAGCCGGATCCGACAGCAGCGCCCGCGCCTCGGCGACGATCCGCTCCCGGTCGGCGCCCACCAGCCGGGCCACCCCCGCGTCCACCCCCTCCGGCCGCTCGGTCGTCTCCCGCATCACCAGCACCGGCACGCCGAGCGAGGGCGCCTCCTCCTGGATGCCGCCTGAATCCGTCAGCACCAGGTAGGCGCGCTTCATCAGGTGGACCCAGGGCACATACTCCTGGGGCTCTATCAACAAGATACGCGCCGTCCCCTCCAGTTCCTGCTGAATCACATCGCGGACGACGGGGTTCTTATGCATCTGGAAGATCGCCCGGGTATCCGGGAACTCCGCCACGATGTCCCTCACCGCCAGGCAGATGCTGCGGATCGGCTCGCCCCAGTTCTCGCGCCGGTGCGCGGTCACCAGAATGGTCCGCCGCCCCTCGAAGCGCACGTTGGCGAGGGGCGGCTCGGTGAACGCGAAGGGGCGCTGCGCCGTGGCCATCAGGGCGTCGATCACGGTGTTTCCGGTGACGAAGATGTCCTCGGCGCGGATGCCGTCGCCGAGGAGCTCCTGGCGGGCGCGCTCGGTGGGCGCGAAGTGCAGGTCGGCAAGCTGGGTGGTGAGGCGGCGGTTGATCTCCTCCGGGAAGGGGTTGTACTTGTCGTCGGTGCGCAGGCCGGCCTCCACGTGGCCGACGCCGATCTGCTGGTAGAACGCGGCCAGACTGGCGGCGAAGGTGGTGAGGGTGTCGCCCTGCACCAGCACCAGGTCGGGCTGCTCCTTCACCAGCACCGGCTCCAGGCCCAATAGCGCCCGGGTGGCGACCTGGGTGAGAGTCTGCCGCGGGAGCATGATGTCGAGGTCGTAGTCCGGCTTGATGTGGAAGATCCGCAGGACCTGGTCCAGCATCTCACGGTGCTGCGCGGTCACGGCGACCAGCACGCGCACCCGGTCCTGGTACTTCATCAGCTCGGCGACCACGGGCGCCATCTTCAGTGCGTCCGGCCTGGTGCCGAACACGGTCATAATCTTGAACAACTTGTTTACATCTCCTGGGAGATTGAGGCGGCGCAGCATCCGGGCCACGGTGGCAATGTCCGCTTCCGACAGCGCATCGATCAGGCCCACCGTCTCTTCTTTAACACAGCCATCGGGACTCTCCGCGTTCCAGGCGCTACCGGATGAACCGGATAGGGCACACGCCTGCTGCATCCACTGGATCCAACTCCTTGTGATCCGCCGTGACGAACGTGCCGCCCACGCGCAGGGCGAGGGCAAGGCCGCAGCAGTCCGGCAGGGCCACCGCGTAGTCCGCCTTGAGGCGCCCCACCTCCAATCGGAAAGCAGCGTCCAGGTCCTCACGCGCTGTCACGCCCAGAGAGTGCAGATCCTGAAGTACCTCCCGGGCGCCGGTGTCTCCTCTATCACGCCGCACGATGTAGAAGACCTCGCAGAGGTTCATGCCGTGGGCATAGCTGACGTTGCGAGGGTCGTTCAGGATAGCCTCGACCACGTCACCGCCCGGCTCCCCCTTGCCCAAGGCCAGCATGGCGGATGCATCCATGACGTAGATGCGAGCAGGAGCGGCAGTCACGGTGCCTGGCCCTCCCGGCGCCGGGCGATGCGGGCTTCCTCCCGCGCCGCCTCGGCGTGCTTCTCCGCCAGGAACTCATCCACGCTCCGAACACCCTTCATGTTCTCGCGGAGACGGTTCAGGTGGGTCGCTCGCTCTTCCGCCGACAGCGGCACCCGTGCGGCAAGGCGGCGCAGCAACCGATTCACAGTGACCAGATCCTCATCAGATAGCTGGTAGATCAGGCTCAACGCTTCCTCTCGCGTGGTCATCTGAGTTCCTTTCGCCAGGGCTGCAATTCGGCAGCATCGGCGAGACTGCACAACCTCCTCAATCCGTGAGGGGTCGTCCCGCATCCTCGTTACCGTATCCCATAGTAGAAGATCCCGAACGCGGCCATGCAGAGGCAGAGGGCCACGGAGTAGAGCACCAGCACGGTCTGGCGCTGCGAGAGGCCGAGGTTCAGCAGGCGGTGATGTACGTGGCCTCGGTCGGCGGAGAAGATCGGCCGGCGCTGGAGGGCGCGACGCACGATCGCGAACGCCGTGTCGAAGATCGGCACGCCGAGCGCCAGGATCGGCACCACCAGGGCGATGAGCACCGGGATCTTCATCACGCCGATGATGGACGACGCCGCGAGGACGAAGCCGAGCACGTAAGCGCCCACCGTGCCCATGAAGATCCGCGCCGGATTGAAGTTGTGGCGCAGGAAGCCGATGGCGCCCCCCGCCAGCGCCGCCCCGATGAGGGCGACGTGCGGCTGGCCGGCCGCCAACGCCATCAGCGCCGTCGTCGCCGCCGCGATCGCCGCGATCCCGGCCGCCAGGCCATCCATGCCGTCAATCAGGTCCACTGCCTTGGTGATACCGATGATCCAGAAGACGGTCACGAAGGCGCCGAAGTCGCCAAGATAGAGCACGCCGCCTTCCGGCGCGAAGGGGTTGGAGATGAACTCGATCTTCACGCCGAGGAACATGGCCGCCGTGGCCGCGATCCCCTGGCCGGCGAGCTGCAGACCGGGCGACAGGTCGTAGAGATCATCCAGGGCGCCGGCCACGGCGACGATGAGGGCGCCGAGCACCACGCCGATGAACTCGCGCTTGTCCGCCAGGTTGGTCACCAGCGATACCCCCAGCAGCGATGCCACCCACCATGCCAGGAGGAGCGCCGTGACGAAGGCGCCCAGAATCGCGATGCCGCCCCAGCGCGGCATGACGCGCTCGTGGATCTTGCGCTGGCTCGGGCGGTCCACGGCGCCGGCGCGCACCGCGAGCCAGGCCACCAGCGGCGTCGCCAGGTAAGCCACCAACAGTGCCGCGCCAAACGCCCCCATCGCCAGGAGGCGCAGCGTGAACAGGGGATGGACCATGTTCTCCATTTCTGAGACCTACCATGCGTAGAGCGGGAAGCGGCCGGCCAGGGCGCGCACCTCGGCGCGCACCTGCGATTTCACGGCCTCGCTGTCGCGGCCGCAGAGGGCGCGGTCAATCAGCTCGGCGATGAGCGCCATCTCCGGCTCACGCATGCCTCGGGTCGTCGCCGCCGGGGTGCCGAAGCGCATTCCGCTCGTTACTGACGGCTTCTCCGGGTCGTTCGGGATCATGTTCTTGTTGGCGGTGATACCCACTTCGTCCAGGGTCGCCTCGGCCACTTTCCCGGTGACTCCCTTCGCGCGGAGGTCCACCAGGATCAGGTGGTTGTCGGTGCCGCCGGCGACCAACCGGTATCCCAGGGCGGCGAGCGCGTCCGCCAGCGCCCGCGCGTTCCGCACCACCTGGCGTTGGTACTGGCGGAACTCCGGGGTCGCTGCTTCGCGGAGGCAAACCGCCTTGGCGGCGATGATGTGCATCAGCGGCCCCCCCTGGGTCCCCGGCATGACAGCTTTATCGAGAGACCGGGCATGTTCCTGCTTGCACAGGATCAGGCCGCCGCGGGGACCGCGCAGCGTCTTGTGCGTGGTTGTGGGAACGAAGTCGGCGTGCGGCACCGGGGATGGGTGCTCGCCGGCGGCCACCAGGCCGGCGATGTGCGCCATGTCCGCCATCAGGTAGGCGCCCACGTCGCGCGCGATCCTGGCGAAGCACTCGAAGTCGATGGTGAGCGGATAGGCGCTGGCGCCGGCCACGATCAACTTCGGGCGGTGCTCGTGGGCCAGCCGCGCCACCGCCTCGTAGTCGAGCCGCTCGCTCTCGGGCTGAAGACCGTAGGCGACGATATTGAACAACTGGCCGGAGAAGTTGACCCGGCTGCCGTGGGTCAGGTGTCCGCCGTGGGCCAGGCTCATGCCGAGGAGGGTATCGCCCGGCCGAAGAATGGAGAGGTAGACGGCCATGTTGGCCTGCGAGCCGCTGTGGGGCTGGACGTTGGCGTGCTCCGCCTGGAAGAGGTCCCGGGCGCGCTCAATCGCCAGGCGCTCGGCGATGTCCACGTACTCGCAGCCGCCGTAGTAGCGCTGCCCCGGGTAGCCTTCGGCGTACTTGTTGGTAAGAACGCTCCCCTGCGCCTCGAGCACCGCCCGAGAGACGAAGTTCTCCGACGCGACGAGCTCGATGTTCCGCTGCTGGCGATGCTTCTCCAGCTCCAGCGCGCGCGCGATCTCCGGGTCGGTTTGCGATAGCGGGCGGGAAGCCTTCTCGATCCGCCCCTCCGCCACCCTCTCTGCCAGCTCCATGATTCGGTCGCACTCCCTCTCCACCAACAGGGGCAACCACAGGATGCCCGCCGAGACGGGCGAGTCCCTCGCCGCTCCCCGAACGCCATTATACCACGAATCGCCTCCCCCGTCAGCGCGTTGACGGCGGGGGGGCGAAGTGCTATACTGGGGGGCAGTGGAGGTCCAGAACCCGTGAAGCTCTACGGAACGATCGTGGGACTGCGAGGCAGGACCCAGCTCTCCTTCGATGGTGATCTCATCGCCGATGTCTCTCCCGCTCCTCCCGACGCGCCCGCCAGCGATCTGCTGATCGCGCCGCCGTTCACGGATATCCAGGTGAACGGCTACGGCGGCTGCAGTTTCCTGGGAGCCGGCGCATCGCCCGGCGCCCTTGTTTACGTCGTCAGGGCGTTCCGCCAGGCGGGCGTGCTCTTCTTCTGTCCGACCGTGGTCACCGATTCCGGCGCGAACATCAGCCACGCCCTCCGGGCACTCTCCGCGGCCCGGCAGGATTCGGAGGTGGCCCACGCCACCCCCTGCTTCCACCTGGAGGGACCCTACGTCTCGCCGGAGGATGGGCCGCGCGGGGCGCACCCGGCCGAGCACGTGCGCCCGCCCGATTGGGATGAGTTCCGCCGCTTTCAGGACGCCGCGGAGGGCCGCATCGGGATCGTCACCCTGGCGCCGGAGCAGCCGGGGTCGCTCCCTTTCATCGAGCGCCTGGCGGGTGCGGGCGTGGTGGTCTCCCTGGGGCACACCGGAGCCAACGCGCGGCAGATCGCCGATGCGGTGAAGGCGGGCGCGCGCCTCTCCACGCACCTCGGGAACGGCTCGCACGCGAAGGTGAACCGGCACAACAACTACATCTGGGAGCAGCTCGCGAATGATGCGCTCACTGCCAGCATCATCGCCGACGGCTACCACCTGCCGCCGTCGGTGGTGAAGTGCTTCATCCGCGCCAAGGGGGTGGAGCAGACGATCCTCACCAGCGATGTCGTCGCCGCCGGGGGTCTGTCGTCCGGCACTTACCGCACTCCGGATGGCCGCGAGATCGAGGTGCGCCCCGGCGGGCGCGTGAACCTGAAGGGCACGCCCTACCTGGCAGGCGCCGGCTTGCTGCTCCCGGCAGGGATCGAGAACGCCGTGCGCTTCGCCGGTATCTCACTGGCCGAGTCGGTGCGCATGGCAACCACCATCCCGGCCCGCCTGCTGGGGATGGAAGACCGGGTCGGTGCCGTGGCCCCCGGCAAGGAGGCCACCCTGACTCTCTTCCGGTGGAACGCCGAGACGTATCAACTCGCGGTGGAGGGCGTGGTCTTGCGCGGGCGGCTCATCCGCGCCGCGGAGATGGGCGATGCCCTCAAACCCGCGGGCACGCAACTGTTCTGACATGCGGTGATTCGGGCGTCTCACCACAGAGGACGCAGAGGGCTGGAGAGGGGCGAAGGAGCAGTCGGGTGCCGGGGCATGGGCACCCGCCGGGGGACGCTTCGGTGCGTCCGGAGAGCTCTCCCTCGCCGTAGCGCCTCTGTGAAGCCCTGCGCCCTCTGTGGTGAGATGGTATCCGTGCCGGAGACCACATGGGTTGGGTATTGCTGGTGCTGCTGGTGCTGATGGCCGCCGGGGTGGTGGCTTACCTGGTGCTGCGGGGACGGCCACCCTCCGGCCCGGGGGCGGCGGTCGGCCGTTTCACGGCACAGCTCGAGCGCAACCTGACGGAGGCCGCGCAGGCGGTACACCGCGTGGTGAGCGCCTGGAAAGAGGTGCGCGACCGCGTGGAAGCGCGTGAAGAGGAGGCCCGCCGCTGGGGCGAGCAGGCGCGCGACGCCCTGCTGGAGGGCGACGAAGCCGTCGCGCGCGACCGCGTCGCGCGCCAGGTCGCCGCCGAGCACGCCGCCGTGGCGCTGCGCGCCGACCTCGAGGCGCTGGCGGAGGCCCGCCAGCGCGCGGATCGCCACTATGAGGCGCTGAAGCAGCAGCTTGATGGCGTGCGGGTGCGCTACGCGGCCCTGGCCGCGCGCCAGGCGGCCGCCGGCGCCGGGGAGTCGGTGATGGATCTCGCCGCCGAGGAGCGGCGGGCGAATGAAGCCTTCTCGCAGTTGACCGAGGACGTGGCTGCCGCCGAGGCGCGCGCCGCTGCCGCCGCGGAGGTGTCGGCAGCCGGGCGCATCTACGAGGACCCGGCGGAGATTGACCGGCGGCTGGCCGCGTTGCGGCAGCCGTCCTGAGTTTTGGGAGTATGGAGGCATGGGGGTATGAGGGTGTGGGAGTACGGGGGTATGGGAGTATGGGGCGAACTGACGCCTTCATGCTCGCGCACTCCCACACTCCCACACTCCCATACTCC
>JACQGM010000295.1 GCA_016199585.1 Armatimonadota bacterium
GCCCTGGCGCTGATGCGCAGGGCCGGGGCCGAGAATATCGCCGAGAGGCTGCGAACCCATGCTGCCCGGTACCGGGAGGCGGTCGCACTGGTGTTGGACCCCGGCGGGGGGTAATGAAAAGGCCCTAAAGCCACACCCACACCCCCGCACTTCTCCCGACCCCCTCACCGCGCTTTCACATCGTAGCAGAGGAGCGCGTCCTGGTCGCGCAGGTAGAGCCGGCCATTGGCGATGACCGGGTGGGGCCAGGCGTTCTTGCGGCTGCGGTACGGCTGCTGGAAGCGACCAAGCTCCTGGTAGCCCTGTGGGCTCGCCGCACAGAGGATCATCGGCCCGCTCTCGTTGCGGAAGTAGAGGCAGCCGTCCGCGTAAGTCACCGAGCCCTTGCCGGCCTCGCGCGCCGCCCAGATCATGTTGCCGCTGCGCACGTCGAGGCACGTGAGGCCCTTGTGGTCGTTGGCGCCGTAGAGGTAGCCGTTGAGCAGGATGACGCCGCCGTGGTGGTTCTTCATCTCGGGGGTGAAGTAGACCTCGCGGGCGGTGAAGCGCCCGTCGCTCCCGGTGATCTGCGCCAGGCCGCCCCCGGTGTCGTAGGACGACGCCGCGAAGACGTAGCCATCCGTGAAGATGGGGGTGGCGCAGTTCGCCGTCTTGTTCGCCGGGCGGTCGTATTGCCAGAGGAACGCTCCGTCGCTCGCCCGCACTCCCACCACGCCCCCTCTGAGGAACTGCACGTACTGGCGCGCGCCGCCGGCCGTGCCCGCCACCACCGAGGCGTACTGCGCCCGAGTGCCGTCGCGGCCGCTCTCGGGAACCTGCGCTTGCCAGATGACGGTGCCGTTGGCCTTGTTGAGCGCCACCAACGTCGCCCGGGTCCGGCCCGGCGTAACGACCACGCGGTCGCCGTCCACCAGGGGCGACTCGCTGTAGCCCCAATCCGGGATCTGGCCGCCGAAGTCGCTCACCAGGTTCTTCTGCCAGAGGACGTGCCCGGAGCCCGCGTCCAGGCAGGCGAGGTCGCCGCTCACCCCGAGGGCGTAGACGCGGCTCCCGTTCACGGTGGGTGTGCATCGGGAGCCATCCGGCACACCGATGCGACGGTTGGCCGCGGCGATGCGGGTGCTCCAGACCTCCTTGCCGCCCTCCTCGCGCAGCGCCCAGACCACCTCGGCTTCGCCCCGATAGCTCATGCCATAGATGCGCCCGCCGGTGATGGCGGGGGTACTGTAGCCCTCGCCCAGGCCCTTGATCGACCAGGCGAGACGGGGACCTCCCTCCGGCCACTGCTTCAGCAAGCCCTTCTCGGCGGAGATCCCGAGCCGCCCGGGCCCGCGCCACTGCGGCCAATCGGTCGCTCGCGGCTGGGACGCCGGCTGAGCGGAAGTGGGAGCGGCGGCCGGCTGCGTGCGCGCCGGCGGGGTCTCGTCGGGAGACTCCAGTCCTGGCGCTGCGGGGGAGGGCGCCCGGCGGCAGCCCACGGAGAGCACCAGCAGCAGTCCCATCGTAAAGACAGCGCGTCTCATCGTGTGATTCCTCTCGTTCCATGCGCGGGCCGGCGCGGGGAGCAGCAGCACACCGACCCGCTCACTATTTCGGCCTCTACGAGGCGAGCCCTTCTGCCGCGTTCCGGCGGCCCTCGCTCAAGAAGCCCACTCGCTCCCGGCAAGCTCCGTCGAGTGCCGGCCTGCTGTCGGGTCGCGCCGGAGGCGTGCCCGATGCCCGCACACGCTCCATGCTCGCGCGTCCGCTGCCACGGCGGGCGTTGGACACCGGCGCGAGGGGAAGGGAGGCACCCCACGCCCGGCGAATATCAGGCCGGTGGATTCCGCCCCGGCCGGGCGATTCCAGGAGGCCTCATGCCGTCTCTGCCGAACATCCTCTGGCTTCTCAGCGACCAGCACAATCCAAGGGTCGCCGGCTACGCGGGCGACCGGCGCGCGCGCACGCAGAACCTGGACCGCCTGGCGGCGGGCAGCGTGCGCTTCGACGCCGCCTACTGCAACTCGCCGCTCTGCGTGCCGAGCCGGCTCTCGCTGCTCATGTCGCGCTACCCCTACCGCTGCGACGCATGGACGAACACCTCCATGCTCCTTCCCGAGCACGTGACGCTGGCCGAGCACCTGTCGGCCCACGGCTACACCACGGCGCTGGTGGGGAAGATGCACCTGAGGGGTCCCCGCTGGATGGGCGGGTTCCAGCACCGCCCCTACGGCGACCTCGATTGCCGCGCTTTCTGCTTCCATCAGCCGGACCCACCGGAGACGTGGGATGGGCGCTGGCTCAGCCACGCCGTCGGGCGTCTTCCCTGGGCCGGCGTCACGGAGATCCCCGAGAGCCTCCTCGCCGACGGCGTGGTCGTGCGCGAGTCGCTCGCGTTCCTCCTGGAGCACGCCGACCGCTATCCCGCCCGCCCGTGGCTGCTGTGCGCCGGGTTCGGGCGCCCTCACTTCCCCCTCACGGCACCCGGGCGCTACGTGCGCCGCGCCCTCGCGGATCCCCCCCCACTGCCGCCGCGGCCGGAAGGATACCCGAAGAGCCTTCACCCGCACGACCGGTTCCTGGTGGAGGAATTCCGGCTCGCGTCGTTCTCGGATGCGGAGCAGCAGCACGCGCTCGCATGCTACTATGCCTCGGTGAACTACCTGGATGACTGCATCGGGGAACTGCTGAGGGGGCTGGAGAGTGCCGGCCTGCTGCGGAACACCTACGTCATCTACACGAGCGATCACGGCGACATGGCCGGCGAGCAGGGCCTCTGGTGGCGGCGCAGCTACTACGAGGCATCGGCACGGGTGCCCCTGCTCGTCGCCGGGCCGGGGATCTCACCCGGCATCGTCCGCGCGCCCGTGGAGCTGGTGGATCTCTTCCCCACCTTCTGCGACCTCGCCGGGAGCCCGACCCCGGACGGCCTGGATGGTGAAAGCCTGGTGCCCTTCCTGGGAGGCCGGCCCGAGACGCGCCGGAAGGCGTTCGCTCGTTCCGAGCTGCTGGTGGACAGGGCGGAAGTTGCCCTCCGCATGGCACGCCTGGGGCGATGGAAGTACGTGGACTTCCCCAAGGCCCCGCCGCGGCTCTTCGACCTCCAGGCGGATCCCAACGAGACGCGAGACCTTCTCCGGTCGGAGACTCCCGCATCCGCCGACGCGCCGATCGCCGAGCTGAAGGAGCTGGCGACGTCCGGGGTGTCGTGGCGCGAGATCGGCCGGATCCGCGCTCGCAGCCGCCGGCGCCAGCCTCCCCCCGGGGAGCGCGGCACCTGCGGCCCGGTGCAGTACCACCTGCCGGATGGGCACATCGTGGACGCGGATCGCTTCCTCTATCCGGGGCTGGTGAACGAGCGAGGGGGGTAGCTCGCCGCCCGCCGGGGGAAAACGGGCGCCGGCGGCGAACCAAGTCCCAGGGGAGTGCGCCCGCTCGGTGTGCGCCCGGGCCCGCTGCGGACGCCGGGGGCGCGGAGCACGGCGCCACATCACCGACCGAGGACCAGGGCGGCGGCGAGTCGGTCGCGGTCACCCGTCCCCGGTCGCCCAAGGAGAGAGCAATGGAGAAACCGACGACCGATCGACCTTACGACCCCGACGTCAGCCGGCGGGACACCGAAGACGGTGGCTACTCGCGCGGCTGGGGGTTCCACATGATCCCCTCGGAGCGCTATTGGATTGATTGCCACACGCACTTCCGTTTCGGGAGCGCCGACGAAGGCCACGCCGGCCTGGTGCGCTGGTTCGACCGCCTGGAGGCCTGGCGCCTCGGCCAGATCGTGGCGATGGATGGCAGCCCCTCCAACTTGGAGATGTACGCCGAAGTGGGGCACGACCCCCGGCTCATCTGGCTCCTCTGGCTGAAGTTCGATCAGCCGGACCTGGACGCCTGCAAGCGCGCCTTCGACCTGGGCTGCGGCGGCCTGAAGCTGCACAACGCGGCGGTCATCACTTCCGGGTCCGACTACCACGTCTGGGAGAACGACGACTGGGCGAAGGTCTTCGAGGAAGTGAACCGGCAGAAGAAGCCGATCCTCTGGCACGTCACCCAGCGCATGACTGCCTCGGCTTACAACGGCGGCGGCTTCCAGGCCTACTGGTCCGAGGGCTGGAAGAAGGGCGTCACCTACACCAACGAGGACCTCTTGCAGCAGCAGCTCCGTCTCATGGCCGCCTACCGCGACATCCCCTTCATCGGCGCGCACCAGCACTACCTCGGGCTCGAGCGGCTCACCGAGGTCTTCGACGCGCACCCGAACTTCTACATTGACACCAGCGTCGGCGGCATCGTTCGCTGGGGCGACGAGATGTACCCCGAGGACCAGGCCGTGTGGCGCGAGTTCGTCATCCGCTACGCCGACCGCATCCTCTTCGGCACCGACAGCGGGGTGGGGAGCTGGGGTTCGACGTTCGAGTTGAACGTGCAGGCCTTCCTGAACCACGTCCGCTTTGTCCATCAGCTTCGCCTGCCGGATGAGGTGCTGCAGAAGGTCACCTCGGCGAACGCCGCCCGGCTCTTCAACCAGAAGGAGCGCCCCTCGTCCCGGCGCACTTCCGTGCGGCCGTGACGGCGATTCGGGGGCCGGCGCTCGGCCCGGCCCCACCGCCTCTCTTGCCGATCAGCGGGGCAGCGGGGAGGAAGCAGGCTGCCGCCGTGTCCGGGTGCAATCTCCCAGAGCCCCAGTACCTGTCATGCTGAGGCTCCGAGCCGAAGCATCTCCGCCGGGCTCCCACCACAGGCCCGGACCTACGGTGGTCATCCCGGGGAGATCCCTCGCTACGCTCGGGATGACAGAGTCGGCCGCCACACCCGTCATGCTGAGGCTCCGAGCCGAAGCATCTCCGCCCGGCTTCCGCCGCCGGCCCGGACCTACGGTGGTTGGGCGCGAGAGCCGGGGCGACCCCTCGCCGAGGGGGATGCCCAAACGGTCCCTGAATCTCTCTCCGGGTCCTGGTGTCTAACTCCACGGTGCGACCATCGGGGCACGGTGGCAGCCGGAGGAGGGCGGATGGTGGCGTTCTGGAAGCGGAGTGCCGGCAGAGCCGACGCGGTGAGCGCGGGAGGACTGGAGCAGGAGTTGGCCGCGGGCGCGCGGGTCGCCTTGCTGGACGTGCGCGAGCCGGAAGAGCACGCCGAGTGGCGCATCCCCGGGTCGCTGCTCATTCCGCTGGGCGACCTGGGCGCGCGCCTCGGTGAGCTGGACCCGCAGCGCGAGACCGTCGTCTACTGCCGCTCGGGCCGGCGCAGCGCGCTGGCGTGCGCCTGGCTGCGGCGCGCCGGGTTTCAGAGGGTGCGCAATCTCACCGGGGGGATCCTTGCCTGGCGCGGCGAGGTGGAGCGGGGCGCCTGAGTCGCGCCGGCTCGGCACCCCGGGCGCCCTACCGCAGCAGCAGCGTCATGCACTTGGTGGCGCCGCCGGCCTTCATGAACTCACTCACGTCCACCGGATGCGCCACGAAGCCGCGTTCCTCCAGCGCGCGGTTCAGGCTGTCACAGCCGGCGTTGAGGACCACGTGTCGTCCGATGACGCTGGCGTTGCAGCCGAAGCGCAGGGCATCCGCCTCATTCACCTCGATGCAGTCCTGGAAGCGCGCGCGGATGACGCGGCAGCCGTAGTCGTCGAACGCGGGCGGATGGTAGGCGACCGTGCGCTCGTCCAGCGGCGCGAAGCACGTGTCCAGGTGGTAGAAGCGGGCGTCGGCCAGGTGCAGCGAGAGCGCGTGCAGACCGAAGACCTCCGCCACGGCCCGGTGCGAGCGGATGTCGGAGCGGAAATGATAGCCGGCGAAGAGGTCCTCACCGACCGGGAACGCGTCCCCCTCCCCCTCGAAGTAGAGATCCGGCGGCAGGCGCACGATCTCATAGCCGCGCTCTGCGAACCATTCCTGGAAGTGGGGCTCCTCGCGCTGGCGCTGGGCGAAGCGGAAGCGGCTGGCGACGAAGACATTCCCGATGGCGAGCCCGGCATTGGCGGTGAAGACCAGGTCGGGCAGGCCGGGGCGCGGCGGCATCTCCTCCACCTCGGCGCCCGCCTCTTCGGCGAGGATGCGCCGGAACTCCCGCCACTGCGCCCGCGCGCGCGGCAGGTCCGCCGGCTGCTCGCGGTGCATCCACGGGTTGATCTCGTATTCGACCCCGTAGTAATCGGGAGGGCAGAGGAGCACTCTCGTCATTGTGGCTCCCGCAGGTGCGTCAGCAGCTCCTCGAAGAAGAGTCCGACGTCCGTCACCAGGCCGACCGTCTGGAAGCTGCCGCGGTCGGCCAGCTTGGTGATGACGGCCTGGTTGATGTCCACGCAGACGATGCGCGTGGTGACCGGCAGCAGATTGCCGGTGGCGATGGAGTGGAGCGCCGTGGCCACCATGAGGGCGACGCCCGTGTTGTCGGTGAGCGCCAGCATGCGCTTCTGTGCCGCCAACGTGTCGGTGATCACCTCCGGGAGGGGGCCGTCGTCGCGGATGGAGCCGGCGAGCACCATCTCGACGCCGTGGCGGATGCAGGCGTGCATGATGCCGCTGCGGAGCAGGCCCGACTCCACCGCCTGGCGGATGCCCCCCGCGCGCCGGATGGCGTTGATCGCCCGGATGTGGTGTTCGTGCCCCTCTTCCGACGCTAGCGCGTTCTCCAGACTGACGCCGAGCGACGTGCCCAGGAGCGCGTACTCGATATCGTGTACGGCCAGGGCGTTGCCCGCGAAGAGGCGATCCACATAGCCTGCCTCGATGAGCGCCACCACCGCCGGCACGGCCCCCGTGTGGACGATGGCCGGCCCGCCCACGAGGAGAATCTTCTTCCCCTCCGCGCGCGCCTGGCGCATCTGGCCGGCGATCTCGCGAATGATGGCGCGCTTCGGCTTCTCGGACGAGACATCGCTCGACATGAACTCGAAGACGTTGCGCTCGCGGCCGCGCGCCGGGGGCATCACGTGGACGCCCCTCCCGCCGATCACAAAGCAGTCGCCGGCGCGCACCTGGCCGAACTTGGCGGTTTCGGCCCGCCCCGCCTCGGGATCCACGCGGAGGCCGCAGTCCATCCGTGGGTGCTCCACCTCGATCCAGCGCCCCTGGCAGCGGATCCGGGCCGGGTAGTTGGTGGTCACGTAGAATCCCTCGGGGAAGACGCCGTCGCACGGGGCCGGGGCGAGCTGCACGTCGCCCTCGCCGGGCACCTCGGCGCCGTGCGTGCGGACGGCAGTGAGAATGCTCTCCAGGTGCTCGTCGTCCGGCGCCATGACGCGGATGCGGGCGCGGCTCGGGTCCTGCCGCCGCTGGCCGATGTCCACATCCAGGATCTCGAAGGTGCCCTCGTGGCTCAGGATCTCGTCGAGAACGCGCGGCAAGATCAGCGAATCGATGATATGACCCTGGACCTCGATGGTTTCGCTCCGCATGCGCCTGTCGTCTCCCTTCCTGGTGGCTTCCTCGCGCCGTCCGGCGCCCCGGAGAACCTGCACCTGTACCATACCCCGGCCGGCCGCCAATCAAACGGCTGCCAGCCGGGGCCGGGGTGCCCGGATGCGCGGCAGTCACAGGAGCGCGCCCATAGGCCCCCCGTGACCGGAAAGCGTGTCTCAACCGCGCCCTCTGCCATAGTTCCGCCCGATCCCGGTGTTCTCCTCTCCCCGGCATGGAATGCCGGAGCCGCCGGCGGAGCGCTTGCCGGCCTGCCGCTCCTCCTGCTATAATGGGGCGCGGGGGCATGAGGACGCTGGCAGCCGGCCTGGCCGGCACCGCGCGACGCCGCACCGCCCCCTCGGGTTTGGAGTGGAGCTGCCGATGCTTCTCTACGTGATCACTGAGCCTCGAGCCCGCTACGGGCAATCCGGCGCGCCGATCCACACGGTGAAGCTGCGCCTGGAGGAGTTGAGCGGCCTGCCCTGCCTGGTTCAGCTCTACACGGACGTCACCCTGGCGAAGGTGGGGGCGCTGGGCGTTCGCGGGGTGCTCTTCGGCGGTTACGCGACGCCGCTATGGGAGCACCCGCTCGAGAGCTTCCGCGGCATCTATGAGCTGGCTCGCGAGGGCGACGTGCCGATCCTCGGCCTCTGCGGCGGCCATCAGCTCGTCGCCGAGCTGTGGGCGGCGCACAACGACGGCGGCCTGACGAAGATGAGCAGCTACCCGATCCGCAAGCTGCGGGCCGACGAGCCGGATCCCGCGGCCGCCTACCATCCGGGGGAGTTCAAGGAGTGGGGCTTCCACCCGATCCGAATCGTCCGGCCGGACCCGCTCTTCGACGGCCTGACGGACGGCTTCATGGCCTCCGAGGCCCACCGCAACGAAGTGAAGCAGCTCCCGGAGGACTTCCTCCTTCTCGCCAGTACCCCGGAGGTGCGCGTCCAGGCCTACCGACACCGCTCGCGGATCATCTACGGTACCCAGTTCCACGCCGAGAACTACACCGAGCACTACCCCGCCGGCCGGCGCATCATTCAGAACTTCTTCCGCATCGCCGGCATCGCCTGATCGCGCCCCCGAGCTGCGTGCGCGCACCACCCTGACGCTGTGCGCCTCGCTCACCCTCTCTTGTCCGACCCGCGCCGCCCCTGTTATAATGGGGTACGATGGTGTTCGAGCTACTGACAACAGACCCGGCGTCGGCCGCGCGGCGCGGACGGCTCTCCCTGCGGGGGCTGGCCGTCGAGACGCCGGCGTTCATGCCGGTGGGCACTCAGGCCACGGTGAAGGCGATGACCGCCGAGGAAGTGTGGGAGATCGGCTATCGCTTGATCCTCGGCAACACCTACCACCTCTACCTGCGCCCCGGAGCGGACCTCATCGCCCGCGCCGGGGGCGTCCACCGCTTCATGGCCTGGGAGGGCGCCGTGCTCACCGACTCCGGGGGCTACCAGGTCTTCTCCCTGCGTGACCTGCGCCGCGTCGGCGAGGACGGCGTGACGTTCCACTCGCACGTGGATGGGTCGCCCCACACGTTCACGCCCGAGCGCGTCGTTGCCATCCAGGAGGCGATCGGCGCTGACATCATCATGGCGTTCGATGAGTGCCCGCCCTATCCCGCCACCCTCGCCTACGCCAGCGAGTCGCTGGAGCGCACCCACGCCTGGGCGCGGCGCTGCCGCGACGCGCACCGCTCCGAGGGCGGACACGCGGTCCGCCCCTACA
>JACQGM010000296.1 GCA_016199585.1 Armatimonadota bacterium
AAAGACAATGGCCCGGAGAACCTCGCCACGCTGCGTCGGGCTGCCATCAGCCTGCTGCGCCAAGAGCGCAGCAGCCGGCGCGGGGTAAAAGCGCGGATAAAGCGAGCCGCATGGGACACAGATTACCTGCTCCAGGTTCTGCTCCATCAGATGCTCTCGCCCTGGGAGCGCCAAACACCGTTCATGACGTTGTACAGGGCGGGCGAGGGTGCCCCCTACTCCTCCACCACCGCGATCTCCTCCTCGGGCGCCGCGGCGGGCGGGGCCACCGGCGCCGGGTGGAAGTCCCTCGCATCCAGCAGATAGAGGGCGTAGGCGGCCAGCCAGCCGGCGCAGAAGCGCACCGGGCGCCAGGTGGGGTAGCGGAGGGCGAGCCGCTGCTCGACGCGCAGGCCCTCCCTCCGGCAGAACTCCTCGAAGTCCGCCAGCGTGAGGAGGTGGATGTTCGGCGTGTCGTACCACTCGTAGGGGAGCATCGGCGACTTCGGCATCCGGCCGCGCAGGAGCAGGCCGAAGCGGATCTCCCAGTGTCCGAAGTTGGGGAAGCCGACGATGACCTGGCGGCCGACGCGCCCCGCCTCGCGCAGGAGGCGACGCGGCTGGCTCACCTGCTGCAGCGTGTGGCTGATCACCACCACGTCGAAGGACTTGTCCGGGAAATCGGCCAGGCCCTCGTCCAGGTCGCCCTGGAAGACCGGGATGCCGCGCCGGATGCAGGCGAGGAGCGCCTCCGGGTGGCGCTCGACGCCCCGGCCATCGGCCCCCTTCTCGCGGCGCAGCCGCTGGAGCAGCAGGCCGTCGCCGCAGCCGAGGTCCAGCACGTGGGCGCCGCGCGGGATGAGGCGCAGGATCAGGTCCAGGTCGCCGCGGGGCTGGCCCTCGCTCGCCGGGCCGGCGGCGGGAACTGCGCGTTCCAGTTGTTTGGTTGGCATCATCTTGTTCGCTTCAGTCGGCCGGGTCCGACAGGACGGATAGGACGGATCCGTCCTGTCGGCAGTCGCACCCCCCATCTCTCCTCACGGCGGATCCGGCGCGAAGAACGCCTCGATCAGGGCGGCCATCTTCTCCGTCTCCACCAGGAAGCCGTCGTGCCCGGCCGAAGAGTCGATCTCCACGAAGGTGACGTCCCTGCCGGCCGCCTGGAGGTGCGAGACCAGCTTCCGCGAGCGGATGGTGGGGAAGAGCCAGTCGGAGCTGATGGCGACGACGAGGAAGCGGGCCCGGGTGCGCGCGAGCGCCGGCCCTATCCCCCCCCAGTCCGCGCCCAGGTCGAAGTAATCCATCGCCCGGGTGATGTAGAGGTAGCTGTTGGCGTCGAAGCGGCCGACGAAGCCCTTGCCGTGGTAGTCCAGGTAAGTCTCGACGCTGAACTCGCTGTCGAAGCCGTAGTGGTAGTCGTCCTGTTCCTGTTGCAGGCGCCGGCCGAACTTGCGGCGCATCGCCTCCTCGCTCAGGTAGGTGATGTGGCCCACCATGCGTGCCACCGCCAGCCCGTGCGCCGGGCCGGGGGTGCCGTAGTAGTTGCCGCCGCGCCAGCCGGGGTCGGCCATGATGGCGTTGCGGCCCACGGCATCGAAGGCGATCCCCTGGGCGGTGAGGCGGTGGGTGGTGGCCAGCGGCAGCGCGTGGCGCACCCGCTCGGGGTAGGCCACCGCCCACTGCAGCACCTGCATCCCGCCCATCGAGCCGCCGATGACCCCGTAGAGGCGGTCGATGCCGAGATGGTCGATCAGCCTCGCCTGCGCCGCCACCATGTCCTGGATGGTGACCACGGGGAACTCCAGGGCATAGGGCTTCCCCGTGGCCGGGTTGGTGCTGTTGGGCCCGGTGGACCCGTGGCAGCCCCCGATGATGTTGGAGCAGATGACGAAGTAGCGGCTCGTATCCAGGCCCTTGCCGGGGCCGACCATGTCGTCCCACCACCCGGGCTTGCGGTCGTCCGGCGAGTTGCGGCCGGCGACGTGGGCATTGCCGGAGAGCGCGTGTACCACCAAGATGGCGTTGCTGCGCGCGGCATTCAGCTCGCCGTAGGTTTCGTAGGCGAGCGTGACCGGCCCGAGGCGCGCCCCGGAGGTGAGGATCATCTCCTCCGGCGGCTCGGCGAACGTGACGTACTCCGTCTGCACCAGGCCCACCGAGCCGGGGTCGAGATCGAGCCGGGATGGGGTGGCTGCGGCGGTCATGCGCTGGCTTTCAGGGCCTGGTCCAGGTCGGCGAGGATGTCGTCAATGTGCTCGATGCCGACGGAGAGGCGGACGAACTCGGGTGTCACGCCGCTGGCGCGCTGCTCTTCTTCGCTGAGCTGCTGGTGCGTGGTGCTGGCGGGGTGGATGACCAGCGACTTGGCGTCGCCCACGTTGGCCAGGTGGGAGAAGAGGCGGACGCTGTTGATGAAGCGCTTGCCAGCCTCCAGGCCGCCCTGGATGCCGAAGCCGATTATGGCGCCGTAGCCGCCGCGGTGGTACTTCTTCGCCAGGTGGTGCTGAGGATGGCTCTCCAGGCCGGGGTAGCTCACCCAGGCCACCCGTGGGTGCTTCTCCAGCCACTGAGCCACGGCCAGGGAGTTCGCGCTGTGGCGCTCCATGCGCAGCGGCAGGGTCTCCAGGCCCTGCAGGAAGAGGAAGGAGTTGAACGGGCTGGCGGCCGGACCCATGTCGCGCAGGAGCTGCAAGCGCGCCTTCAAGATGAAGGCCACATTGCCCAGGCCGGCGAAGTCGCGGAAAGTTTCCCACAGCTTGAGGCCGTGATAACTGGGGTCGGGCTCCACGAACTGCGGGAAGCGCCCGCTGCTCCAGTCGAAGTTGCCCCCGTCCACGATCACGCCGCCGATGGAGGTGCCGTGCCCGCCGATGAACTTGGTGGCGGAATGGACCACGACGTTGGCGCCCCAGCGGATCGGCTGCACCAGGCAGGGCGACGGGAAGGTGTTGTCAATCACCAGGGGCACGCGGTGGGCGCGACCCACCTCCGCCACCGCTTCGATGTCCAGGGTGTCCAGCTTCGGGTTGCCGACCGTCTCGGCGTAGAGCGCCCGGGTGCGGTCGGTGATGGCGCGAGCGAAGTTCTGCGGATCGGTGGCGTCCACGAAGCGGACGGTGATCCCGAGCCGGGCGAAGGTGTAGCGCAGCAGCGTGTAGGTGCCGCCGTAGATGGTGGAGGAGGAGACGATCTCGTCGCCGGCGCCGGCCAGGTTGAGCAGGGCGAGGGTTTCCGCCGCCTGGCCGGAGGCGGTGGCGAGCGCGCCGGTGCCCCCTTCGAGGGCGGCGACGCGCTTCTCGAACACGTCGGTGGTCGGGTTCATGATCCGCGTGTAGATGTTCCCGAGCTCCTTGAGCGCGAAGAGGTTCGCGGCGTGCTCGGTATCGCGGAAGACGAAGGACGTGGACTGGTAGATCGGCACGGCACGGGCGTAGGTCGCTGCGTCGGGCTGCTGCCCGCCGTGCAGGGCGATCGTCTCGGAACGGAGGACTTCTGACATGCCGGATTCCTTTCGAAAGGGTATTCCACGGACTATCGGTGGGCCCGCAGGCGACCAGCAGAAAGAAAAAGGCCCCTTCTACAAGAGATAGAGGCCGGATAGAGCTCTATTCCCTTATCTCTTGCAGAAAGCTCTGCTCAACGCATGGGCACCTTGCGGCACTTTCTCCGCAGGCTGCTGGGCTTCACCGGGTGCGTATCCCTCTGCCACTCTGGATAAGCTCGTGCTGCATTATAACACTCGCCCGCCGGGCTGTCAAGCGCGATTCGAGGAAGCGCGGCAGCGCGACCGCCGGGCGCGCCTCAGAGGAGCAGGGGGCGCAGCCGGGGCACGAGCGCCTCGGCGATGCGCTCCATGCCGGCGTCGCCGGGATGCACCAGGTCGGTGCCGAGGAGGGTGGGGTCGCCCAGGAGGTCGGTGCCCTCAATCAGGTGCAGGTTGGGGAGGCGCAAGAGGGAGACGACATCGCGGACGGCCTGGCGGTACTCGGCGAGAGTGCTGCCGAACTGGTTCTGGTCGCCGGTGAAGTCGCCGCCGAGGATGAACATGGTCAGGCAGACCACGGGCTTGTCGGGGTGAGCGGCGGCGATGGGGCGCACGAAGCGGCGGACGTGCGCGGCGAAGTCGTCGAGCGCGAACGCGCCGAACATGTTCACCCCGAGCTCCAGGGTGGCGAGGTCCCAGTCGTCGCGGCTGGCGACGTGGGCGGCCAGGGCGGCATCGCAGAGGGCGGCGGCGCCGAAGCCGAGGTTGAGGGCATCGCAGCCGAGCCGCCGCGCGGTGCGCGCCACATACGTGCCGGAAGGCGCGAGGGTGAGCGCGCCCTGGGTGATGGATGAGCCGTAGGCCAACCAGCGCCGCCGCGGGTACTGGCCCGGCTCAGGGGGGCGCACCTGCCCGCCATGAGCGTCAATGCCCATCAGACGGACCCGCGCCAGGTGAGGGAGGAGCACGCGCCAGACATCGGACGAGAAGAGCGGGGTGGCGCCGGCGGTCTGGCGCAGCGCCAACGGGTTCGCCGATTGCGGGCAGCGGACGCGCGTGATGCCGGGGCCGAGGGAGGCGTAGCCCTGAACGTAGGGCCCGCGGTAGACCTCCGCCATGATCGGCAGCCCCTCGCGGGGAGTGGCTTCATCTACCGAGAGCAGCACCTCAACCACCGGCGCGTCGGCCACGAATCGCACCTCACAGCCGGCGGTCCAGAGCGCCCGCGAGCGCGCCCGCTCGTTCACCGCGGCGCGAACCGTCTCCGGGATGCGCGTGAGGTAGACGCCTTCGTTCAAGGGCGTCGGCAGCACCTCGGCCACGTTGTGCAGCGCCACCTTCTGGTAGATCATCTGGCTTCTCCGGGGCATCGCACGACGGGCCTCCATTTACATCATTCCACATCGCCCGCCGCTCGTCCTCTCCGCGGGTAGTGTTCGGAATCCTGGGGATCTTCGCGCTCAACTGCGCTGCGTGCGCCGGTTAGACACCCGGCACGAATGGCGCGCCAGACACGGCGCTGTTGGCGGCGCCCGCGCACTTGCGGCACGCCCTGGAAGGACGCGCCTGACAAGTCACGAAGTGCCGTGAACGGCCCTACCAGGATTTGCCAGCCGGGTTCAGCCGGCTTCGAGGCTTCGTCAGCCAGGTCGTTCACGGGCGCAAGCGTGCGCGGTCTCCCGACATACCCGTGAAGCCGGGGGACCACCAGGCGCATGCTCAATGTCAGTTGAACGGTATTGGGGTCAGGGGCGCACGCAGCGCAGTTGAGCGTGAAGATCCCCAGGATTCCGAACATTACCGCGAGGCTTCAGCTTCGGTGGAACCGCTTCTCCAGCTCCTCGCGCGAGAGGAGGATGACCGTCGGGCGGCCGTGCTGGCAGGTGAAGCGTGACTGGAATTCGTAGAGGCCGCGCACGATCGCCTGCATCTCCTGCAGCGTGAGCCGATCTCCGGCCTTGACGGCGCTGCGGCAGGCGAGGAGGGCCGCCACCTTCTCGCGACGGGCATCCAGCGTCTGCGGCGCTTGCTCCTGCAGCAGCTCCTCGATGGTGTCGCGCAGAGCCGTTTCGCAGCCGCCGCCGCCCAGGGCGGCGGGCACCGAGCGCACCAGGAAGGCATCGCGCCCGAAGGGATCGAGGGCGAACCCCAGGCTCCGCAGCGCCTCCAGATTCCCGCGCGCGGCGTTCGCCTCCCGGGAGGTGAGGGAGAGCACGAAGGGCACGGTGAGCGGCATCGGGCGAAGGAGGTCGGTCGCGCACCCGCTCATGAGCTGCTCGAAGAGGCTGCGCTCGTGCGCCGTGTGCTGGTCAATGATGAAGAGGCCCTGTGGCCCCTCGGCGAGGATGTAGGTGTCGTGGATCTGCGCCCGCGCCTCCGGCAGCCCCGGCGCCCGCGAGCCGGCGGCGCTCGCTTCCCACGAGAGGGGCAGCGCGGCGGCCGGCGCCGGGGTTCCGGACGCGTCCGCCGCTTCCGGCAGTGGCGCGCCGGCCGACGGGGCGGGCGGCGCGCCGAGGTGCGTCGTCAGGTCGACCCCCTGGAGCGCCTGGCGCACGGCGCGCTCCGTGAAGCGGTGCAGGTCGCCTTCCGAGAGGAAGCGCACCTCGCTCTTGGCGGGGTGAACATTGACGTCCACGAGGGCGGAATCGAGTGTAAAGAGGAGAAGGGCCACGGGGAAGCGCCCGGCGGGCACCAAGGTGTGATAGGCTCGCTCGACAGCGTGCGCCAGCGCCCGGCTGCGCACCGGCCGGCCGTTGGCGTAGAACCACTGCCACGCGCGCGTGCCGCGCGTGAACCCCGGGCGCGAGACGAACCCTTCGACGGCGCACGTTTCCCCGGGCGCCGCCACCGGCAGCACCTGGCGCGCGGCTTCCGCCCCGAAGACCGATACGACGGCATCGAGCCGCTCTCCGGAGCCCGGGTGGTGGAGCGCCGTCTCGCCCCCATGCACGAGGCGGAGCGCCACCTCCGGGTGGGCGATGACGTACTGGCCGACGCAGTCGCTGATGTAGCCGAATTCGGTGGTCGGGCTGCGGAGATAGCGGCGGCGCACCGGCGCGTTGAGGAAGAGGTCGCGCACGGTGACGGCCGTGCCCTCGGGGGCGCCCACCTCCTCCAGGTCGGTGATCCTGCCCGCCCGAGCCGTCAGCCGCGCGCCGGACTCGGCGCCGCGGAGGCGGGTGACCAGCTCCACGCTGCTCACCGAGGCGATGCTGGCGAGGGCCTCGCCGCGGAAGCCGAGGGTGCGCACGCGCGAGAGGTCGCGCGCAGTCCGGATCTTGCTGGTGGCGTGGGGCTGCAGGGCCAGCACGGCATCCTCGCGCTCCATGCCGCAGCCGTCGTCCACCACGCTGACGCGCCGGCAGCCGCCCTCCTCGCACACCACCTCGATCCGGCGGGCGCCCGCGTCGAGGCTGTTCTCGAGCAGCTCCTTGACGAGGGACGCAGGCCGCTCGATCACCTCGCCCGCCGCGATCTGGCCGATGGTGGCTTCGTCCAGGATGGCGATGCGGCTCATGGTGCCCCTCTCTCTCACGCGGGAGTATAGCAGACATGGCGCGCGGAAGTCAACGGCCTGAGAGTGCGCGAGAGGCGCCGGCCGTCGCCAGGGTTGACGCGGCCTCCGGCGCGTGCTATACTGCCGCCGACCGCCCCCGTCGGCGGCGCGGCGCCGCTCCCGGAAGGAGTTCGGAGACCCGGCAACCCGATGACTACCACGCGCATCTTCCTCGTCCGGCATGGCGAGACGGAATGGAATGTGGCCCGGCGCATCCAGGGCCAGGTGGACGTGCCGCTGAACGAGGGCGGCCGGCGCCAGGCCGAGTGCCTCGCCGGCGCGCTGGCGGGCGCGGCGCTGGCGGCCATCTACGCGAGCGACCTGTCGCGGGCGGTGGAGACCGCCGAGGCGATCGCCGCGCCTCACGGCCTGACGGTGATCCGGGAGCCGGCGCTGCGCGAGCTGGGCTTCGGCAAGTGGGAGGGGCTGGACGAGTCGGAGGTCCAGGCGCGCTACCCCGAGGCCTACCGCGGCTGGCGCGAGGACTCGCTGCGGCACCGCCCGCCCGGCGGCGAGACGATCCCCGAGTTGCGGACCCGCGTCGCGGCCGTCTACCGCGGGGTACTGAGGGCGCACGCCGGGCAGTCCGTGCTGCTGGTGGCGCACGGCGGGCCGATCCGCGTGTTGGTGCTGCACGCCCTGGACGCGCCCCTCGGGGCCTATCCCCGCCTGCGCACGCGCAACGCCTCGCTCAGCCTCATCGAGGTGGGAAAGCCCGGGCCGGTGCTGCGGCGCTACAACCACGTCTGCTTCCTGGCTTGATGGACGGCCGAGGGCTGCTGCGGCGGCCCTTGACAGATCCCTTGCGCCGCCCACTCTCCCACTGGCTTGCCCCGGCAATACCTTCCGCCCTCGGGGATCGACAGCCATGTCCGGGATGGGAACGGGGGCGGCGAGAGCCTTGCCGAAGCACCTCTCGGCCAGGCGCGCAGCGACCGAAGGCGGATCCGCCCAACACGCCCACCGAACGGTTCTAAGGCTGTTGGTCGGGCTGCGAGCCGCAGCCCGACCGCAGCTATGCTGCCTTTGCTCTCTGGCTTGGCGCCCCACGCCTGAAGAACCGGCCCCGGTTCTGCTCCTGGAGCTTCATGTAGTACTCAGCCAGGCGCCGGGGGTCATGCCCGCACTCCGCCGAGATTTGGTGGCGCGCCTCGCGGATGCGCTGGATGACCGGGTCGTCCTTCATGGTCAGCATCCTTCCGATCCGAGGAGTTCCAGCGTCGTCTCGACGTACACCGGCGGCCGCTGCACCATAAGGGCCTCCTGCCCAGATCATAGGCCGGCCAACAGGATGTGTCAACGCTCCGTGCAGGCAGAAGGGCCGCAGCAACTCCCCGCGACGGCCCCTGAGGTTCCCCTGGCGCTCCTCACTCTCCCACCGAGTTACCCCGGCAGTAACCTTGGTCGCCATGCCGGCTGCTCCTCCCGGAAGGTCTGGCGCCGCGCACCCAGAATCTCCTCAGTAGGAGCCACGGCCGGAAGCGCCGGGCGCGCACCGGCGCCTACCCGGGCCGGCCGGGACGGGAGACCGCCACCGATGGGTGGGAGGAGAGCGGCGGCCCGGTGCCGCGCTTCGCCGCCGCGAGGGGGAGACGCTGTAGGTGCCATGAAGAGGGTGTTCATCGCTGCGACCCAGCAGAACGAAGGGAAGACGACGGTTGCGCTCGGCCTGATCAGCGCGCTCCAGAACCGCGGGATGGCCGTCGGCTTCATCAAGCCGGTCGGCCAGCGCTACCAGGAGGTGCGCGGCATGAAGCTGGACGAAGACGCCGTGCTCATCGCCGAGGCCGCGCACCTCGATGCCGAGTTGACGGCGATGAGCCCGGTGGCGGTGGAAGCCCGCTTCACTCGCGACTACATCGATCACCCGGTGCCCAACGACCTCCTCCAGCGCATTGACGCCGCTTTCGAGGCGGCCTCGCGGGACAAGGAGTTCATGGTCATCGAGGGCACCGGGCACGCCGGAGTGGGGTCGTGCTTCGACATGTCGAACGCCCGCGTCGCCCGGCACCTGAAGACGGGCGTGGTCCTGGTGAGCGGCGGCGGGATCGGGCGGCCGATTGACGAGATCATGCTCAACCGCTCTCTCTTCGAGGCGAGTGGCGTGCCGCTCATCGGCGCCGTGATCAACCGCGCCCTCCCCGAGAAGCTGGAGATGGTGCGCGACTACGTCGGCCGCGGCCTGGCTCGCCTCGGCGTGCCGCTCCTGGGAGTGGTGCCCCTCCGCCCCAAGCTCGCCAGCCCCACCGTGCGCCAGGTGCTGTCCGAGCTGAAAGGCGAGCTCCTCAACGGCGCCGAGTTCCTGGACGAGAGCATCGAGCGCTCCATCGTCGGCGCGATGACGCCCCACAACGCGCTCAGTTACCTGGGGCGAGGCGTCCTCGCGATCCTCCCCGGCGACCGTGAAGACCTCATCCTCGCGGCGATGAGCTCCTGTCTGGTGGGCGTGGGGAAGGCCTATTGCGTGGCCGGCATCGTCCTCACCGGCAACATCCGTCCCCACGCCACGATCATGCGCCTGATCAAACGCACCCAGATCCCGGTCATCCTCGTCGAGGGCGACAGCTACCTCACCGCATCGGCGGTCCACGACCTGACGGTGAAGATCCAGCCCACCGATGGCGAGAAGATCCACCTGGCCCAACGCCTGATTGACAAGTACGTGGACGTGGACGCCATCGTCGGCGCGGCCGATCCCCTGGTGGGATAGCGCCCATGCCGTTCCGACAACACTGAGCTGGCGCCTGGCATGGAACCGGGTGCTCTCAGCCCTGCATCCGGCAGAGCGTGCCCTGAGCACCGCGAAGGAATGCCTGGCGCCGTGCGCAACCGACCTCGATAAGGAGACTACGTCGTTGCCCTGGTCCTCCTTGCTGTCACTACGCCCACGATCACGTCGGCCACCTGTTCCAGCGGAAGGATACTTGTGTTCAGGCACAGGTCGTACTGTGTGGCGCACATCCAGTCCCGATGTGTCATCTCACGAATGAACCGGCCGCGAATCTGGTCGGACCCCTCGACCATTATGCGGGCAAGTTCGTTGCTGGACACACGGTAGGTCTCCACCACGCGGCGGACGCGGTATTCCACCGGCGCGTGGAGGAGGACCGTGGTCAGCCCCGGGTGACCCCTCAGGACCTCGGTGGCGCCGCGTCCCACGATCACACAGTCCTTGCGCTCGGCGAGTGCCTTGATGATATCGCTCTCCAATGCAAAGATACGCTGGTCGGGGACAGGGCGGATGGGCGGAGGGCTGTAGGGCTCGTCCGGGGTGGTGCTGGTGGAAAGGACAGCGGCGAGCCTCTCCCAGAATCCTTGAATGCGTTCCTCTCGCCGGGAGAGTTCCTCTTCATCCATCCCCAGTGCCTCCGCCGCCAGACGCAGCACCTCACGGTCTACGTACTTGCAGCCCAGGCGTGCCGCCACGATCTGCCCAACCTCCGAACCACCGCTCCCGAGCTGCCGGGAGATGGCGACCACCACCTTGACCATGTCCCCGTTCTCCTTTCGCGACCGGACTCCGGCCGCAGTCGACCGCCATCGGTGCGGCGCCACTGCGAAGAACTCTGCCGGTTGCCACTGGGCCGGCCAGTGCGCCGCGGGCCCCGCGCTCCACGTCCGGACCGCCTCCCATCCGTGCGCGGCATCCCCGTCGCCGGCACCGCTGCTCAGGTCCACTTCCCGGCCAGGCGACGGAACACTAGCAGCGCGATGTCGTCGCGCAGACGCCCGTGGCTGTGCGCCAACGCCGCCTGGTAGAGCACCTCGACCATCGCCCGGGGCTCTTGACAACGGTGCGCCACCAGCAGCTCACCGACTCGGTCTACGCCGAGGAGCCGCGTGCCGTGGCGGGCCTCCGGCAAGCCATCCGTGAAGAGGCAGAGGATATCTCCCGCCTCCAAGACCGTGTGCCTTGTCTGATGCGGCGGGACAGCAATCCCGCACAGAGCTATCCCTTCCGGAGGCAGTGACGCGAGTTGCCCGTCGGCACTCCGGCATACAAGCGGAGGCTCGTGTCCCGCGGAGGCGTAGCGTAGGTGGCCGGTATTGCGTTGCAGGACCCCCAGGAAGACGGTGATCAGCAGGCCCGGTTCCTCCGAGAAGGGCATCTCCCGGAGGGTGTCGAGGATGGCTGCGGGGTCCTGTTCCTTCCTCGCCAGCGCCACGACGGAGTGCTGCACCGCCGCTGCAACCGCGGCGGCCTCCAAGCCTTTGCCAGCCACATCACCGATCACCACCGCCCAGCGGCGTGGGTCAATCTCGAACAGGTTGTAGAAGTCGCCGCCGACGTCCGCTTCGGCCAGCGCGGGCCAGTAGGCATATGCAAGCGAGAAGCCCGGGATCCGTACCTCCTTCGGCGGGAGCAAGGCGGTCTGGAAACGACTGGCGATGCGGTGCTCCCTGCGGTAGGCCTCTTCGGACTGCAAGCGCGCCCGGTGCAAGTCTTCTTCAACCTGCTTGTGTCGGGTGATATCGCGTGACACGCCGAGGATGGTGCACACGGCACCCCTCTCGTCCCGCAAGGGGATGAGGCAGGTCTCGTGCCAGAGAGGACCGCCAGCACCGGGGATCTCGTCTTCGAAATGGGCGTGCTCTCCGCTTGCCGCAACCGCCCTCAGGGCGGCTCTCTGGCGTTCCACCAGTTGCGGGGGGAAGATATTCTCCAGTTGCCTGCCCACAAGATCCTCCGGCGAAAGTGACGTCAGCGCCGCCGCATGCGGGTTGACGTAGCGGACACGGCCCTCCAGATCCAGAGTGAAGATGGCATCCTGCGATGCTTCCGCCAAGCCACGATACCGCTCCTCACTCTCCTGGAGGGCTTGCACGGCCTGTTTCCGCCTGGTGATGTCACGAGACACTCCCCGGTAGCCCGAGAACGCGCCGTGATCGTCGAAGGTCGGCACGGCGCTGGATTCCAGGGTGATCACGCGGCCGTCCGCGCGAATCGCTTGGTGCTCCAACAGGGAGAATGGGCGACGCCGGCGGATGGCACACCTGGGTGCGGCTCGTCGGTCTGCCGCCTCCTCAGGTGGGATCAGATCGAACGGAGACCTCCCCAGCACTTCTTCTGGTTCGCAACCGAAGACGATGCGCGTACCTGGGCTGGCGTAGGTCAGGAGCAGGTCGACGTCCGTCTCCCAAACGACGTCGTTGATCTCCTCCACCAGATTGCGGAACCTACGCTCGGCGTGCCGCAGCACCTCATCCGCACGTTCACGTTCGATAGCCAAACCCACCAGGTTGGCGACGCCCTGAATGAAGTGCACATCATCCGCGCCGAAGACCCGTCTCGTGCGCGTGTGCGCGCCCAACACCCCGAAAGGCCGCGGTGTCCCGAGGATCATGACGCTGATGCCGCTGATCACACCATGGTCGCGCAAGAGGGGAGAGCCCGTGAACCTCGTCTCTGTACCGAGATCCTCCACTACCACCGGTGCCGAGGCAAGCAGAGTGTAGCCCCCCTGTGAGTCTTTCCCGGCCCCGACGGTGGCTCTACCGACCAGCCCCTCGCCCCAGCCTACCCCGGCCCGCAGCACAAGAGTGTCACCATCGGGCTGGAGTCCCAGTAGCTCTGAGTACTCGGTGTCCAGCGCCTGGGCCACCACAGCGGCGGCTTGCTCCATGACGCAGGAAAGGGGAGCTCCTGCCAGCGCGCACAACCCGAGTTGCGTGACCAACGCCTGGGCTGCCACGAGACGCTCGATGCCGCGCCTCACCCATTCGTTTGCGCCGTGCGCCTCTGTCGCCAGCGCGGCGGCAGGCGGGGTGCGCTCCCCCCCCCGCTGAGGCGTGTTGGCACAAGTCCGGGGAGCGCGCACCATGCCGATCGTCAGATGGGTGAGTCAGCCTCCGCTGGTCTCCCACGCGGGTCTCCCTTTGCGCGTCGTTCTCGTGTTGCCTGGCGGTCCTTGTACCGCGTGCGCGTCTGCCACCAGCGCCACCAGTGCCAAAAGGTAGTTCGTCAACCGAACGGTAGCCTCCTGCACCGCGAACGTCGCCACCTCGGAAGGGGGCGATCACCTGGTGAGTGATGGATAAGCCACGGGTCTCAGTGTCATTCGTCGAGCACCACTCGTCGGGCCTAACTCCAAGCCATCCGCAGACGGTTCTCGTGATCCCTCAACCAGTACCGACACCGCCGCACAGGCGGGCTAACGCAGGTCGTAGGCGGAGTCGTCCTGGGAGAGCGCGCCGACGTCCGGCCGGGCGTCCGTGTGGCGATACTTGAAGGCGCTGCCCTTCACGTGTCCATCGGCGTAGGCGACGTTGGCGACGCCGGTGTGCCGGAAGTGCGCGGTGCCCCAGGGGAACTGGTAGTCGCTCGGGGCGCGCAGGTAGTTGCAGCCACTGACCGGGTCCCCCCAGCCGCCTTCGGCAAAGAGGACCGTGCCGGCGGGATCGGCGATGGCCGCAAGGGAGCAGGGCCGCCCCCCGGCGAGCACGTCGCCGCCGATGTAGGTGGTGTTGTATGCGTAGCCGGTGAAGGGCCGGCCCCAGGCCTCTCCGGAGAAGGAGGGGCAGTGGTGGACCGCGCCGCTCTGGATGTAGGGGCCCAGCAGGCCGCGGTACCATTTCGGCGTGTTGCCGGCGCCCCAATCGAGGGTGAAGTCCCAGGCGTGCTCGAAGCGCCAGCCGGAGGTGAAGTAGTACGCGGGGCAGGCCGTCTCATCATGGTCTTGAGCGTACATCTGCCACGCGGCGGCGATCTGCTTCAGGTTCGACAGGCACTGCGTCTGGCGTGCCCGCTCGCGGGCTTTGGCGAAGACGGGCATCAGGATGGCGGCCAGGATGGCCACCACGGCGATGACGACCAGCAGCTCAACAAGGGTGAAGCCCCGGCGCCCGAGAGCATCGCGCGTGCTCATGCGGTTTCTCCTCTCCCTTTCCGAGGGCGAGCGGCGCTCCACGAGCGAGGGGGGGCGGGCAACAAAAAAACCATCCTTCACGGATGGTGTGATTGCGCCGCGCGCAGACCGGGGGATGAGCCGGGGCGCGCTCTCTACCGCCATCACACGCTTTCTCGCGAAGCGCTCGCGTGATGCGTTGCAGGTGGGCATTCGGACTCGCCCCAACCCTTGTATACCTATGACAATACTGTTGTCATCGGTATACGGATCCCCGGGGCACACCGCAGCGGGACTGTGCCGGATTCGCACCGGCTTCCCCCATCACGCCGCGCCACGACGGCACGGCCTCCGCAACGAGCTTCTCAACGCCGCCAGTATAGCAGACGACCGCCTGCCTGTCAAGGGGGTTCTCCCAGGGTAACAGTTCAGGATGTATGAGTACGATTTGCAGGGAGCGGGCCGGCACAGAGGACGGCCCCTACGTGTGGTGGTCCAACGGACCGCAGCCCCTATTCGTAGGGGCGCTGCTCCGTCTGCGCCCGTAAGCGGTGTGCCGTACTCATACATCCTGAACTCTTACGTGGGCGCACGTGGCTTGCGCCACGGCCCTGACGTTCTACGAGTATCACGCCAAGCGGGGCAGGACGGCCATGGATGATATCGGCATCCTCCCCGAGTTCACCGGCCGGGCGGTACACGACGGTCTGGCGAGCTACCAGCAGCATGGCTGCGCCCACGGCCTGTGCAACAGCCACCATCTACGCGAGTTGACCTTCGTGGAGGAGCAGTTCCATCAGGATTGGGCGGCGCGGATGAAGGAGTTGCTGCTGGACGCGAAGGCGAGCGTCGAGGCAGCCAAGGTGCTGGGACGGAGCGCGCTGCCCGAGAGCGAGGTGGCGGAGATCGAGCGCCAGTATCAGACCAATCTGGACAAGGGCTTTGCCGCCAATGCCGCCCCGGAGGTGGCGGCGGATGCGCCCGAGAAGCGGGGGCGCAAGAAGCAGAGCAAGGCGAAGAACTTGCTGGACCGCCTGGACAAGCACCGTTTCGAGGTGCTCGCGTTCGTGCACGACTTCCGGGTGCCGTTCGACAACAACCTGGCGGAGCGGGACCTGCGGATGGTCAAGGCGCAGCAGAAGATCTCAGGAT
>JACQGM010000298.1 GCA_016199585.1 Armatimonadota bacterium
CAGCGCCATCGCCCGGCTCGCCCACAGCCCGCGCGCTTTTCGACTGCAAGAAGATTTGGGCACCGAACCGAAGGTCTACTATCTGAGTGAAGAATAGGGGGTCGGAATGGCAGACGGTCTAGCCAACACGGGATTGCTGTGGGAGCCGTTGCCCAAGAGCCCTGAGCAGCGGCTGGAGGAGACGGCGATCGCGCCGATCGTGACCTTTGGCCGAAGTGTGTGGCTGGCGGCGCTGGTGCTGGCGGCCATCGTCGTGTGGGGCGCCTTCGCCTGGCTCACCCAGACGCGCGACGGGCTTCAGGTGACCGGACTGAACTGCCCTGTCTTCTGGGGGATCTACATCACCAATTTCGTCTTCTTCGTCGGGATCAGCCACGCCGGCACGCTCATCTCGGCCATTCTGCGCATCACGGGTGCGGACTGGCGGCGTCCTATCACCCGCATGGCAGAGGCGATCACCGTCTTCGCCCTCGTGTGCGGGCCGATCAACATCATCTTCGATCTGGGCCGGCCCGACCGGATGCTCAACGTCTTCCGCCATCCTCACTTCGCCTCGCCGATCCTGTGGGACGTGTGCTGCATCAGCGTCTACTTGATCGGCAGCCTCACTTACCTCTATCTGCCCCTCGTGCCCGACCTCGCCTTGCTGCGGGAGAGGGCGCCGCGGCTGAAATGGCTCTACCGGGCGCTATCATTCTGGTGGACGGGATCAGAGCGGCAGTGGCACTTCCTGGAGCGGGCCATCGCCGCGATGGCAATCATCATCATCCCTATCGCTGTTTCGGTGCATACGGTCGTCTCCTACGTGTTCGCCATGACGATCCAGCCGATGTGGCATAGCGCCATCTTTGGACCCTACTTTGTCGTGGGGGCGATCTACTCCGGCATCGCAGCCCTGATCGTCGCGATGGCAATCCTGCGCTGGCTGTGCCGGCTGGAGGATTACCTACAGCCATCGCATTTCATCAAGCTGGGCTGGCTGCTGCTGACGATGTGCCTGCTGTGGTTCTACTTCACCTTCGGCGAGTTCCTCACCACCTTCTACGGGCAGTTTCCCGACGAGATGCGGGTCTTCGAAGCCAAGATGTACGGGGCATTCGCTCTGCCGTTCTGGGCGATGGTGGTCTGCATGGTAGGTGCGTTCTTTGTGATCACCCTGCCGCTGGTGCCGGTGCGCCTGCAGCGGCCGCAGTCCGTGGCAGCATGGGCGCTTCGCCCGGTGGCGGCGGGTCTCATCGCCGGCCTGGTGTTCTACCTCGGGTCTTTCGGCCGTCCGCACCACATCGGTGCTGCAGTGATGGAGCCGACCTGGTCCAGTCTTCTCTACCAGGCCACAATCGTGCTGGCCCTGGGCTACATGGTGTGGTCGTTCATGCCCCTGCTGCGTGATCGGGCGATCGGGCGCATGGTGATCGCGTCCATCCTGGTGAATATCGGCATGTGGCTGGAGCGGTATACCATCGTTGTGCCCACTCTGAGCAACCCGCGCCTGCCCTGGGGTGTGGAGTCGTACTCGCCGAGGTGGGTGGAATGGAGCATCATGGCGGGGCTGTTCGCGCTCTTCAGCCTGCTCTTCCTGCTCTTCGCCAAGCTCTTCCCGCTGCTGCCCATCTGGGAGATGAAACAGAACCTCCCGGCGCCGCAGCAGGTCCCTGAGCCCTCAGCCAGCGGACACGGGGGAGGGTGAGCGAGCGGCTTCCTGAGTTGCCGCGAGAGGGAACCGGAGGAAACCCGTGATCGCACAAACTCGGGGCGGAAGGCAGGGCGGGCGCCCGACGACCTGTGCCGAAGAGGCAGCCGGCGGTGAGCCGCGGCGGGCGGCCTACCAGGTCGAGATCCCGGACGCGCGCTACTACCAGCACCTGGTGAAATGCCAACAGGCGTGCCCGGTGCATACCGCCGCGGGGGAGTACGTCCAGAAGCTGGCCGCGGGCGCCGATGAGGAGGCCTATGCCCTGGCGCGCGAGCCCAACCCGCTGGCCTCCGTCTGCGGCCGAATCTGCAGCGCCCCGTGTGAGGTGGCGTGCCGGCGTGCTGTCCTGGATGGGCCGGTGACCATACGTGCTCTGAAGCGCTTTCTCACCGAGCGCTGGGGCGTGGAGTCGGTCCCTTACAATCCCGCCGCCGTCGCGGCGCGGGTGTACGGGAGACGGGAGACGGGAGACGGGAGACGGGAGACGGAGTTTCCGGTCTCCGGTCCCCCGTCCCCCGTCCCGCAGCCGGTCTCCGGTCTCCGGTCCCCCGTCCCGCAGCCGGTGGCGGTGATCGGCGCGGGCCCCGCCGGGCTCGCCTGCGCCCACGACCTGGCGCGATCTGGTTTTCCGGTCACCGTCTTCGAGGCGCAGGCGGTGCCCGGCGGTATGCTGGCGCTCGGTGTTCCGGAATACCGGCTGCCGCGCCGTCTGGTGGAACTGGAGATCGCTTCCATCCTGGGCTTGGGGGTGACCATCCACCTGGATCGCCGGCTGGGCGTGGATTTCTCCCTGGCAGACGTGCGGCGCTGGGGCTTTCGCGCCGTCTTCCTGGCCTGCGGCGCCGGTCGGGGCCGCGAGCTGCAGATGGAGGGCATTGACCTTGACGGCGTGATGAAGGGCATCGACTTCCTCCTGAACGCCAACATTGGCTATCGGGTGCATCTGGGGCGGCGGGTGGCGGTCATCGGCGGCGGGAACATGGCGGTGGACGTAGCGCGCGTTGCTCTGCGTTACGGCGTTGACGTGGAGACCTACCGCACCGCCATCCGTATGGGTGAGATCCAGAATGGCGTGGGGATCGAGGAGCGCAGCGTGGCCGTTGATGTCGCACGCATGGCCCTGCGCCAGGGGGCTCGCGAGGTATCGATGGTGTGCCTGGAGTCGCGCGAGCAAATGCCTGCCCAGGAATGGGAGATCGAGCGGGCGGTTGAAGAAGGGGTGCGCCTGATGCCATGCCGCGGCCCCCGGCGCGTGTTGGGTGAGCAGGGCAAGGTGACCGGACTGGAGACGCTGGCCGTGCGCTCCGTTTTCGAGGCGGACGGGCGCTTCAACCCCGCGTTCCAGCCCGGCAGCGAGGAGGTGCTCCCCGCTGACACGGTCATTCTGGCGACCGGACAGCAGCCGGATCTCTCCTTCCTCGAGGGCACGGAAGGCATCGTGGTCACTTCGCGAGGCACGATTCAGGTGGATCCTGAAACCATGGCGACCACCCGCCCTGAGGTCTTCGCCGGCGGCGACGTTGCCTTCGGCCCTCGCCCGGTCATTGACGCCGTCGCCGATGGGCAGCGCGCGGCGGCGGGAATCGCCGCCTACCTGAGAGGTGGCTCCAGAGCGCAGGCTCAGGGGCGGATGACCCGGGTTCCCGCTGATTTCCTTCCCGCTGGCTGCCACACGACGCCGCGCCGCCGGCCGCGAGCGCTGCCGCTGGAGCGGCGCATCGGCGTTGATGAGGTTGAACTCGGCTTTGATGAGGCAGAGGCTCGGGAGCAGGCCGGACGGTGCCTGCAGTGCCAGGTGCATGCCGTGTTCGACAGCGAGAAATGCCTGCTGTGCGGTGGCTGCGCGGATGTGTGCCCTGAAGGCTGCTTGCGCCTGGTGCGGCCCTCCGAGCTGATGGGAGGCGCCGAGCTGACGACGCTGCTCTGCGCCCGCTTTGGACTGTCGCCGGAGCAGGCTGCGGACCCGGCGCTGCTCGATGCCGTCGGCACTGCCATCATCAAGGACGAGGAGCGCTGCACCCGCTGTGGCTTCTGTGTCATCCGCTGCCCCACGGGCGCCATTACCCTGGAGCGCTTCGCGCTGGTCGAGGAGAGCAGGGAGCCGGTTCCCGGTTCTTGAATCTCTGTTCGCAACCGGCCATTTGGGGGAGTGCGCTGCCCAGCGAGAGCCCGAGATCATCGCCACGCCGGAGGCTACCTTGGCGATTCAAGACCTGAAACCGGAACCCGAGAACACCTCGCGCCGCGATCTGTTCGCCACCGCGGGATGGGCCGTGCTCTCAGCCAGCATCGCGGGCGTGTGCGGTGCGTTCGTGCGATTCCTTTCCTCGAACACGGTGCCCGAGGCGCTGTCGGTATCCCTCATCGGCCGGCCCGATGAGTATCCTGTGGGCTCGGCCACTTTCCTGGAAGAGCACCGGGTTTACCTGCTCCGCGATGCGCGCGGGTTTCGGGCGCTCTCTGCCGTATGCACTCACCTAGGCTGCACCGTGGTGAAAGATGCCGCGCGGCATGGCTTCCGTTGCCCGTGCCATGGCAGCCGCTTCAACGAACAGGGCGAGCCCGTCGTCGGCCCGGCGCGACGGGCACTCGCGTGGCATCCCGTGGCGCTGTCGCGCGACGGCCGGCTCCAGATCGACCGGGGCAGGGCCATCGGTGCGGGCCACTACCTTGCCCTCGACCGCAGGTGACCCGGATCACGGAGAGAGGTGCCGACATGCCATCCGCAGAGCCAGGTTGGATCCAACGGCTGGCGCGCGGCCGGGTGTGGCGTTCGATCTTCCGCGGGGAGCCGCCCGGCACTGCGCGCGGCAACGCGCAGGCGGTGTTCCAGAACCTGTGGCTGCACTTCCTACCGGTGAAGGTCCGCCCGCACACGCTGCGATTCACCTACACCTTTTACCTGGGCGGGATTGCCTTCCTGCTCTTCCTGGTGCTGGCCGCCACCGGGGTCGCCCTCATGTTCTACTATGTGCCCTCGGTAGAGCGCGCCTACCACAGCATCAAGGACCTGCAGTTCGTCGTCTCCTTCGGGCCGCTGCTGCGCAACCTGCACCGCTGGAGCGCGCACGCCATGGTGGTGGTCGTGGTGCTGCACATGGCGCGCGTCTACTACACCGCCTCGTACAAGGCGCCGCGCGAGTTCAACTGGGTGGTGGGAGTCATGCTGCTGCTGCTCACGCTGGGTTTCAGTTTCACCGGGATGCTGCTTCCGTGGGACCAGGCCGGCTTCTGGGCGGCCACGGTGGGCACGGGCATCGTGGGCTGCCTCCCCGTGGTGGGAAAGGAGGTGCGCTTGCTGCTGCTGGGCGGCGACTCGGTCGGCCAGAATGCTCTGCTGCGCTTCTACGTGCTGCACTGTATGGCGCTTCCCCTGGCCATGGCATCGCTGACCGCCACGCACTTCTGGCGCATTCGGAAAGATGGCGGGTTATCGCTTCCCCCATCGCAGGAGTCGATGGCCAGCGAGGAGAGGGTGCCGTGAGGCCGGATTCCCTCGGGCCGGAGCCGCCGGACATCCTGCCGCGGTCGCCCCACAAGACCTACGGCCTCATGGCGCTGGTGCGTGGCACCTCGCCCCTCGTGGATGCCACGCCGGAAGACGCCGTATCCACGTGGCCGCACCTGCTGCTGCGCGGCCTGATCTGCGCCCTCGTCTGTCTCTCGGCGCTGCTCGCCGCCGCGATGCTGTTCGACGCGCCACTGCACGATCCGGCGAGTGCCGCCGAGACGCCGGATCCGGCAAAGGCGCCCTGGTACCTCCTGGGGCTGCAGGAGTTGGTGCATTATTCCGCTTTCATCGGAGGTGTTCTGGCTCCCGGGCTCTCCCTCGCGGGGCTGGTAATGCTGCCCTACCTGGATCGCAGCCATGCCCGTCGCCCACGCGACCGCCGAACGGGAATCTGCCTCTTCACGCTGTTCCTGCTCGCCAATCTGGTGCTGATCCTCATTGGCGCCTGGTTCCGTGGGCCCGGGTGGTCGTGGACCACGCCCTGGAGCGCGAACACTCCCGGAGGACGGCCATGATATCGAAGGCATTTGCGGCGGCCAGCTCGGCCTTCTTCCTGCTGCTGGCGCTCGCCGGATGGCAAAGCGTGCGCCCCGAATGGTGGCGCCACCAGCGAGAGTACACGCGCCTGGTGGCAGAGCAGGGGGATGGTGACCCGGCCTTCACGACCGGCATCCGCCAGATCACCAACCCCGAACTCAGTGTGGTGGATCGATGCCCCACCTGTCACCTGGGCGTCGAGAACCCACTCATGGCCCGGGCGCCCCAGCCCTTCCGTAGCCACCCGCACGCGGAGCGCCACCCCTATGAGCGGTATGGCTGCACCGTCTGCCACGGGGGGCAGGGCCGTGCCACCACGGCGCGTGCGGCGCATGGCCGCGAGGGATCCTGGCCGCGCCCGCTGCTCCCCCTCGAGTTCATTGACGCCTCGTGCAGCAAGTGCCACCGCGGCGGCAGCCCGGTGCTGGGCCGCCGCATGGAGGAAGGGAAGCGGCTATTCACCGAGCGCGCCTGCATCGGTTGCCACAAGCTGGGCGGGCGCGGGGGCTCACTGGGGCCGACCCTGGATGCGGTCGGCGTCCGGCATACGGCTGAATGGCTGATCCGCCACTTCAGAGACCCGCAGGCGATGGTGCCGGGATCGCGCATGCCGCCGCTGCGCCTGAGCGATCGGGATGTGCGGGTGCTCACCGTCTTCATGCTCAGCCAGGTGCCCGAGCGCATTCCGGACGATTACCTGACGGTGCGCCAGGCGACCCGGGATGCCACGCCCCCGGCCCACACGCGCGCTGCTCCCATCGGCGCAGTCGAGGCGGGCCGCCGGGTCTACCAGCGCTATGGCTGCGTGGTGTGCCATGGCGAGGGGGGCCAAGGCGGCGTGCCCAACCCGAATTCCCAGGATGGAAGGGTTCCCCCGCTGATCTACGTGGCAGACGAGCTGCTCGACCGTGAAATCCGCGACAGGATCCTCCAGGGATCCATCCCGGAGAAGAAGGACCCCGGGGGTCCAGATCCTCTCTACATCATGCCTGCTTGGAAGGGGATTCTCACCGAGCAGGATGCCTATCAGGTGGTGGAGTACCTGAAGAGCCTGCTGCCCAAGGACGCGAAGGAGTTCTGGTAACGTGGTCAGCAACATGCCAGGCATGCGCCTGGCAGGGCATTCATCCCCACCAGGGTGAATGCCCTGCGTCGACAGTGAGGCGCGCTATGCGTGTGCCATCCCGGTGACCACCCACCCGGCCTCGCGGCGCTCCAGGGTGAGCTTCATGGTCATCGAGCCGGACATCATGTGCCCTTCGCCAGTCATGCTCACCTCTACCGTAGCAGTGGCCTGGTCGCCCTGCACGTCCACGGTGATCGCGCCCGGGGTCATCCCCATGCCCGTGCCCGTGCCCTGCGTAAGGTGATTGCGGACCGCATCCTCGGGAGTGGCGCCGGGCGCCGCGGCGGTGCCCATCTGCCCGTCATGCATGCCCGCGCTCCCCATCATGCCCTGGTGGCCTCCGGTGCTGCCGGCGTCACCCCCGGACATCATCTCGTCGCTCTGCATCATGCCTGTCTGTGCTGTGCTCGCACCGCCAGACATCATCCCCGTGCCGTCGCCCGTCGTGCCAGCGCCGCTGCCCATCATCCCGGTGCCAGCGCCGCTGCCCATCATCCCGGTGCCCGCGGACATCATGCCGGATCCGCCGCCCATCATCCCCGAGCCGCTGCCCATCATGCCGCCGCCTGCTGCTGCGGCCGTCGTGGCCGAGGTGCCCGGAGCGAGCGTCTCCTGGCGCTCCCCATCAGCCCCGGTCGGCGCCACCACGCTGCCCCCACCCCCACAACCGCCCGCCACCAGCGCGGTGGCTGCCACGACCGCTGCCGCTGCAATCCCGACCGTCCGATGCTTCCACATTCCCGTGCGCATGGTTCTCCTCCCCCGATGCCGGCTCTGCTTGCTCCCCCGGCACCCGCTCCTGGTAGTGTCAAGCCATTGTAACACAACCGCCGGCGGCTGTCAAGCCTCGCTGACAGCAAATGGAGCAGTATGGTCGTTCTAGCTGACAGGAGAAGATCCTGACCCGTATGAAGGGCATTGCTGCCGCATTGTTACCTGCCGGCATGGCGAATCGCGGGGATGGGCTTGCCAGTGGCCCAGGCTTGTGCTATAATGTGTTAGCGAAACTGACAGAAGGAGGCGCGCATGGATCTCTCGATCCCGGAGGGGAGACGGCAGCAAGGGCTGCGCATTCAGGCGGTCGCTGAGGCGGCGAGCCTGAGCCTGGATGAGCTGGCGCGGCAGGTGGGCTGCTCGCGTGCGCTGCTCTACCAGTACATCTCCGGCGTCACCCTGGCGCAGCCGGATAAGGTCCAGCGTATTGCACGCGCGGTGAACAAGCCGCTCTCCTACTTCTACGCCGAGGACCCGGACACGCCCCTGCTGCCCGCGCCGGCCGAAGTGACGGCGGATGAACCGCCGCCACCGATCCCCGCGCATCTTCCGGAGCCGGCGGTACCACTGGTTGCCGAGCCTCCGCGGTGGTCTGAGGCACTGGCGCGGCTGGAAGAGCTGGCTGCCGCCTATGTCTCACCCCCGGATGCCTGGAAAGAGATCGCCGCCGGGGAGCAGATCATCTCGCTGGCGCGGGGGTTGGGCGACCGTGAGGCCGAGTCGCGGGCGCGGCTGCGGGTAGGCAACGCGCAGTTGCGGCTCGGGGAGCTGGAGGCAGCCCGGCGCTCCCTGGAACTGGCGCTCGCCGTGTGCGACCGGCTGCCGGGAGCCTCCGCACGCGCGGTGAGTTGCGCCCAGAGCCTGGGCAGCGCCCTCCTGGGACTGGGCACTATCGAAGAGGCGCGAGCCCAGTTCGAGCGTGTCAGCAAGTCGGACGACTGGTGGGGGTGCTGGCAAGGCACGCTCTCCCTGGGGGCCATCCACGAGCAGCTCGGAGACTACGGGCAGGCCATCGCCGCGTTCGCCGCCGCCGCCCGCGTGGCCGACGCCGGCCCCAATGCACGCGACCGACAGTGTGCGCACCTCTATATCCGCGCGAACCTGATCAACGCCCACCTGGCCTGCGGCGACCACGCCGCGGCCCTGGAAGCTGCCCTGTCGTGCTTGACGGATGCCGAGGCGCTCTCGGATGCCGGTCAGGCCATCGAGGCCCTGCTGAACGCCGGGCTGGCACTCTACGGCCTGGGGCGCTGGGGCGAGGCAGAGCAGCACGGCCGCCGCGCCTTGCAGATCGCGCAGCTTGCCGGAGGCCCCGCGCACGTCTCGACGGCCCGAAGCTGCCTGGCGCTGGCCCTATCGGCGACAGGCCGGTTCGATGCGGCGCTGCAGATGGGCAAAGACGCTCTGGACGAGGGCCTGCGCACCGGCATGGTGCGTTGCGAGCTGCTGGCGCATCACGCGCTCGCCGATGCCTACCTGCGCGCGGGGACGCCGCGGGAGACGCTCTACCATGCCCGGCGCGGCGCCGAGCGTGCGGAGGCGCTGCGCTTTGCCTACGCAGCGGCCCAGATGCGGATGCAGGAAGCCGAGTCGCTTCGCCGGTCGGGATCACTCGCACAAGCCAGGGATGGCCTGGCACATGCGCTCGACCGCGCTGTTGGCGCCGGCATGCGGGGGGTGCAGGCAGAGGCGCTCCTCAGCCTAGCTTGCCTGGGTTTCGATGAGGGCACCCCGGAGAAGGCACGGGAGCATGCCTCGGATGCCCTGTCGCTGGCGCGTGAGATGGAGAGCCCCGACCTAGCCTGGCGCGCGCAGTGGCTGCTCGGGCGGGCGGCGGAGAGCCCGAAGGAGCGCCTGGAACCGTGGGAGGCTGCCGTTCGAGAGGTGGAGCGGCTGCGGCGGCTCACACGTGCGCACGTTGGCGAGGAAGCCCTCCTGGAAGAGCCGGAACGCCTGATGCTCTATCAGGACCTTGTGAAGGCGCTTCGTGAGTCTGCCCGGGAGACGGAGGCGGACGAGTTTCTCCAGCGGACCCACTGGCCGCCGCTGCTTCAGGCGCTCGCGCGGTCCGAGGCGCCGGAGGGGGAACGATGACGCGGCGCACGCTTCTGGGATCCTTCGCCGCCGTCCTGTCAGTGCTTGCGTCCGGCTGCGGCTCCAACAGCATCACCGGGGGCAGCCTGCCTCCCGGACCGAACCGGCTGGCAGGCACGGCGGCGAAGGCCACGGCACCCGACCAGCCCGTCGCGGGCGCACAGGTGGTGGTGACCGACGCCTCCGGCGCCGAGCGGCGCGCCACCACGGATGCTTCCGGGCAGTTCACGATTGCAGAAGCTGCGGCCGGCCCGGCGCAGGTGCAGGTGACGGCGGCGGGGATGCACACACTCTCCCTGGGGGTAGAGCTGCCGCAGGCCGGCATGGTAACCGTCGCCCTGGCAATGGTGCCTTCTGATGTCACCGTGGACGTGCAGTCACTGGTACCGAACCCGCCCAGCATCCAGGCTCGCATTGGCGACCGTGTGCATGTGAGCGCGACGCCGATGGTAGGCCCGATGCACACCACCAGCGTCACCCCCTCCTGGGTCGTCGAGGGTGGCGTTGGGGGGATCACACACTCCGGTATGGGGATGGCGGTTTTCCAGGCAGCCCGCACTGGCGCCGGGCGCATCGTGATCTCGCTGGGGAGCCAGCAGGCCGTGGTGCCTATCGAGGTGAGCCCCTGATTGCACCCGGAACCACGAATGAAGCCTGCGTACGTGCCACCGACCGCCAACTGCCAGGCATCGCCGGCCGCTGCGTCGAAGAACTTCGCTGGAGTAGACCGAGTGATCCCCCTTGGGCGCGAGCCGGGATCGGCGCGTCTTCAGGAAGGCACTGAGCATGGCAGATACAGACGCAGTCCGTGAGGCGATCCAGCGGTACCGCCAGGACCCCGAGTCCGTCTATAACACCTGGTTCACCCACGGCGAAGAGCGCCTGAAGGCTTTCCGCACCATCCGCCGGGGCGTGATGGACGTGGTGACCCAGATCCGTGATGGCAGTTTCCCCAATGACTTCCGGGGATCGGCGCTGGAAACCGTGCTGGCGGCGATCACCGAGCAGAAGCAGGTCTTCCAGGGAGCGGCGCATGCCTTCTACTGGAAGCCCAAGCTGCGCATCCCGGACATCTACGAGAACCGTGAGAACCAGCTTGCCTTCGGGCGTTTCCTCGATGCCTGCCTGAGGGCATCCCGTGAGGAACAACTCCTGGCGGAGATCCACCGCCTGGATCCACTCAAGATCAAGGGACTGGGGCCTGCCGTCGCCAACATCCTCTACTTCCTGCACCCCACGCTGCTGTCACCCTCCAATACCGCGATGGTGAATGGCTTTGCCGCGCTCTTCGGCGGCAACCCCAAGTTGGGCTCCTGGACCGACTATCTGGCGATGCGGGCCACCATCCTGGAGGTGAACGCGGCGCACCAGTCGCTGCTCTCGAAGGACCTGGGTGCCATCGCCGGGCTGCTGTTCGAGGTAGGGGTCGGTCGCCTGGCAATGCCGGGCAATGCGGAGACGGCTGTAGAGTTTGAGGCGAAGCGGCAGAAGGTGATCACGGCCCGTCATCAGGAGATGGCCTCAGACGCGGCGGAAGAGAGTCAGCACACGGCGATGCAGGCGCACCTGGTCACCATTGGCCGGGCGCTAGGCTACGATGTGTGGGTGGCGCGTAACGACCGGCAGCGGGAATGGGAGGGCCGTGCATTGGGCGAGCACTGCCTCCGGATGCTCCCGGCTTACGGCTTGCCTGCGGATGTCTCCCAGACCATCGAGTTGATTGACGTGCTCTGGCTGGACCGAAACATCGGCGCCGTGCAGTGCGCCTTCGAGGTGGAGAAGAGCACTTCCATCTACTCCGGCATCCTGCGGCTGCACGATCTGGCCCTGGCGCTGGCCGATCATGATTGCCACTTGTTCCTGGTGGCTCCCGAAAAGCGCGAGAAGGAAGTGGTGGCGCAGTTGCAGCGCCCGGCACTGAGGCAGTCCGGGCGCCAGAGGATCGCTTACATCCTGTTTGAGATGCTTGCGGCAGAGTGTGCTGCCCTCTGCCGGTATGGGGATGACCGGGGGATTCTCAGCAAAATCGCGCACTCTGTATAGGCTGCGATGTGTTCTGATACTGACCGTTGCCTGGCTGGGTAGCCATCGATCCAGGAAGAGCCGGCCCGGGCACGCCTACCCGGGCGCCGGCCCTCGGATTCCGAAATGCCCCTCGGCTACTCCAAGAGTGCCGCTGGCTCCCCCCGCTGTCGGGGACGTGTGTGATAGCAGATGGTTCCCGGCATCCACACGGTTGGCCGGGCTACTTCTTCTTGCCGATGTGCTTCGCGGGGTTCTTATCGAACTGCGGCTTGCAGCCCTTGCAGCAGAAGTAGTAAGTCTTCCCCTTGTAGACACTCTTGCCGGCGGCCTTCGCGGGCGAGGCGATCTTGCTCTTCATCCCCGGGCAGATGATGCCAGTCTTGGTCTCTTTCTGCGGTTGATGACCGGGTCCGTGCTCGTGGCCCGCCATCGCACTGGCGGTGGCCAGCGAGAGAACCGCGCCGGTGCTGATCAGAATCCGCTTGAACATGCTTGTCTCCTCTTCAGATCGGCACGCGGGCGCCGCAGATTGGCGCCCGCTCCCTTCCGGGACGTAGCCGCCGCCGGGGGGTTCCCGGAACGTGGCGTTGATCCGCTCGATGTAGGCTGTGTTGATGTCCTTCCCTCCGCCTACGCGCTTCAGCGCCGCCGCAATCGCTTTGGC
>JACQGM010000029.1 GCA_016199585.1 Armatimonadota bacterium
GGGGGCTTGGAGCTGATGTCGTAGACCACCCGGTTGATCCCCTGCACCTCGTTGATGATCCGGCTGCTGATCCGCTCCAGCACCTCGAAGGGGATGTGCGCCCAGTTGCCGGTCATGGCGTCTTCGCTCGTGATCGCGCGCAGCACTATCGGGTGCGCGTAGGTGCGTTGGTCGCCCATCACGCCCACGCTGCGGACCGGCAGGAGCACGCAGAACGCCTGCCAGATCTCATCGTAGAGACCCGCCGCGCGGATCTCCTCCAGCGCGATCGCCTCGGCCGCGCGCACCACGGCCACCCGCTCGGGGGTCACCTCCCCGAGCACGCGCACCGCCAGGCCCGGGCCCGGGAAGGGGTGACGGCCGACGATCTCCGGGGCCAGCCCCAGCTCGGCGCCCACCCGGCGCACCTCATCCTTGAAGAGACGACGAAACGGCTCGACCAGCCGCAGGCGCATCCGCTCCGGCAGCCCGCCCACGTTGTGGTGGGTCTTGATCTTCGCCGCCGAGCGCGTCCCCGACTCGATCACGTCCGGGTAGAGAGTGCCCTGCGCCAGGAACTCCACGCCCCCCACCTTCTCCGCTTCCGCTTCCAGCACGCGGATGAACTCGTTGCCGATGATCCGCCGCTTCCGCTCCGGGTCGCTCACTCCGCGCAGCCGGGCGAAGAAGTCCGCCGCCGCATCCACGTAGACGAGCGGGAAGCGGAGCTGCTCGGCGAAGGTACGCCGCACCTGCTCCGGCTCTCCCCGGCGCATCAGCCCGTGGTCCACGAAGACGCAGGTCAGCCGATCGGGCACGGCGCGGCTCAACAGCGCGGCGAGCGTCATGGAGTCGACGCCGCCGCTGGTGGCGCACAGCACCTTCCCGCTGCCGATGGTGGCGCGGATCTGCTCCGTGGCGGCCTCGATGAAGCTGCGCACCGTCCAGTTGCCGGAGCAGCGGCAGATGTCGATGACGAAGGTGCGCAGGAGCTCCTTGCCCCAGGGCGTGTGCGTCACCTCGGGGTGGAACTGCACGCCGTAGAGGCGGCGCCCGGCGTCGCCCATCGCGGCGACGGGCGTCTGGCGGGTGCGCGCCAGCACATCGAAGCCGGGCGGGGGCGCGAGCACCACGTCACCGTGGCTCATCCAGCAGACGCGGTCGCCCTCCAGGCCGCGGAAGAGGGCGCCGGGCGTGACGACGCTCAGATCGGTGCGTCCGTACTCCCGGTGCTCCGCCGGCTCCACGCGCCCACCGAGCACCTGCGCCATCAACTGGTGCCCGTAGCAGATCCCCAGAATCGGGATGCCGAGCGCGAAGAGGCGCTCGTCGCACCGCGGCGCGCCCTCCTCGTAGACGCTGGCGGGGCCGCCGGAGAAGACGATGCCTTTCGGCCGGCGGCGCTCGATCTCGGCTGCCGGTGTCTCCGCCGGCAGGATCTCGCAGTAGACGCTGCACTCGCGGATCCGCCGGGCGATCAACTGGCTGTACTGCGCCCCGAAATCCAGAACAATCACAAGCTCCGGGGTATTGTTGTCCGGTGTCAATTGCGCCTCACAAGGGAAACCGCCCCCCCGAACACGCACGGGGAACCTGCGGAGGAACCCGTCTGCCCCATGGCAAGCGGTAGATCACGCCGGCGATCCAGGCGTCCTCTTCACTGCGTGGGGGAGAACCGGTTGCCGTGGAAGACCTTCCGCCATTCGGCACGACGGACACGTGGGCCAGGTGCGGGGAGGCGAACACGCCTCCTTCGCCACTGGTGCTATGATAACACATCCATCCGATGCCGTCAAGAGCAAGCAAGTCCGGCGCGGGGCGGAACCCGCGCCCTACGGGATCCTATCGTAGGGCGCGACATCCGCGTCGCGCCGGAACGACGACTATCAGCTTCTGTCGGCAAGACTCATTGGAGGAGGATCGACAGAGATGCTTCGGTTCGGGACCTCAGCATGACGGGTGGCGGGGGTCTCGGTGCGGCAGGTCGGCGACGACTGCTGCTCGCAGCCCTCGCGTGCCGCACCGACCCCCCGGTTCGCGCCACGGACCCGCCGATCAGAACCGGGTCAGTCGCTCCTTCGACGCGCCGCAGAGGGGGCACTTGTCGGGCACCTCTCCGTCGAGGGTGTAGCCGCAGGCGGAGCAGACCCAGATGCTCTCCAGCTCGAGGTCCTTGCCGGCTTCCACGGCGCCGGCGGCGCGCTCGTAGAGGGCGCGGTGGATCTTCTCCGCCTCCAACGCCCAGTTGAAGGAGCGCTTCGCCCCCGCCTCCCCCTGCGCCTCGGCAACTGCGACGTAAGCCGGGTACATCTCGTCCACCTCGAACCCCTCGCCCCCGATGGCGGCGGCCAGATTCTCGGCGGTGGCGCCGATCCCCTTGAGGACCCGCAGGTGCGCGGTGGCGTGTACCTGCTCGGCGAAGGACGCCGCCGCGAAGAGGCGGGCCACGTTCGGCTTCCCGTCGCGCTGCGCGCGCTCCGAGAAGTTGAGGTACTTCACGTGCGCCTGGCTCTCGCCGGCGAAGGCGGCCTTCAGGTTCTCCTCGGTCATCTTCCGCATGGTCTCTCCTCCCGGCTTCTCGGGTCTTCGTGGCAGCGGGGTCGAAACCCCCGAAGGTGAGCTGCCGATCTACCGCCCGTGGTTCGGGTGCGTCCCCCATGGGCGTCTGGAAGAACGGTTTCGCCAACCGCCCGGAGGTCTCCTGCCGGGCGGAGGGAGGCAGGAGTAGCCAAAGTGACTAGAGTGAACTAGAGTGACTAGAGTTGGCGACCGGTCGTGGAACCGCGCAAGGTCGGCAGACCTTGTCCGGTCACTCTAGTCACTCTAGCTCACCCTAGTCACTCCCCACTCAGCACTCAACTCAGCGTCCGCATCACGTTCTCGTGGCCGTCGTAGCTCATCAGGATCGGCTCGCCATCGGCGATGGTTTCGATGTGTACGGAGCGGCCCCAGAGCTTGTAGACGTGCTGCATCGCCTTCTCGGCGTAGGCGATGTCCAGCTCCCGCCCCTCGTAGGCATGGCGCAGGTAGAGCTCCCGGTTGCGGCGGTAGTCGCCGTCCTCCACCAGGAGCACCGGGTAGCCCATGTTGGTCATGCTGGCGACGAGCTGGTCGCGGGTCTTCTGCCAGTCCTTCTCGGTGATCACCCACTCGTCGTCGCGCAGCTCGTAGACGTAGAGGTCCAGTTCCTCCACCATCTCCTCGGTAAGGTAGTTGCGGAGGAAGGAGACGTCGTTCTCCAGCTCGCGCACCTCGAAGATCTTCTCCATGCCCTTGCCGGGCACGCGGCCGAGGGTCTTCTGCTCCTCGTCGCTCGGGTTGTCCCAACGCTTGAGAATGTCCTCCCAGAGCTTGATCCCGATGTAGTAAGGGTTGATCGAGCGCCGGGAGGGCGACGGCGAGAGCACGCCCGCGTTGAGCTGCGAATACTCGATGTACTCGTCGTCGGTCAGATCAAGCTCGCGCATGATGCGGCCGTGCCAGAAGGAGTTGTGGTTGACGAAGCCGTTGGCGACGTAGGCGTGCGCCGCGTCCACGGTGATATCGAAGACATCCGCCTCGCCCGCCTGGATGGATACCACCTCGTCGGTCGGGTCCTCGGTCTTGAACCACCGGTGGCTCGCCAGGTAGTCATCCAGCGCCCGGCGCTTCCGCTCCAACTGGAAGCCGATGGCGGCGCGATAGCGCTCCGCCGAGGCGCCCCTGATCTCCAGATGGACGCAGCCATCCGCTTGCGAGCGCTGCGTGGCGAGGATGCCGTAGTTGAGCAGGAGCACCTGCACGGTGCGGATCATCTCCTTGCTTGCCGAGGAGAGGATCACCCCGTCGGTTCCGGCGTAGCCGTCGGCGTCGAAGTAGGCGCGCAGAAACGCCGATACCACCGCCTTCGGCGAGCGCAGCACCGCGTTGGGCACACCCTTATCGTGGGTGCGCGCCGCCAGGTCTACCCCCAGCGCCTCCAGCAGGCGCAGCAGCTCCCGCGAGTGCACCTCGATGCGCCAGCGGCGCCCCGTAGACGTGTGGTCCTCGCGCAGCGTCGCGGGGATGCCCAGGGCCGTCTCCGCCAGGTCCGCCAGGCGCCGGGCGTAGGCGTCGTCGCCGCAGGTCAGGCAGATGCCCGACTTGGTGACATTGCCATCGCCCACGAAGGTGCCGAGCAGGAGCGCCAGTGGCTCGGTGAGCTGAGTGGGCGCCAGCAATGGGCGCCGGGTGGGCATCACCTTCCCCGCCATGCCGGGGGTGTAGCGGGCGTCCGCCACTGCCGCGTCAATTGCCTCGCCGCTGCGCGTCGGCCTGCCGGCCAGGTGGCGCATGACGGTCCAGACCGACGTGCCCGCAGAGTCGGCAACGTCCGAGAGTGTGGGGTCCGGCTCCGCCGGCTGGTAGCCGATGGCGAAGGGCTCGCGCGCCCAGACGTCGGTGCCGTGTGCCAGGGCGATACGGTCGCCCGGCTTCACATCCCGCAGGAACGCCCATGAGCCATCGGCAAGCTGGACGCGATGCTTCAGCGCCCCCTCGATGGTGTAGCCGCGCCGGGTGGTGAGGCGCAGAGTCGGTACCCGCTCTTCATTGTGGAAGTCGGTGATCGGGTGCAGGGCGCCGGGGCTGCCGCTGGCGACGCGGATCGGCTCCCTGGCCTCGTTGAGGTCGCGGAAGCGCACGAAGCCGCGCTCCGTGGCGAGCAGCGACTCTCCGGTCGCGCACGCCCAGCCCTCATTCATGATCTTCGTTTGCATCTGCGGGAGGAAGTAGCGCATCTCCTCGCGCACGATACCGATCACGTCGCGCTGCCACTCCTCCAGGTCCGGCGCGCGCTCCAGGAGGAAGCGCAGGATGTCCTTCTCCGGCTCTTCGGGGAAGCGGCGGCGCTGCGGGCGCTCCTCTTCCTGCTGCGGCTTGCCGCGGTTCTCCAGGGACCAGAGGTCGTCGTAGGGACCCTCCTTCGGCCGGCGCCGGCGATCGCGCTCGTACTCCTCCGGCGACTTGCGCCGGATGTTGACGTACGGGTCAATGTGCTCCTGGATCGCCAGCACGGCGTCGAGGAACTCCTCCACCTCCCGCTCACCGTGCTCGTACTCGTACTTGCGAATGCGCTCGGCGTTGACGCTCACCGTCTCGATCATCTGGCGCGACGTGTGCTTGAAGTAGGCGTTGTTCTTGAAGAAGTCGCAGTGACCCATCACGTGCGCGATGACCAGCTTGTTCTGGACGACGGAGTTGTTCTCCATCAGGAACCCGTAGCAAGGGTTCGTGTTGATCACGAGCTCGTAGATCTTGCTGAGCCCGTAATCGTACATCATCTTCATCTGATGGTAGGCTTTGCCGTGCGTCCAGTGGGAGAAGCGGCCGGGATTCCCGTAGGCGCCAAACTCGTACATCATTGAGGCGGGCTCCACCTCGAAGTGCGTTGGGAA
>JACQGM010000312.1 GCA_016199585.1 Armatimonadota bacterium
GCCCGGAGCGCCGGGGAACCCGGCGGGGGTGGGGTGGGCGGAGGTGTCCGGGTCAAGGGGAGCCGTGAAGGCCGATCACTTCACCAGCGCCTGCACGGCCTTGAACTCGGCGGCGCCGGCGCGGCGCAGGAGCTCGAAGAGGACCATCTCCGTCGTCGAGATGACCGCCCCGGCGCGCGCCATCTTCTCGAGGGCGACGCGCCGGTTCTCCGGATCGCGGCTGCCGATGGCGTCGGCGACCACGTGGACCCGGTAGCCGTTCTCGACCAGATCCAGCGCGGTCTGCAGGACGCACACGTGCGCTTCGACGCCGCAGACGATCACGGTGTCCTTCTCCAGCGCATCGAGGCGGCCGAAGAAACCATCCTCGGCGCAGCAGGAGAAGGCGGTCTTGTCGAAGGCACCGGACTCGCCGAGGGCTTCCGCCACCGGAGCCACCAGCGGGCCCAGGCCGCGGACGTACTGGGTGGTGACCAGGATCGGCACCTGGAGGAGACGCACCCCCCGGATCAGCCGGACACAACTCTCCACCACGCGCTCGCCGCCGTGGATCGCGGGCATCAGCCGCTCCTGCACGTCCACGACCAGGAGGCAGCTCTTCTCGCGCTGTGCCAGATCCGGGTGACGCATACTCTCAGCCCCGCCCCAGCGCCTCGATGATGGCGTCGGCCATTTCCGCGGTGCCGACGGCCCCGGGATCATCGCGCCGGGGCTTCATGTCGTAGGTGACGCGCTTCCCCTCGGCGATGACGGCGGCGACCGCGCGCTCCAGGCGGACGGCGGCGTCTTCCTCGCCCAGGTGGCGCAGCATCAGCATCCCCGAGAGGATGAGCGCCGTGGGGTTCACCCGGTTCCGCCCCGCATGCTGCGGCGCGGAGCCGTGCGTCGGCTCGAAGACGGCCACATCGGGGCCGATGTTGGCGCCCGGGGCCACACCCAACCCGCCGACCAGGCCGGCGCAGAGATCGGAGAGGATGTCGCCGTAGAGGTTCGGCATCACCAGCACGTCATACAGCTCCGGCTTCTGCACGAGCTGCATGCACATGTTGTCTACCAGGCGCTCGTCGTACTCCACTCTCCCTGCGTACTCCGCGGCCACTTCGCGCGCCTCGCAGTAGAAGAGGCCGTCGGTGAACTTCATGATATTGGCCTTCGCCACCGCCGTCACCCTGCGGCGCCCGTAGCGCAAGGCGTGCTCGAAGGCGAACCGGACGATCTGGCGGGTGCCCGTCACCGAGATCGGCTTGATGGAGATGGCGGAATCCTGCCGGATCTTCCCTTTCCCCATCTCGATGATCCGGTCGGCCTCCGGCGAGCCGAGGTCGAACTCCACGCCGGCATAGAGGTCCTCGGTGTTCTCACGGACCACCACCAGGTCCACGCCGGGGTAGTGCGACCGAACGCCGGGGTAGTGCTTGCAGGGGCGCAGGCAGGCGTAGAGCCCCAACTCCTGGCGCAGAGCGACGTTGACGGAGCGGAAGCCGGTGCCGATGGGCGTGGTGATCGGGCCTTTGAGCGCCACTGCGTTGCGCCGGATGCTCTCCAGCACCTCGGGGGGCAGCGGGGTGCCGCGCTTCTCCATCGCCCCGATGCCCGCCTCGTGGACCTCCCAGTCGAACGCCACGCCGGTGGCCTCCAGAACGCGCCGGGCGGCGGCCACCAACTCGGGCCCGGTGCCATCGCCAGGAATCAAGGTGACTCGATGTGGCAAGATACTCTCCCTCCTCGTCCTCTCCTCTTCGGCGGAGGGGCGGAAGGGTCCTGCACGGATTGGGCCGTCGGCCCCGATTCGCCTTCTGCGGCGCGCAGCCCGGACAAGGGCCGGCCCGGCAGCCTCCGTCTGCCTACGGCGCAGGCTTGATGTTCTGGTTGATGCGGAAGAGGTTGGTCGGGTCGTACTTCCGCTTCAGCGCCGCCAGGCGGTCGTAATGTTCGCCGTAGGCGGCCCGGATCCGGTCCACTCCCTCGTCCATCAAGAAGTTGACGTAGGTGGCGCCCGCCGACAGGGGATGGAGTGCCGACCAGCAGTCACGCACCCAGGCCGTGTGCCCGGGCGTATCGCCGGGATCCTCGTAGACCGCCGCAATGTCAACGACGAACTGCACGTCGCGGTAGTTGAAGGCCGTCTCCTCCTTGCCGACCCTCTGCACCGCCCCGTTCAGGGGATAGACGTGCAGGTTGGACTGGTAGGTTGGCACTTGCGGGCCATACCGCGAGAGGACCTCCAGCGCCTCGTCGCTCAGGTCGCTCATGAAGTCCGACTTCCAGTAATTGTAGAGGCCCGGCGGCACCAGCGAATCGAACGTGCTCTGGAGCGTTGGATAGGGCATCGGCTCCAGCAGGTCGAGGAGGGGCGGCGTGACAGCGCGCAGCGGCCGAACCGCCTCGTCCGCCTGCGCCATCGGCCCGGTATAGCAGACGACCACCAGGCACACCGCGATCCCCTGGAGGTTCCGGGGGACGAAGGGCGCCGGCGGCGCGAGGTGGAAGCCGAAGAAGGCGCTGATCTCCTCGGGTGCCTGAGTGATGAAGTCCCGGTAGAAGCGCATCACTTCCCCGGCCCTTTCCAGCGGGTAAACCAGCGTCCCGCCGAAGACCTCGCTCACTGGGTGCAGACGGTACTCGAACGAGGTTGCCACCCCGAAGTTGCCCCCGCCACCGCGCAAGGCCCAGAAGAGGTCGTCGTTCTCATGGGCGCTGGCGGTCAGAAAGCGGCCATCGGCAGTTACCAGGTCCACCGAGAGAAGGTTGTCGCAAGCGAGGCCGTAGCGGCGCGCCAGGTGCCCGATGCCCCCGCCCAGACTGAGCCCCGCGATGCCCGTGGTGGAGACGAGCCCCCCCGTGGTCGCCAGTCCGAAGGCATGGGTCGCATGGTCGAGGTCGCCCCAGGCGCAGCCGCCCTCGGCGCGGACGGTGCAGCCAGCCGGATCCACACGGATGCCCTTCATCCGGGAGAGGTCGAGCACGAGCCCATCATCGCAGGTGCCGAAGCCGGCGACGTTGTGCCCGCCGCCCCGGACGGCGAGGGGCAGGTCGTTCTCCCGGGCGAAGTTCACACACCCGATGACGTCCGCCACGTTGGCGCAGCGCACGATAAGTCGCGGATGCCGGTCGATCATGGCGTTGTAGACATGGCGGGCGCTCTCGTAGCCCGGATCGTCGGGCGCGATGACCTCACTGCGGAGGCCGGATCGGAACCGATTCACTGCCGCTGCGTCCAGGGCGGCGCCTGGGACGACGGTGAGCATCGCCGTGTTGTCTGCCATTCTACCCTCCTGGTGGGATCTCTATCTTCCGCCCGGGCGGATCCTGTGCGCCATGCCAGACCCAAACCGGTTCGGGTGCCTGGCGGCAGCGCGCCCCGGCCACAGCCAAACGCGCCGAGTTCCGCCCGCGCGATCCCACACCGGCTTACCCGCGCCTGCGCCCGCCGAAACGCCGGGAGCCTGCCCCGGCAAATACGAACCCGCGCGGTTGCGCCAGGATGCGCCTGCCGGCCGCGCCCGGCGGTCGAACCGACGGAGCAGCGGAGCGCGCGCTTGCAGCCTTTCCCGCAAGCTGGTATAATAGCGGGGCCAGAAGGGCTCGTCCTGCTGCCGCCTCCAGTGTTAGGGGGCATCTATCAGCGGCGCAAGCCGTTCCTCGTGAGTTGAGCGGAGGACTGAGGATGAAGTTCGCCATCTGCAGCGAGATGTTCCAGGGATGGAAGATTGACGATGTGCTGGAGTACGCCAAGCGCATCGGCTACGATGCCGTGGAAGTCGCCCCCTTCACCCTGGCCGACAGCGTGGACGACATCCCCGAGGCGGATCGCCGTCACCTGCGCGAGCGCGCGGCCGCCCTCGGGCTGGAGATCGCCGGCATCCATTGGGTGCTCGTCAGCCCCGAGGGGCTCTACATCAACACGCCCGACCAGGAGGTGCGTGAGCGCACGGCGCGCTACTTCGTGTCGCTCACCCATTACTGTGCCGATATCGGCGGCAAGGTGATCGTGGTCGGCTCCCCCAAGCAGCGCAACGTGATGGAGGGCGCCACCTTCGACCAGGCATGGAAGTGGGCCGCCGATACCTTCCGCCCGGCCGTCAAGGTTGCCGAGGAGCGCGGCGTCACGATCTGCTTCGAGGCGCTGGCCGCCCCCGGCACCAACTTCGTCAATACCGCCGCCGATGCGATCCGCTTCGTGCAGCAGGTGCCCAGCCCGGCCTTCAAGATCATCCTCGACGTGAAGGCGATGTTGTCCGAGAGCAAGCCGATCCCGGAGATCATCCGCGACTCCGCCGGCTGGTTCCGTCATTTCCACGCCAACGACGCGAACCTCAAAGGCCCGGGCATGGGTGACGTGGACTTTCATCCGATCTTCCGGGCGCTCAAGGAGGTCGGCTACGAGGGCTACGTCTCGGTGGAGGTCTTCGACTTCAGCGATGGCCCGGAGACCATCGCCAGCCGCAGCCTGGAGTACATGAAGCGCGTGTGGGCGGCCGTTCAGAGTTGAGAGTGGAGAGTTCCGAGTTGGGCGCCGGACAGGTATGGGATCTGAACTCCGAACTTCAAACTCTCAGGAGGGTCCCGTTATGCCTCGCATCACAGTAGCCGCCGGCAAGCACGACCGGCTGTTCGTTCCCGTGTCCGCCGAAGTCGCCGCCGGGGCGGGTGGCGTGCGCCTCGTAGACCAGGAGAGCCAGCGCGAAGTGCCGTTTCAGGCGAGTGCCGACGGCAAGCGCATCGCCTGGATCGTGGACAACCTGGCCGCCGGCCAGACGCGCGCCTACGAGCTGGGGCCTGGGGCGGCCGCTGCCCTCGGCGGGGGCGTCGCGCTCCAGCAGGTGGATGGGAGCCGCGTTGAGGTGCGCATCGGCGGGGAGTTCTTCACCGCCTACCACTTCGGCAGCGATTGGTCCCGCCCGTTCCTCTACCCGGTGATCGGACCCTATGGCGCCTCCGTCACCCGCCACTACCCGATGAAAGAGGTCGAGGGAGAGCGCACCGACCACCCGCACCATCGCTCCATCTTCTCGGCCTTCGGCGACGTGAACGGGGTGAACGACTGGGCTGACGTGAGGGACTACGGGCGCATCGTGACCAACACCTTCCGCGCGCTGGAGCAGGGACCCGTCTACGGCGCCATCCGCGTCAACAGCTCGTGGGAGAGCCACTCCGGCGAGAAGCTGCTGGGCGAGACGCGCGACATCGTGATCTACAATGTTCCCTCCGCCGGCCGCGTGGTGGACTACGATTTGGTCCTCACCGCCGTTAACGGCGATGTGACCTTCGGCGATACGAAGGAGGGCGGCATCCTCGGGGTGCGCGTCGCCAGCAGCATGGACGCGGCGCGCGGCGGCCGGATCGAGAACAGCTACGGCGGCGTTGACGAGAAGGAGACCTGGGGCAAGCGCGCCGAGTGGTGCGATTACTCCGGCCCCGTCGAGGGGAAGTGGATCGGCATCACGGTGATGGACCACCCGCTCAGCTTCCGCTATCCCACCTACTGGCACGTGCGCGACTACGGCCTGATGACCACCAACATGTTCGGCCTCTCCGCCTTCTACAGCGACCCGAGCCGCCGGGGCGAGCACACGCTGAAGAACGGCGAAAGCCTGAGCTTCCGCTACCGGATCTACATCCACCGCGGCGACGCCGCCGAGGGAGGCGTGGGCGCGAAGTACCACGACTTCATCAGCCCGCCGGTCGTCACGGTAGCGTAACGCAGAAGTGGGGTGCCCTCCGCACCCCACTTCTCCCTTTCCCTATCTCCCCGCCAGCCCCGTCGTGCCGCGCATCCGCTCGGCGTCCGCCGGGGTGAAGTTGGGGTACTCGGCGCGGCACTCGTCCTCGGTAAGGGTATTGCGTGCGGCTCTGGGCTGTGCTATGATACTCTCTGGAGGAAGCCAGACGTGGGAACTCCGCTGCTCAGGTGTGCCGTCGAGGACGTTGCCCGGTGGTATCCCCTGCTGTTCCTCGTGTTCTGCTCCAGACGGAAACGGAGTTCTCTGGCGTGAATCTTGGTGAGTTCACGTCAGGAGAACCAGATGCCGAAAGCACGAAACAACCATACGCCTGAGGAGAAGGTGGCACAGGCGCTGTCCAATCCGCTGGGATTGGATGTGCCTACGTGGTGGTCTGTGCTTTTTCCCCTGGCGGGCACAGGGCTCGCCTGTCATACCATCGTTGGGGAGGGCAAGCCGATGGGAAAACCGAGGGCTAAGCAGTATACGAGGGCGCTCGAGGAGGTGATGGGGGAGAAGTCCTACATCCTCTCAAAGGCGCAGGCGTTCTCAGAGATGGGAATGGCCGAGACCGCACATCCGCTCTGGGCATCCGCCGGGGCCTATGAGGAGCGCATTGCTCCCCTGTTGGATCTCCTGGGTCGGGATCTGGAGGCGTCCGCACACCGCATCAGCGCGGCTTCCTGCTACGAGAAGGCCGGCGACCCAAGCCGCGCCGCGAACCTCTATCGTGCAGCCCTTTCCGGCCCGCTCGCCGAGGATGTCCGGGGAGACGTCCAGCGAATGCTTGCCGGGTGCCTGGTGTACCTGGCGCGCTCTGCGAAGAAGCGGATCACCGCTCGCGGCGGGCAGCAGGCGGCAGCCACGCCCACATGACGCGCCCCGCTACCTTGGGGGACAGACCCGTTCCCATTCCGAACA
>JACQGM010000315.1 GCA_016199585.1 Armatimonadota bacterium
ATAGCACACCGCGCGGGGGGCTGTCAACGCTCGCTCGACGGCCCGACGCCCGCCCCCCGAGCCCGTGCCCGGCGCCCCGCGAGGGCGGCGGGGAGCGTGCCGGCGCGCTCCCCGAGACCCGCCCGCGGCGGGCGTCGGGCCGTCGAGCGAGCGTTGACAGCCCCCCGCGCGGTGTGCTATACTCCTGTCCGGCGGTCGTGGTTCTACCCCGAGGAGTCTTGCGCGGCGGCCGCCTCCTCGTTCGGTCGAGGGATGAGAGGAAGATGGCCGAGGGAACGCTTTCCGTGAGGGCCCGGCGAATGGGCTTTGAGAAGGAGCGCGGGGTGCTGGCGATCGAAACCGAGCCCGGCGTCTCCTTCATCCGGGTGGCACTGGCCGCCGGCGCGTCGCACGAGGTGCCGGCCCTGCGCGCGCTGCGCCCGTTATCGGAGCGGGGGATCGGTGTGCGCCTGGTGCGGATCCACCCGAACTCCCTCACCTTCGTCGTGGGAGAGAGCGACCAGGCGCCCACCTCGGCCGGCCTGTCGAAGGCGGGGGTGGATTTCGATGCCTGCCCGGATTGCGCGGTGGTGACCGTGCTGGCGCCCGACATGCGCAGCGTGACCGGGCTGCTGGCGCGAGTGGGGGAGACGCTGCACGCTCGCGGCATCGAGGTGTATCAGACGGCCGACTCGCACAGCTCGGTCGCCTGCGTGATCCCGTGCGTCCGCGCCGCGGAGGCAGTGGAGGCGCTCCGCAGCGAGTTCGGCCTCCCCGGGGAAGCCGAGGGCACACCGCGATAGGTCATCCGGGTCCGACAGGTTTCGCGGGTCGGATGGTGGGGGCCACGGAGCGATAGGAAGAGCGTGAGGATCAAGGTTCTGAAGTTCGGGGGCACCTCGGTGGGCACGGCTGAACACCGCCTGGCGGCGGCGCGGCACGTTGTTCAGTGCCGTGAACAGGGGTGCAGCCCTGTGGTCGTGGTGTCGGCCATCGGACGCGCGGGAGCGCCCTACGCCACCGATACCCTGCTGAATGAGCTGCGCGGCGTTGACCCCTCGGTGCCGCCGGACCCACGCGACCTCGACCTGATGGTGGCTTGCGGAGAGATCATCTCCACGGTGATCTTCGCGCAGACGCTGCGATCCCTTGGCTACCAGGCGACCGCCTTGAGCGGCGGGCAGGCGGGCATCATCACCGACGAAGTGTTTGGCGACGCCCGGATCGCCTCCATCAACCCCTACTACGCCATCAGCTCCCTCCGCCAGGGGAAGATCCCCGTCGTCGCCGGTTTCCAGGGGGTGACCGACCCGGGCACCGGCCGCCACGGCGCCATTACCACCCTCGGGCGCGGCGGCAGCGATACGACGGCCTCTGCCTTGGGGGCCGCCCTGCGCGCGGAAGCGGTGGAGATCTACACCGATGTGCCGGGGGTGATGACGGCGGATCCCCGTGTCTGCCCCGGAGCTGCCACCCTCCCCCGCGTCTCCTACGAGGAGATCGCGGAGATGGCCCACCAGGGGGCGAAGGTGCTCCACCCGCGGGCGGCGGAGATCGCCATGGACTACGGCATCCCGCTCTGGGTGAAGGGCACCGGCATGGCCGACGAGGGCACACTCGTCGCGGGCTCCGCGGCCGACCTCCCGCACCGCGTCACCGGCATCACCTCCGCGGCGCGGATCGCCTACCTGACGCTGCGCGTGGCGCACCCCGAGGACCGGCGGCGCCTGGAGCTGGAGCTCTTCCGAATCCTGGCCCGCGTGCGCGTCAGCTTCTACCTGATCGGGAGCAGCACCGAGAGCATCGGCTTCGCCGTGCCGCGCGAGTCGCTGGCGCTGGTGACGGACCTCCTGGATGGCCTGGTGGTGCCGGCGGAGCGCGAGGGAGACGCCCCGCGCCTCTACGTCCTGCGCGCGGGCGAGACGGGCACGCAGTCTGCCGTGCAGCAGGATCTGCTCGCCGGCGCGGGGAATCTGGGTAGCGTGGTGCCGGCGCCGCTGGCGGTGGCCGACACCTGCGCCATCGTGTCGGTGATCGCCACGCGCATGTGGGAGACGCCCGGCATGGCCGTGGCCGCCCTGGAGACGCTCCAGGAGGCCGGTGTCCCGGTGCTGCAGATGGCCGATGCCCCGCTGTCGCTCTCGTGCCTGATCCATGAGAACGGCCTGGAGCGAGCGGTGCAGGCTCTGCACGCCCGCTTCATCTTGCGCGAGCAGGAGGAAGGAACGGGAGCATTGAAGTATTGAAATATGGAAATGTTGAGATAGCGACCGCCGGCGGGGCTCGCGGCGCCGTCAGGGGCCTGTTGGCCGGTTTCGCTCTCTCCATGTTGCCATAGAAGGAGAACATGCGCTCGGATCGCGGCGGGGACGGCGAGCGGCGCTGGCTACGGAATGCGGGGCTGGCGATGCAGATGGGGCTGTCGCTGGTGGCCGGCATCGTAGTCGGATGGGGTATTGGTTACTGGTTGGATCGGCTCCTGGGGACGGAGCCGTGGCTGATGGTGTTGTTCACGCTTCTGGGGATCGCTTCCGGGTTCCTCGAGATGTTCCGCATCGCGCAGCGCCTCTCGCAGGAGGGGGAGGACCCGCCGCGGGGGTGCCCGGGAGGGTGATACGGAAGGATTTGTTTGGACGACGGTTTCATCCGCAGGACCTACCGGACGAGCGCCTGGGTGCTCCTTCTGGCGACTCTCCCCCTGGTGAGCTACGGCTATCTCCGGATCGCCTGGAGTCTGGCCGCGGGCGCGGCGCTCGGTCTGGGGGTGCTGCGCCTGTTCGAGTGGCTGGTGGGGAGCCTGTTGGCGGCGCCGCGCAAGCGCGTCGGGTGGCGGGTCGCCCTGTTGACGGTTCTGAAACTGCCGGTGCTGGCGGGGATCCTCTACCTGGTGGTCCATTCCGGGTGGTTCAACCGGCCGGCCTTTGCGGGTGGCGTGGCGCTGATTCACGTGGTCATCTTCCTGCGGGCGGTGGGGGCGCACCTCACCTTGCGCGAGCAGGAGCGAGTGCGATCAGAGTCCTCTCGGGAGTCGCGCCGCCTCGATCTTCTGGGATGAGGCTGGGCGCCGTGTCGCGAGAGTGGCGCGGCGGGAGCGGCGCGCGTGCCGGGAACGGCCGGCAGTGGCGTGGTCCGGCCCGGCGGGTGCGGGGGCGGAAGCCCTCCGCGAGTGGGTATAGGGAGTAAGAACGGGAACGTGGAAGCACATGTAGCCCCCTGGGTCATCTTGCTGTGGTCGGGGATTGCGATTGCCATCCTGGGGGGAGCGTTCTATCGCGGCACGCGCCGCCTTCAGATCATCCCGAACCGGGCGCAGGTCGGGCTCGAGCTCATCATCGGGGGCCTCAACGAGTTCGTCAGGGGGATCATCGGGCCGGGCGGAGAGCGGCACACCCCGTTCGTCGGGGCGTTGTTCCTCTACATCCTGCTGAACAACCTCCTCGGGCTCTTTCCGGGAGCGGTGGCGCCCACCAGCAACCTGAACACCACGGTGGGGCTGGCCCTGGTGACGTTCTTCTACGTGCAGTACCAGGGCATCCGCGCCCACGGGCTGATCGGGCGGCTGAAGCACCTCGCCGGCCCGGCGCCCTTCCTGGCGCCCTTGATGGTGCCCGTCGAGCTGATCGGCGAGCTGGCGCGCCCGCTCTCGCTCTCCATCCGCCTCTTCGGTAACATCTTCGGCGAGGAGCAGGTGGTCGTCCGGCTCGCCATGCTGTCCTACTTCGTTCTGGGGTTCATCCCCATCCCGTACCAGTTCCCGATGATGATCTTCGGCATCTTCACCGCCGTGGTGCAGGCGCTGGTGTTTTCAATGCTGACGTGCGTCTACCTCTCGCTCACCGCCGGAGAGGAAGAGCACCATTAGGTTCCGTGGTTTCCGACGGCGGACGCGCCGCTGCCGGTCGCAGCGACGTCGGTAGTCGCGGACACGACAGAAGGGAGAGAGAAATGGCATATGCCGTTGCGATGGCGATCGCGGTAGGGCTTGGCCTGCCGATCGCCGTCCTTGCCGCCGCGACCGCTCAGGGGCGCGCCGCCGCCGCCGCGCTGGAGGGCATCGCCCGCCAGCCGGAGGCCGCCGGGCGCATTCAGACCGCGATGATCATCGGCCTCGCGCTGATCGAGTCGCTGGTGATCTACGCGCTGCTGATCTTCTTCATCCTGCAGGGAAAACTGCCGGAGGTATCGGCCATCGTCGGGGCGGCCGGCGGGGGATAGGACGGTTTCGGATTCCAGATCGCGGATCAGCGCACGGGCGCTCCGGATGAGAGCTCGGAGGCGGCCGCGAGTGCGGAGGCACCCGGGGCCGAACGGTGGCGCTGCCGGAGGCGGCATCGGAGCGCCGGGGAATCCGGCGGGGGCGGGGTAGCATCGCGCCCCCGCCCGATTCTCGGGCGCTCCGGGCAAACGCTGGAGGTGCCTCGGCCCGATTCTCGGGCGCTCCGGGCAAACGCAAAGGACTATGGGATGGGTACTCTGCACCACATCGCTCTGGCCGGGCTCGTCGCCGCGGAGGAAGCCGCGCACGCGGCCGGGGGAGGGGCGCACGCGGCCGGGGGAGGGGCGCACGCGGCCGG
>JACQGM010000339.1 GCA_016199585.1 Armatimonadota bacterium
GTGCTCATCGGGGCGACGACCGAGAACCCCTTCTTCGAGGTGAACACCCCGCTCCTCTCGCGCGCGCGCATCTTCCGCTTCGAGGCGTTGAGCGAGGAGCACATCGCCCGCATCGTGGAGGCTGCGGCCGCCGATGAGGAGCGCGGCCTCGGGAAGCTGCGCTTGCGGCTCGATGCCGACGCCCTGGCTCACCTCGCCGGGATGGCCAACGGCGATGCCCGCTCGGCCCTCAATGCCCTGGATCTGGCCGCCGTGCTGGCGGAGCCGGATGAGTCCGCCAGCCGCCGCATCCCTCTGCCGCTCGCTGAGGAGGCGATGCAGCAGCGCGCCCTCGGCTACGACCGCGATGGCGACAACCACTACGATACGATCTCCGCCTTCATCAAGAGCATGCGCGGCTCCGACCCCGACGCGGCGCTCTACTGGCTCGCCCGCATGATCGCCGCCGGCGAAGACCCGCGCTTCATCGCCCGGCGTATCGTCATCCAGGCCGCCGAGGACGTGGGGAACGCCGATCCGATGGCCCTGGTGGTCGCCACCGCCGCCGCGCACGCGGTGGAGTGCGTCGGCATGCCGGAGGCGCAGATCCCGCTGGCGCAGGCCGCCGTCTACCTGGCGACGGCGCCGAAATCGAACGCCGCCTACCTCGGCATCAGCCGCGCCCTGGCCGACGTGGCGGAGCGCCGCTCCGCCCCCGTGCCGCTCCACCTGCGCGACACCAGCTACCGCGGCGCGCACGCCCTGGGCCACGGCAAGGGCTACCGGTACCCCCACGACTTCCCCGGCGGCTGGGTGGCGCAGGAGTACATCTCCGAGGGGGCGATCTCGCGCCGCTACTACGAGCCGACCGACCGGGGCCACGAGGCGGAGATCCGCCGGCGGATGGAGGCGATTGAGAAGAGGCGGGATGGCGAGAGATAGGGTGGTGGTGGCGATGAGCGGCGGCGTGGACAGCTCGGTGGCGGCGGCCCTCCTCCTCGAGCAAGGCCGTGAGGTCATCGGGATCACGATGCAGCTCTGGTCGCCCGAGGTGAGCGAGATCCACGACGAGGGGGGGTGCTGCTCTCTCTCGGCGGTCGAGGACGCGCGCCGGGTGGCGAACCGGCTGGGCATCCCTCACTACGTCGCGAGCTTCCACGCGCTCTTCACGCAGAGCGTCATCGCGGACTTCGTGCGCGAGTACGCGCGCGGGCGCACGCCCAACCCGTGCGTGCGCTGCAACCAGTTCGTCAAGTTCGCGGCGCTCCGGCGGCGGGCGCGAGAGTTGGGCGCGGACACCATCGCCACCGGCCACTATGCGTGTACAGGGTTTGACCGGGCCACCGGTCGCTACCTGCTGCGGAAGGGCGCCGACCCCCGCAAGGACCAGTCCTACGCCCTCTACACGCTGACGCAGGAGCAGCTCGCCGCCGCGCTCTTCCCGCTCGGTGACCTGTCCAAGGGGGAGACGCGCCGCCGCGCGGCCGCCCTCGGCCTGGCGGTGGCCTCTCGGCCCGACAGCCAGGAGATCTGCTTCGTGCCCGGGCGCGACTACGGGGAGTTCCTGCGGCACCGCGCCCCGGAGCTGGCGGCTCCGGGGCCGATCGTCACCCGGGATGGGCGCGTGCTGGGCCGGCATCCCGGGATCGCCTTCTTCACCACCGGCCAGAAGCGCGGTCTGCGGCTACCCCTCCCGTATCCTCTCTACGTGACCGAGATCCACCCGGAGACGCGCACCCTGGTGGTGGGTTCCGAAGCGGAGCTGATGGCGCGCGCCTGCGTGGTGGAGGACCTGAACTGGGTGGCGATCCCCGATCTCGCCGCCCCCCTTGAGGTTACGGCCCGTGTCAGGTATAATATGGAGGAGCAGGCGGCAGTTCTGCACCCCCTTGGCGGGGGGCGTGCGCGCCTGGAGTTCGCCGAGGCGCAGCGGGCGATCACGCCGGGGCAAGCGGCGGTCTTCTACCGAGGCGATGCGGTTCTCGGGGGGGGAACCGTCGCGGGTTTGGCTGAACCGGGAAGTGGGTAAACAGAGAAACGTCTTGCGGATACCCCCCGGCAGGCAGCCCGGGACCGGGAGTGTCTTCCGGCCGAGGTAGGGAAACTCGGAGGCAGCAACGTGAGCGATGGCGGGTTTGTGCGGGAGCGTGCCATTCCGGATGCCGCGCAGGGGACGGGTCAAGACGCGCCGAGCCGCGAGCCGGAATCCTCGCCGCCCGGTCACCCCTCTTCGCTGGCAGCCCTCTGGTCCTGCTGCCGCGCGCCCACGCCCACGGTGCTCGGCATCGCCCTGGGAGCCGCGGCGCTGGGCGCGCTGGGCGTTTGGCTCTACCTGCACGCCGGCAGCGATCCTCAAGACCGTGCCTCGCACCGCATCGAGGCGTTGCGACAACGTCTGGATGCGCTGGCGGGAGAGTTGGCCCGCTACGCGGAGCACGAGGAGCAGGCGCGACAGCGGCCCGGCGCAGAGCAGCCGGGCGGTGAGGGTTAGAACGGAAGCGGATGCGGCGCGGCCACCGGGCACCGGCGCCTGCCGGTTCGCGGCCGAGCCGCAGCGATCACCTGCCTGAGCGCGGGAGCGCACACGAGGGGGAGACGAATGGACTTCGTGGTAACGACCAAAGACGCCACCATCGGCGACAACCGGCGCGCGGTGATCGTGCAGGTGGTGGGCGAAGTGGATGTCTACACCGCCCCAAGGCTGAAGGACAAGCTGCTGCAGGTCGAGCGTGATGGCGTACACCACATCGTCGTTGACCTGACAGAGGTGGGCTTCATTGATAGTGTCGGGCTGGGAGTGCTCATCGGTGCCCTGCGCCGCGCTCGCGCCGGCGGGGGCACACTGGTCCTCTGCGGACCCAATCCGCGCATCCGTCGGATCCTGGACATCACCGGGCTCAGCAGTGCCTTCACGGTGTCGCAGGATACCGACGAAGGGCTGAAGGTGCTCGAGCGCGAGGTGCCGAGCGACGCCGGCGCCGTGGGTCAAGGAGGGCGGCAGTGAACCACCCGCACGATGTGGTAGAGTTGCGGATCCCGCGCAAGCCCGAGTACGTCGGCGTCGCCCGGCTGGCCGTCTCCGGGATCGCCAGCCGGATGGACTTCTCCTACGACGAGGTGGAGGACATCAAGCTCGCGGTGGGGGAGGCCTGCACCAGCGTCATCCACGAGACCGCCCCGGAGCACGTCGCCCTGCCGATCGTGGTTCGCTGCGAGAGCGCCCCGGATGAGATCCGCATCGACGTCGTCAACATCCGGCCGGCTCCGCGGAAGACCCCTCCCCGTGAAGCCGCGGATGCCCCCATCAGCCAACTGCTGATGGAGGTGCTGATGGACGAAGTGGAGGTGCGAGAGAACGAGGACGGCAGCGCGGCGGTGCGCATGGTCAAGCGCGTATCGAGGGATGAGGCATGACCACCACCGCGACGGAGACGCCCACTCAACAACAGGAATGGGATGGGATGGACACGACTCAGCTCTTCCGCGAGCTGCGCGCCGCCACGACTCCCGAGCGCCAGGAGCGGATCCGCGACCAGCTCATCCTGATGCACGGCAACCTGGTGCGCTATCTGGCGCGCAAGTTCGCCAACCGTGGCGAGCCCCTGGAGGATCTGATCCAGGTGGGCACCATCGGCCTGATCAACGCAGTGGACCGCTTCGAGCCCGACCGCCACATCAAGTTCTCGACCTACGCCGTGCCCACCATCATCGGCGAGATCCGGCGCTACTTCCGTGACAAGGGATGGAACCTGAAGGTCCCCCGGCGTCTGAAGGAGCTGAACCTGGCCGCCAACCGGGCGATCGAGCAGCTCTCTCAGGAGATGGGCCGCTCTCCCACCTACGCCGAGATCGCGGAATCGGTGGGGGCCACCGAAGAGGAGATCTCCGAGGCGCTGGAGATGGGCTCCGCCTACCACGCTGTGTCGCTCGATACGGAGCTGAGTGACGACACGGAGTCGGCGAAGTCGGCGCTGCTGGATCTGGTGGGCGAGACGGACGAGTCCTTCCGCCGGGTGGAGCTGTATGCCCAGCTCAAGGACGCGATCCAGACGCTGCCGGAGCGGGAGCGCAACATCGTCCACATGCGCTTCTTCAAGGAGATGTCGCAGACGGAGGTGGCGAAGAAGCTGGGCATCTCGCAGATGCACGTTTCGCGGCTGCAGCAGAAGGCGCTCAACCAGCTCAAAGAGGTCATGATGCGGTCGGAGTAAGGGTCGGGGATTTCGGATCTGCGATTTTCGATTTGGGCACGGGGCGCTCGGGGTGGCTGCGTGGAGCAAGGAGCCCCTGTGGCAGGCTGCCTCCGCCCGATTCTCGGGCACTCCGGGCAACAGGCCGGGGAAGCGTGCGCAGACCCACGTGCCCCCCGACCGGCTGCCCGGAGCGCCGGGGCACCCGGCGGGGGCGGGGTAGGAGGAGGGCGGCTGCCCGCGCGTGCCACGACGTTCCGGCCCGATTCTCGGGCGCTCCGGGCAAGAACTCGGAGGGGCGTGCGCACCTGAGCGTACTCCGGGACCGTTGCCCGGAGCGCAACCGGCAGCGGGGGGGGGCGCGGGCAGCCCTGGCGCTACAGCGCGAACTGCTGGAACTGACCCGGGCAGGGCGGCCCGCTGGAGAAGGCCACGCGGCCGGCAGTCAGGTCACACAACATGCGCGTCACCGTCATCCCCTCCCATGCGGCTTGCTCTCTGGTGCGACGCAGACCGAAGCGACTCCTGCCGGCGATGATGCCGTGCGCCGGGGTGGCACCGGGAGAGGAAGCGGCTGCCGCCGCGGCGAAACCGAGAAGGGGGTGGGGCACGCGGCGGGCGGCGCGAGCGTGCGCGAAGCGGTGAAGGGGCCTCGGTGACATGCTTCCACGGATTGCGGTGACGATGGGGGATCCGGCCGGGATCGGGCCGGAGATCGTGCTGCGGGCGCTGCAGCGCCCGGAGGTTCACGCGCGCTGCCGGGCGGTGGCGATCGGGCACGTGGAGACGCTGCGCCGCTGCGCGGAGGCGATCGCGCTGAACGGCGTGGAGGTCGCCCCGGTGGAGACGGCCGAAGGCGCCACCGGGCCCGGACGAGTGGACGTCTTCCACGTGGACGTGCCCGGCCTGGATCAGATTCGGCCGGGCGTGGTGCAGGCGGTGTGCGGCCGGGCTTCGGACGCGTTCGTGCGCCGCGCCTGCGATCTGGGCCTCGCGGGGGCGGTGGATGCGATCGCCACGGCGCCGATCCAGAAGGAGGCGCTGCGCGCCGCCGGGGTGCCGCACGTCGGGCACACCGAGATGCTCGCCGATTACCTCGGCGCGCCGAACCCGCTGACGCTCTTCATCACCGGCCGGCTGCGCATCTTTTTCCTCTCCCGCCACCTGTCGCTCCGCCAGGCCGTGGACTACGTGACCCACGAGCGCGTGCTGGCGATGATCCGCCAGGTACACCGGGGGATGACCCGGTTCGGGTTCGCCGCGCCGCGCATCGCCGTGGCGGCGCTCAACCCGCACGCCAGCGACGGCGGACTCTTCGGCGACGAAGAGGCGAAGCACCTCATCCCCGCCGTGGCCGACGCCCGCGCCGAGGGCATCCACGCCGCCGGACCGATCGGCGCCGACTCTGTCTTCCACCAGGCGCTGGAGGGTCAATACGACTGCGTGGTCTCCCTCTACCACGACCAGGGGCACATCGCCTCGAAAACGCGCGACTTCTATGGCACCGTGACCGCCACCCTCGAGCTGCCGGTGCTGCGCACCTCCGTGGACCACGGCACCGCCTTCGACATCGCCTGGCAGGGGAAGGCGAGCGCGGTGAGCATGGAAGCGGCCATCCTGGCGGCGGCGGATCTGCTGGAGCACCGCCTGGCCGAGCGGTTGTAGAGCCAACCGCCAGGAGTGTGGTCCCGCTTGGCGATCGCCGTCGTGCCATGTCGCGGCTATCCGCCCCTCGGCCAGTCCGCTGGCGTGCGGGAGTTCGGTCGTCACCCGGAAGGGACCTGTTACCCTCCGACCATCACCCCGAGGATGCGGTCATCGTAGGTGGCAACCACTCGCTGGCCTGGCCGGACCACCAGGAAGTCCTCGCTGTCCCAGTCGCCGTCCACCCAGCGGCGCAGGAGGCCGATGTCGCCGGGGATCTCGTCGTACTCCCAGCCGCGCTCCGCGCAGATCCCCCGCACCTCGTCGGCGATCGGGAGGCGGGCGGCGAAGTCGAGCGTGATCAGCACGCCGTGGGTGTACTTCGTCACCCACTGCCCGAGGGTCTCCATGACGTAGCGGGCGGCCTCCTCGCCGTGCTTCTCCACCAGGGCCTGGTAGCTGCTGTCGGGGCCGAGCTGCGCGCCGTCCGCTCGCGGCACCGACTCGCCGCCGCGCCTCGGGTGCTCCAGCCACCCGGAGGTGTAGTAGTAGGTGCCGGGGCGCTCGCGGAAGATGCGGGCGTAGCGCTCCTTGCTCCCCAGGAAGAAGGTGATGCAGTCGTGGGCGCGAGGGATCACCAGCGGCGTGTGCCGGGCCTGGAGGCCGGCCGCCATGTTGTTGCACAGGGCGTACCCCGGCAGGATGGCGTCGAACTTCCCCTCCGGCACGGCGTCAATCCGCTCCTGGAGGCGCGCCCGGCCGATATCGGCGTTGGAGTGGTAGCCCTGGCTGAGGAACTCGAAATCCACCAGGCTCGGCGTCTGCGCCGCCACCCAGCAGAGCTCGCGGAACACGACTTCGCAGGCGATGATCTTCAGGAACATAGTGCCCTCAGAGAGTGTACGAGAAGCTCACCACGAAGAACACGAAGACCACGAAGACCGCCAAGGACGGATGCGAGGTCTCCTCTCGGTTCGCCGTCTCTTCTTCGCAAGCTTCGTGGCCTTCGCGGTGGGCTTCTCGCAAGTGTTCTCGGAGATGAGAGGAGATGGGCAGCGCCGTTTTCCTGCCACGCCCGCGCTCAGCGCCGCCGCCGCGGCGACCCGAGCACGTCAGGGTTCACGGGCGTGGGCGGCTGCTCCCCCTTGAGGGCGGCGATCAAGTTCTCCGCCGCCAGGGTGGCCATGCGGGTGCGCGTCGCATAGCTGGCGCTGGCGATGTGCGGCACCGCCACCACGTGATCGAGGGTGAGCAGCGGATCCTCCTCGGGGATCGGCTCGACATCGAAGACATCGAGGCCGGCGGCGTAGATCGTGCCGCTCTTCAGCGCCTCGTAGAGCGCCTTCTGGTCCACCACGGGCCCGCGCGAGGAGTTGATCAGGATGGCGGTCGGCTTCATCATCTTCAGCTCGCGCTCGCTGATCAGGTGGCGCGTCTCCGCCGTGAGCGGCGTGTGCAGCGAGACGAAGTCGGACTCGCGCAGCACCGTCTCCAGGCTGGCGTACTCGATGCCGAGCTGCTCCTCGGCGGCCTCGTTGCGGATCGGGTCGTAGTAGCGCACGCGCATGTCGAACCCGCGAGCGCGCTTCGCCATCTCCGAGCCGATACGCCCCAGGCCCACCAGACCGAGGTTGGCGTGGTGGATATCCTGACCGAGGAAGAGGAGCGGCCCCCACGTCTTCCAGAGCCCGGCGCGCGTGTATTTATCGCCCGCGACGACGTGGCGCGCCGCCGCCATCAGGAGAGCGAAGGCCAGATCGGCCGTGGTCTCGGTGAGGACGCCGGGCGTGTTGGTCACCAGGATGCCCCGCTGCGTGGCGGCCGGCACGTCCACGTTGTCGTATCCCACGGCGTAGTTGGCGATCACGCGGAGCCGGGGGGCGCGGTCCATCGCCACCGCATCCATCTTGTCGGTCAAGAGGGGCAGGATTCCATCCAGCCGGGCGATCTTCTCCAGGACGACCTCGCGCGGCGGCGGCAGCTCCTCCTCCCACACCTCCACATCCGCCACTTCCCGAAGCATGTCAATCGCCTTCTGTGGGATCTTCCGTGTCACCCAGATGTTGCCGAGACTGCCCATTCCAACCTCCCGCATCGGATTGCCGGGCGCCCGCCGGCGAAGGGCCGGCACCGCGCGCCTGGTCAACACTTCGCGCCCGAGGCCGCGGGGTCCTGCCGGGGTGTGGGGGTGTCTCCGTGCTCCGGCCTGGTCCGCCCTGGCGCCGGAAAGAAGCGCGAGGAAAGCGCGCGTCGGAAGGGGAAGATCATAAGAGGAGATCGGTTCCCCCGAGAGTGCGTGCGCCGCCGGTGGATTGCCGCTGCCTGCGGCCGGTGATGAGTGCAGAGCCATGCCTATGGACACTAGAGATCGAATCGAGCGCATCTCCGTGGCGATGGTGCGCCCCCACCTGCGTGATCTCCCCACCCACCCGCTCCGGCCGGACTACCGCATCCGAACCTTCCGTCCGGGCGAGGCGGACGTCTGGGCGGAGATCGAGGCGTCGGTGGGCGAGTTCCCGAGCGTCGAGCGGGCGCTGGCGCACTTCGAGCGGGAGTTCGGCGCGCACGAGGAGGAGATGGCGACGTGCTGCTTCTTCCTGGAAGACGCGGAGGGCCGCCCGGTCGGCACAACGACCGCCTGGCACCCGAACACCACCCATCCCTGGCCGCGAGCCCCTGCGGAGGGCGAGGGGTATGGCCGCCTGCACTGGGTCGCCATCCGCCCCGAGCACCAGGGAAAGGGCCTTTCGAAGCCGCTGGTGGGAGCGGCGATGGCGCGGCTGGCCGAGCTCTACTCGCGAGCCTATCTCACCAGCCAGACCACGAGCTGGAAAGCGATCAAGGTCTACCTCGACTTCGGCTTCGAGCCGCTGCCCACCACGCCGCGCTGGGAGGAGGCCTGGGCTTTGCTCCGACAGATCACCAGGCACCCCCGGCTGAAGGAATATGCAACATGGTAACGATCAAGGACATCAGGGCCATCCTCACCCAGCCCGCCGGCTCGCGGCTGGTGGTGGTGCGGGTGGATACGTCGGAGCCGGGGCTCTACGGCCTCGGGTGCGCGACGTTCACCCAGCGCCACCTGGCGGTGAAGGTGGCCGTCGAGGAGTACCTGAAGCCCCTGCTGGTGGGTCGCGACGCCGACCGCATCGAAGACATCTGGCAGACGTGCTGGGCGCACTCCTACTGGCGCAACGGTCCGGTGCTGAACAACGCCCTCTCCGGGGTGGACATGGCGCTGTGGGACATCAAGGGGAAGCGCGCGGGGATGCCGGTCTACCAACTCCTGGGCGGCAAGTGCCGCGACGGGGTGGCGCTGTACCGCCATGCCGACGGGCGCACGCCGACGGAGGTTGAGGACCGTGTCCACGGCCTGATGGCCGAGGGCTACCACTACATCCGGGTGCAGATGGGCGGCTACGGCGGCATCCCGAGCGGCTCGCGCCGGCCCGAGGGGGCGCTGCCCGGAGCCTACTTCGACGACCGCGAGTACGCCCGCAGCGTGCCGAAGCTGCTGGAGCACATCCGCGGCAGCGTCGGCTTCGAGATCGAGCTGCTCCACGACGTCCACGAGCGCCTGCGCCCCACCGACGCGCTGGCGCTGGCGAAGGCGGTGGAGCCCTACGGCCTCTTCTTCCTCGAGGATCTGCTGGCCCCGGAGGACATCGAGTACTTCGCCCTCGTGCGCGCCCAGTGCGCCACGCCGCTGGCGATGGGCGAGTTGTTCAACAGCCCCCACGAGTGGACACCCCTCATCTCACGCCGGCTGGTGGACTTCATCCGCATGCACATCAGCCAGATGGGCGGCCTGACCCCCGCGCGCAAAGTGGCCGCCTTCGCCGAGATCCACAACGTGCGCACCGCCTGGCACGGCCCCGGCGACGTCTCGCCCGTCGGCCACGCCTGCAACCTGCACCTCGACCTCGCCTGCGCGAACTTCGGCATCCAGGAGTGGGCGGGCTTCACCGACGCCTCGCGCGAGATCTTCCCCGGCTGCCCCGAGGTCCGCGGCGGCTACCTCTACCCCAACGACCAGCCCGGCTTCGGCATGGACCTGGACGAGGCGAAGGCGGCGCAGTACCCCTGCAAGAGCCAGGTGGAGATGTGGACGCAGACGCGGCTGCCGGACGGCACGGCCGTGCGCCCGTGACAGGGCAGGAGAATGAGAAGATGCTTGTGACACACCCGAACCTCTTCCTGAACCGCGCCGAGATTGAGGCGATGGGCGAGAGGATCCGGCGGCACGAGTGGGCGCGACGCCTCGCCGAGCGCGTCCAGGCCCAGGCCGACGACACCCTGCGCGGCGGCCACGAGTTCGACCTTTACTACGACCGCTATGCCTACCCGCACGTCAACGTCAGCTCCCTGTGGACGACGGGGAGGCGCGTCCGCGATGTGGCCCTGGCCGCCGTCATCAGCGGCGAGCAGCGCTACGCCGACTACGTGCGAGAGGTGCTCCTGAGCAGCGTCGCCGCCTATGCCGAGCAGCCGGGGCCGCTGGACGCCGCGCGCGGCGCCCGCATCGCCGCCAACCCGTGGGTGTACAACCGCATCTACGACCAGCTCGTGCTGACCGAGAGGCAGTTGGTGGATGCTCACCTCGTCTTCGGCAGTCCCAAGGCCGGCATCATCTTCTGCTGGGCCTACGACCTCCTGCACGACCGGTTCTCTCCGGCGGACCGGGAAGCGGTTGAGGGCTTCCTCGTCGGGTGGGCGCGCGACGCGAGAGTGCCCCTGGCGAAGCACCCGGCGCCCTCCAACCGGCTGATGTGGGGACGGGCCTTCTGCAGCGTCGTCGGCTATACCGTGGGCGACCGCGAGTTGGTGGACTTCGGTATCGAAGTGCCCGGGGGCCTGAAGGACGTGCTGGAGCAGGGCCACCCGGACGGCATCTGGTACGGGGCCAACGCCTACAGCATGTCCTACATCTCATCGTCAATGGCCGCCGTCGCCGAGGCGGCACTCCACGGCGACGGCGCGGACCTGTATCGCTGGCGGTCTCCCAGCGGTGTCTCGATGAAGGACTTCTACGATGTCTGCCTGAGCCTGGCTTTCCCCACGGATCTCCGGGTGGCGACCCACGGGGATAACTCCGCGCAGTCGCCCTTCGTCTCCGAACATGAGACGCACACCGGCCACCACGTGGGCGACTACTTCCTGATCAACGACCGGGATGGCCGCGACTGGAACAAGTACGACCTGGCCTACCTCCGCTACCGCGATCCCGCCTACGCCTGGGTTCTCTCGCAGAACCCGGACAGGGACGAGTGGGACCACGGGCTCTGGGGCTACCTGGCCCTGACGCACGGCGAGCCGCTCCCCGAGGGCATCGCTCCCCCCGCGGCGCCGAGCGTCATCCTGCGGCGGAACGGCCTGGCGATGCTGCGGGCGGAGGAGTCACCCGCCTACTGGACCTCCCGGAGCCCGGCCGTCTTCGTCCGTTTCGGGCCGACGACGGTGAACCACGGGCACGACGACCCCTTCCACATCACCTTCCACGGCAAGGGGCGTCTCCTGGAGCCGGACTGGTTCATCCAGTGGGACTATGGCCGCACCAAGGGAGGCCGGAACCCGACCCCCTGGAGCACCGGCCCGGTGGGGCACAACACGCTCGTGGTGGACAAGAAGACGATGCCCGTGCTGAAGGACCACCTCACGCTGGCCGAGGAGGACTTCGGGCCCGCCGTGAAGGTGCTCCGCATCAGCGGCAGCGTCTATCCGGGCATCGAGCAGACGCGCACCCTGGCGCTCACGGGGGAGTACCTGCTGGACCTCTTCGCGGCGCGGTCCGAGGCGGAGCACACCTACGACTGGATCCTTCACGCTCTGGGCGAGCTCAACGTTCCCGGCCTGGCGTTCTCCCCCTTCGATATCGGGGCGGACCTCGGTTTCGGCGTGATTGACCCCGAGGCGCCGGCCGATGCCAGGAACCGCTGGGTGCGGAACGGGATGCAGGCCGAGGCAGCGGAGGCGTGGGCGGCCACCTGGAGGCAGGAAGAGGGCGCCGGGGTGCGAGTGACCCTCCTCGATGCCCCGGGCACCACGGTGTGCCGCGCCGACGGACCCTACTACGTTTCGGCGGGCGGGCCGGCAGACGAGCCCGCGGATGGCCGCAGGCGCTCGATACCCTTCGTCGTGGCGCGCCGCCACTGCCGCAGCACGCTCTACGTCGCCCTCCACGAGCCGTTCGATGGCTCGGGCGCCCCGGATGCCCGCCTGCGCCGGATCCAGACGAGCGAGGGTGTCCTGGGGGTGGAGATCCACTGCGGGGGCGCCACCGACTACTTCTTCTATGCCGAAGGCCTGCCGGGGCCGCACGCAGTAGAGAGCGAGATCGGCGCGTTGCGGTTGAAGGGCGGCTACGGCTACATTCGGAGAGACAGCCGGGGGATCACCACCCGGGGGCTATCCGAGGGCGCCGGTTCCGATCTGCGGCTGCCGCCGCCGTCCTTCGCACCGTGACGGGGGGATTCGGAAGTGCCGACAGGGTCAACTGGAGGCTCCTGCCCGGAAGGGCCGGCCGGTGGAGAGCCGCATGCGGGAAAACCGCGCGTGCGGTTCGGGAGGGAAGGAGGGCCGGAGAACCGGCCTTCCTTCCCTCGTCCGCCCGGTCCCCGAGCCGGGTGCGTTCATGCGCCCGGGAACCCTACTCGGCGGCCGGTTTGTCGGCAGCCGGCTCGGGAGGCGCGGGCGCTTCCGCCGGCTTGTTGCCCGCAGGCTCGGGAGCGGATGCCGGCTCGATGCCGAGCAGCTCTACCTCGAAGATCAGGGTGGCGTTCGGGCCGATGTCCGGGCCGGCGCCGCCCTCGCCGTAGGCAAGCTTCGAGGGAACCACCAGCTCCCACTTCGCGCCGACCTTCATCAGGGGGAGCGCCTCGGACCAGCCGGCGATCACTCCGTCCACCGGGAAAGTGACAGGCTCGCCGCGGCTGTAGGAGCTATCGAACTCCTTTCCGCCGATCAGGGCGCCGCGGTAGTTCACCGTCACCATGTCGGTCGGCTTCGGCTGCTGTCCGGTGCCGGGCTGCAGCACGCGGTACTGAAGGCCGCTGGCGAGCGTGACCACCCCCTCCTTCTTCCGGTGGTCGGCCAGGAAGGTATCGCCCTCCTTCTGGTTCTTCTCGCCCAGGGCCTTCGCGATCGCGGCGCGCTTTGCGCCGATCTCCTCCCGGAAGCGGGCCATGACTTGGTCGGCTTCTTCCGGCGTGAGGAGGCGCTCGGTGGCGTCGAGCGCCGCGCGCACGCCGCGCGCCAGGGCATCAACATCAATCGTGTCGGGAGTCGGCATGTCGCGGCGCAGGGCGTCGCCGATGTTCAGGCCGATGACGTAGCTGGCCCTCTCCCTATCGGACTTGAGCGCGGGTGCGCCTGGCTCAACCTTGGGGGCGGCAGCGGGCGCCGCGGCACCCGCAGCGGGCCCGGACGAGGGCGCAGCCTGCGTGTCGCCCGTGGCCGCGCCGGCGGTCGCCGCGGGAGCGGCGGGGGGCAGCGTCTCGGCGCCGCTCGCGGCGCAGGCCAGGACGGTTCCCAGCGCCGCGAGGACGATGGCAGAGGCCATCCTCTTCTTCATTCGTGGTATCACCTCTCTGGTCGGCCGCGGGCTGATCCGGCGGGCGCGAACCCGGGGGAGCACGGGCCTGATCGCCCGCAGAGGCAGCCTGCCGGCTGCCGCGTCCCATTATACGGCGTAAACGGGGCCGGGCGCAAGGTGGCATTGACGAAGCGCCCCGCACGCGGTATACTCATGGCAGGGGGAGCAGGCGCCGAGTGTGCCGGCTCCTCCGCCAGGAATTGCCCCTTGCAGCCTGAGACCGCCTGCGGAGGTTCGCCAGACGTTGAAGACGACACGCCTCCTTTCGGGCAACGAGGCCATCGCTCGCGGCGCCCATGAGGCCGGGGTGCGCGTGGCCGCCGGCTACCCGGGCACCCCGAGCACCGAGATCCTGGAGAACATCATCCAGTACCCGGGCGTCTACGCCGAGTGGTCCCCGAACGAGAAGGTGGCCCTCGAAGTCGCCCTCGGAGCCGCCTACGGCGGCGCCCGCGCCCTCGCCACCATGAAGCACGTCGGCCTCAACGTCGCCTCCGACCCGCTTCTCACCGCGTCCTACACCGGGGTCAACGCCGGCCTCGTGATCGTCAACGCCGACGACCCGGGCATGCACAGCTCGCAGAACGAGCAGGACAACCGCCACTATGCCCGCCTGGCCAAGGTGCCGATGCTCGAGCCCGCCGACAGCCAGGAAGCGAAGGACTTCACGATCCGCGCCTTCGCCCTCAGCGAGGAGTTCGATACCCCGGTGCTCCTGCGCACCACCACCCGCGTCAACCACGGCAAGTCGGTGGTGTGCCCAGGCGAGCGCGCGGAGGCGCCGCCCCGGCGGTTCGAGCGCAACCTGCAGAAGTACGTGATGGTCCCGGCCAACGCGATGCGGCGGCACGCCGTGGTCGAGGAGCGCCTGGCGCGTCTGCGCGAGCTCGCCGACGCCACCGACCTGAACCGCGTCGAGCGCGGGGATCGCCCGCTCGGGGTGATCACTGCGGGGGCGAGTTACCAGTACGTGAAGGAAGTGCTCCCCGAAGCGTGGGTGCTGAAGCTGGGGCTCATCTACCCGCTTCCCGAGGCCCTGATCCGCGAGTTCGCCGCCCGGGTGGAGACGCTCTACGTCGTGGAGGAACTGGATCCTTTCCTGGAGGAGCAGGTGCGAGCGCTCGGCATCCCCGTGCTCGGGAAGGAGCGCTTCCCGCGCCTGGGCGAGTTGAATCCGGGCCTGGTGGCGGCCGGCTTCGCCGGCCCGCGCCGGGAGACGGCCGTCCCGCCGCCCGCGACGGATGTGCCCGCCCGACCCCCGGTCCTCTGCCCGGGGTGCCCCCATCGGGGCTTCTACCAGGCGCTGCGGAAGCTGCGCGCCATCGTCACGGGCGACATCGGGTGCTACAGCCTGGGCGCCCTCTCGCCCCTGGAGACGATGGACACCTGCGTCTGCATGGGCGCGTCTGTCGGCAACGCCATCGGCATCCGGCGCGCCCAGCCGCCCGACGACAAGCGCCCCGTGGTGGCCGTCATCGGCGACTCCACCTTCGTCCACTCGGGGATCACCGGTCTGGTGGATGCGGTCTACAACAACACGCCGGTCACGGTGTGCATCCTGGACAATCGCACCACCGCCATGACCGGCGGGCAGGACCACCCCGCCTCCGGCAGGACGCTCGCCGGCGCCGAGGCGCCCCGTCTCGACATGGCCGGCCTGGCGCGCGCCGTCGGCGTCGAGGACGTGCTGGAGGTGGATCCCTACGACCAGGAGGCCGCCGAGCGGGCGCTGCGCTACGCGGTGCAGACCGGCAAGCCGTCGGTGGTGATCACCAACCGCCCCTGCGTGCTGATCGACCGGAGTGCGCACAGGCCGGCGCTCGCGGTGGATCTGGAGCGATGTACCGCGTGCGGCCTCTGCTTCCGCCTGGGGTGCCCGGCCATCGAGGCGGTTCGTGGCGAAGATGGCAAGGTGAAGGCGAGCATCCACAGCGAACTCTGCACGGGGTGCGACGTGTGCGCGCAAGTGTGCCGCTTCGACGCGATCGCGGGAGAGGGAGCATGAGCGAGAGGGTCACCAACATCAGGCTGGTTGGCGTGGGCGGGCAGGGGATCCTGGTGGCGAGCGAGGTGCTGTGCGATGTGCTGATGGCGAGCGGCCACGATGTCAAGAAGAGCGAGGTACACGGCATGGCGCAGCGGGGGGGCACGGTGAACAGCGACGTGCGCTTCGGCCCGAAGGTCTTCTCGCCCCTCATCACTCAGGGCGAGGTGGATCTGCTCCTGGCATTCGAGGAGATGGAAGCCGTGCGCTCCCTCCCTGCGCTCAGGCCCGGCGGCACGGTGATTGTGAATGAGCAGCGCATCCTCCCGGTCGCGGTCGCTTCTGGGAAGGTGGCCTACCCGGAGGACATCGCGGAGCGCCTGCGCCGGCGGGCGGGCACGGTGGTCGCCATTGATGCCCTGGCCGCCGCTCTGGAGGCTGGATCCAGCCGCTCGGTGAATGTCTGCCTCCTCGGTGTGCTCTCCCGCTTCCTCAGCGTCGCCGACGCGGCATGGGAGAGTGTGATCCGGAAGCGTCTTCGTGAGCGGGGTCTGGAGGCCAACCTGAAGGCGTTCGCCATCGGGCGGGCCGCGGCGGGACCGCGCTGATCGGCACGCGCCAACGCCCGTCCCGCCCCGGGTGGGGTCGGCTGCCCGGGGGATTCCCTGATGCAAATCGGGGGAACTCCGGGTAGCTATTCCCGGGCACATCGTGCTAGGAGCCTGTCTGAGTA
>JACQGM010000340.1 GCA_016199585.1 Armatimonadota bacterium
CCCAAAGAGCCTAATCTGTGCGCGATGGCGTAAGGCACCGTCGCGTCAGGAGGGATGGCGAGCGAGCTCTGAACTCGGCCGGCGCTTCCCCGTTCCCGTTCAACTGGTCTTCATGAGGGAGGACGAGTTCGAGGAGACGCGGGATGTTGTCGGCGGGCTGGCCTATCCTGCTTGCCACGGGGGGAGAACCCTACATGAGGCGAACACCTGAACAGGTGGTGTGGGACTTCGTCCAGGAATGGCTGCGCAAGGCAGAGGACGACCGGCGTGCGGCCGAGCACCTTCTGGCTGTGGAGCAAGACGATTACTTCACCAGTGCCTTCCACGCGCAGCAGGCGTCCGAGAAGTTCCTGAAGGCACTCCTCGTTCGCCACCAGATCCCTTTCCCCAAGACGCACGACATTGGGCGCCTACTCGATCTGCTCTCTGGCGCCGCTCCCCACCTGATGGAACAACTCGCGTCTGCTGCGATGCTGACGCCGTTCGGCGTGGAGTTCCGCTACCCCCGGCCAGCAGGTTGCGGATCGCAGCCTGGCCTGCACGGCTCTGGCCGAAACCAGGAAAGTAGAATCCGCCGTGCTCGATCATCTCAAGAGCTACCTCAGCCGGGGGGCGTCCCGCGCAAGCCCGACCCCGGCATCGCCGCCGCGTAGGGACCCCGGATCATGAGTAGGATCGCTTCGGACAAGACCGCCGCCGTTCATTGCCAGGAAGGAGAGACACGGCGGGTGCCCATCGCCCTCATCGGCATCGGCCTCATGGGCACCGCCTTGACCGAGCGCCTGCTGGCCGCCGGATTCGCCCTGCGGGGATACGACATCGCCCCCGAGCGCCTCCGCGCCTTCGAGGCGATGGGCGGCACCCCGGCCGCCTCCGCGGCGGATGCCGCCCGCGGGGCCGAGGTCGTCATCACCTCTCTCATGACCGCGGCCATCGTGCGCCAGGCGGTCCTGGGCGAGCAGGGCGCGGCGGAGGCGATGCCCCCCGGCTCCCTCCTCATTGATACCACGACCTGCGGCCCCGGGGAGTCCATCGCCCTGGCGAACGACCTCTCCCCGCGCGGCATCTCGCTCCTCGACGCGACGATCAGCGGGAGCAGTGCCAGCGTCCGCCGCGGCACCGCCGTGGTCCTCGCCGGCGGCGACCCGGAAGCCTTCGAGCGCGCCCGCCCGATCTTCGACGCCTACGCGCGCACGGCCCTCCACGTCGGGCCGAACGGCGCCGGCGCCACGGCGAAGCTGGTGGTGAACCTGGTCGTCGGCCTGAACCGGCTCGCCCTCGCCGAGGCGCTCACCCTGGGCGAGCGCGCCGGCATCGAGCCCGCGCGGATGCTGGACGTTCTACGCGAGGCCGCCTCCTACTCGCGGATCATGGACGGCAAGGGGAAGCTGATGGTGACCGGCCGCTTCGAGCCGGAGGCGCGCCTGAGCCAGCACCTGAAGGACGTCGGCCTCATCCTCGACCTGGGGCGCGAGTTGAGTGTGCCCCTGCCCGCTTCGGCGCTGCACCAGCAGCTCCTGACCGCCGGTGTCGCCCGGGGCTGGGGCGACCTGGACAACGCCGCCATCATCCTGGTGCTGCGGGCGCTCGCCGGGGGCGAGGCGTAGCGCACCGCTCGGGGCGCCCTCGCGCCAGGTGCTCAGCGCGCGGGCTCGACCGGGTCTTCCACCTCGGCGAACCCCCGGTGCGCGGCCTGGATGTTGGCCTCCAGGTTCTGCCCGACGGCCGCCGTGCCCTCCCGGCGCAGCGCCTCGAGCACATCGTCCAGCGTGATGAGCCCGGAGACGCGCGCGAACGCCCCGGCCATGGCGGTGCTCAGGATCGGCACGCTTCCCTTCATCAGCCCCACCTCGCGGGCGATGCGGTTGGCGTCCACGCGGGCCACGCGGAAGGCCGCCAGCGCGGCGAGGCCGGGCGACTCCGGGGCCGCGTTGACGATCACGGTGATGCCGGGCCGCCACGTCGGCGCCAGGTCGAGCTGCTCCACCAGGGAGATGTCGCACAGCACGACGACCTGCGGGTGGCGGACCCAGGAGCGGTCGAAGATGCGGGCGCGGTCGGGACGGAAGCGGATGGCATAGGAGACGGGCGCGCCCATGCGGTCGGCTGTGTAGCGGGGCTGGCCGTGCGGGCTGAAACCCTTGCGGTAGAGAGTGTGGACGATGACCTCCCCCGCCGTCTTGGCGGCCTGACCACCGCGGCCATGGATGGCGATCTCGAAGCTCGACGCGCTGCCTTCACCCATCATCGGTTCCGTCCGGCCAGAGTGTACCACACCTGCGGCGGAAAGGCAAGCGAGAGGAGACTTGAGATTGCAGATTGCGATCTGCAATCCTCAGTAGACCCTCTTCTCCCCGCCCGCTGCCCACTTCTGGAAGACTTCCAGGCACTCGTCGCGGAGGACGTCGGGCGTGAGGAGGACCGGGCTGCCGGCGCGCTCCTTCAGATCCTGGTCGGAGATGAGGAGCTCGCTGAATCCCCGGGCGGCGGCGTCGCTGATGCCGGCGCCGTAGACGATGCGATCCAGCTTCGCCCAGTGGCAGGCGCTGAAGCACATGGCGCACGGCTCGCAGGTGGAGTAGATGACGCAGCCGGAGAGGTTGATGGTCCCCAGCTCCCGGCACGCCGCGCGGATGGCCCGCACCTCGGCGTGCGCCGTCGGGTCGGTTTCCTCCCACACCCCGTTGTGGGCGCAGGCGACCACCGCGCCCCCCTTCACGATGCACGCCCCGAAGGGCGACTGCCCCTTCGCGATGCCCTCCCGGGCCACCGCGATTGCCTGGCGCATGAAGTGCTCGTCCATGGTAGTTCCCCTGGGATAGGACACGTGGGACCCGTGGGAGGGTTTCCTCCGGGGTCCAGCCGGTTCTGTGCAGGTTCGGGCCAACACTGAGACGCGCAAACACCGGGGCACGAAGCCGCCTCATGAGCCTTGACGAGCAAGTTCGGTAGTACCCCGGCGCGGGGCGGAGCCCGCGCCCTACGGGTTCGTGTCGTAGGGCGCGGGCTCCGCCCCGCGCCGGGCCTGGCCTCATTAGACTAGATGCCCCTTCGTGGCTTGGTGTCTTGCTGCCTTCGTGTCAGCACCAATCAAGCAAGGTCAGGCTCAGTGCCCGCGCTGCCAGACGAGGTCGCCCGCGCCGGCGTCCTTCGTGGGTGCGCCGCCCGGGGCAGCCGGTCGATCCATCGCCTCCGGCGCGGGCGTGGTGGCCCCCGTGCGGCGGTCTCGCAGGAGCACCCCCGCCCCGATCCGCTCGCGCAGCTCCCTTGTCGGGCGACCCCCGTCGTCCTTCATGTCCGGACCCACGCTGTAGAGGAGGAAGCCCGATCCCTGGCGACGGTAGACCAGGGGCTTCTCTGAGAAGGGGTCGTCGGGCACCTCCCAGTTGAGCCGCTGGCGAAGCGCGGCCAGCGACTCCGGGTAGGCGCCGAAGCGCTGGCGGTAGACGACGAGGCCGAGGAGCGCCCGGCTGCCGGCCAGCGCGGCGTGGGCGCGGTCAAGGCCCAAGCGAGCGCGTCCGTACGACGTGAACGCCACCGAACCAACGTGTGATAGGATGGCGAACCACGGCAAGCTCCGTGCAGCCTGCTCCGCAGCGGCGAGCTGAGCCTGCGCCGCCCGCGCCGATCTCTCCTCCGCCGCTGCAACCTGGCGGCCCATGAGGTCCAGATAGGCCAGTTGGTCGGCGTAGAGAAGGGGCCGTGCAACCAAGTGCCACCAGGGGTAGGCGGATGCCACTCGGGAGATGTTGCTGGCACCGTTCGCCGGGGAAGGCGGCCCGGCGCTGCTTCGGCGGCCCACGCGACCAAAGACTGATATCCCCATCGCGCGCTCTACGGCCATCGCCTCCACGAATCCCGGGCCAGGATCGATCCGGGCGAGGGTATCAGCCAGCCGCCGGGCATCCTCCTCGGGGATGTCGCCCCACTCGGACACCTCGCGCAGGGCGGTGGCGCCGACCTGCAGCGCGGCCATGCGGACGAGCTGACCGATGAGCGAGGGATCGTCACGCAGGCTCTCAGAGACCTGGAAGGTCAGCGTGACGGCCTGCGCCGCCTCCGCCATGCGGCCGTCCCTTGCATCCAGCACCGCCTTCGCCGCCAGGAAGCGCGCCAGGGAGCCTATCCGCAGCAGGTGCGGGACGAGGGCTCCGGCGCCATCCTCCCAGTTCACGGGGAAGCGGCATTGGGGCCGGGCGACCGCCTGCGCTGTCAGGCGCGGGATCTCCGCGTAGCGAGCCACCGCCCTGCGTGCTCTCTCGTGCAGCCCCGCCTCCTGAGCCCGACGCTCGGGGTCCAAGTAGTGGCCCAGAACCCTGGCGTCCTCCTGCGCCTGCGCACTCGGCTCCGGCGCCCAATCGAGGATGGCCGGCCGGGGCGCACTCGAACCCGAAGGCTGGCTCGGGAACTGGCCGCCAGTAGTCGGCAGCGTGCGGAAGATCCCCCGGTAGACCGTCGCCGCATTCTGGTCGTCCGGCACCGGGGGCCCCGCCAGCTCCGTCACGGAGACCGGCTGCCCTGCCGCACGGAGGGCCGCCAGACGCGCCTCCACCCGCCGCCCCAGCACCACCACCGCCGCGCTGTGGACGATGGCTGCCACTACGACCAGGACGAACACCGCCTTGCCCACCATCCGCCACCGGGCCGAAGCCCGCCACTCTCGCCGTCTCATAGCGATCCCTCCTCGTCGGTGTCGCGGCCCGTCGCCCGGGCCAGCAGCCTCTCCATCTCGCGCCGCTGTTCCAGCAGGCGTTCCGGGGTCACCCCGACCACCGGGCGGCCTCCGTCGCCCTGCACGGCCGCGATGCGGCCCCGCCGCGCCGCGTCCGAGGCGCCTGCCAGGGCGACCGACAGAATCCCGAGGCACGCCAGTGCGTACTGCCACCGGCCGGCCCGGCGCCGCCTCCGCGCGGGGGGCGCCGCTTCCCCCGCCCGGCGCAGCACCCGCTCGCGCATCCCCGGCGACGGCTCGGGCCGCCAGCTCTCGCGCAGCATCTCCTCGATGCGCTCGTCATCCATTCTCCGGCTCCTCCAGCGCCCGGCGCAGCTTCTCGATGGCGTAGCGATAGCGGCTCGCCACCGTGTTCTGCGACGCGCGCGTCGTCGCGGCGATCTCCCGGAAGGTCATCCCCTCGAAGACCTTCAGCGCCAGCACCTCCCGCTGCTCCACGGGGAGCGCAGCGAACGCCTCCCGCAGCGCGAGGGCATCCACCACGCCGATGCCGGGGTCGGGGGCGGCGGCTACCGCCAGGTCCTCCGGGAGCGCCGTCTCCAGGTCGCTCCGGCGGCGCCGGCCGCGCAGGGTGCTGCGGGCGGCGTTGCGCACGGCGGTGAGGAGATAGGCGCGCGCGTCGCGCACCCGTTCCAGGCGCGCCGGGTGCCGCGCCGCGCGGCAGAAGACCTCCTGCACGGCGTCCTCGGCGTCCTCCGCCGAGCCGGTGAGCGCCCGCGCGTAGCGGTAGAGCGCGCCCGCGTGCCGGTCGTAGAGATCGGCCAGTTGGTCACCGCTCGCTTGCGCTTCGCTTCGCAACGGCAGGGCTCCCGGGAGGGTGGCCGCTCCGGCATCCGGCTCCATCATCGTGGCCTCCATAGAGTAAGACGCCGGGAATCGCCCGTTTTGTTTGGAGTGCCGGCAACGAATCACTTGACGCGGCCCCCGCGGCGGGGTAGGATGGGTGCGGATGTGGATCCGTGAACGCGGCCAGGGTTCCCGCTGTGTATGAGAACGGGGTTTTTCGGCCCTTCTGCCGGTGGACGTGAATGATCAGGTCGTCGTGCAGCTCACGATTGAGCCGGACGTGCCGCGTGGCACGGCAGAGATCCTGGAGCGGCTGCGGCACGCGGTAGGTCCCGATGGGTGACCTCCTCCGCTGGCGGAGCGCCAGCCGAGGAGTCGCCCGCTGGCCGAGGAGACTGCCGGGCTGTTCCAACTCGATGATGAAGGTGGTCGCCCCGCCGAGGACCTCGACGCGCGCGGTGGTGCCGCGCTCCTTCAGACGGAATAGACGCTCCAGCATCGGGATGCCTCCTCCTCGGGGAGTGCTGATGGCCGAAAGCGCCGCGGCACCGGGAAGAGGGTACCTCGAACCCACCTACGGGTGTGAGTTGGGGTCCTCTACCACCAGACCCTCGGCTGCCGCGGCGGCGTTCAGCACCGCGTCCGCACACACGAACGTCAGCGGGGGCCGCGAGCCGGCGGTTCGCTGACGCTCGACCGATAGGGCTGCGGCGAGTTGCGCAGCATCGTAGGCGCGGAGAGCATGTTTCCTGACCGCCGCCACTGCATCCTCGGCCAACGGGCCGTCCATGGCAACCACGCGGTATTGGAGCATGACGTCCTGCCGAAGCTGATCAACGGCGGTCTGCGCGTCCTGAGACGTCAGGGCACCCTCCCTCTCCTTGCGCGTGATCGCCGATGCCACCTCGACTGGCGCGATCCGTACGATGTAGAGCCGGTTGCCGGCGGAGGGGTGCGTGACGTGGAGGACCCACGGTGAACCCGCCTCGCTCAAGTACCGCTTGACGAGGGCACTACTATCCAGGAAGTACGCGCCCACCCTACCGCCGCTCCTCGAGGATGATCTCCGAGGCTGGCTTGCCAGTGACCCTGAACGGCGTACGGCCTTCATAGACCATCGAATCGACCCCTGGCGGCTTGGGCTCTGTCAGAATTCCCGCCTCGAGCAGCCCCCGCTCGAACGCATCTTCCGGGCCGTCACCCGCCTCTTCGCCGGCCAAGCGTGCCAGGAACTCGCGTAGTTCCTGCTGCTCCGCCGCACTCAGTTCCTTCACCTGCTCCAGGACCCGCTCCAGAGTGGCGCTCGCCACGCTCACACGTCCTTTCCAGACAGGCTCGGTTCGGGCCCCCCTCTCTTGGGGGCCGCACGAGGCCGCCGTTGCCAAGAGCATTATAGCGCCTCCGCTGCCTCGAATCAACAAGACAGCGAAACCCGACACCATGCCTCACACCCTGGCGTCCCGATGGCAAGCGCACCCGTTCATTCTCCCTCGCCCGTCAGCCGTATCTCCAGCAGCAGTCGCACGTCCCAGCCCGCGCCGCCCGCGGCCGGCCCCGTCGCCATGTCTACCGTGCCGGTGGCGCCCAGGATCCGTCCGGCGTCCACGTCGAAGCGCAGAACCAGATCGCCCGCCTGCCGCCCGGTCACCGATCCGCCGGCCGCGCCGGAGGACCCGAGAGCCTGCGCCGGCACCGGCCCGGCGAAGACGTGCTTCAGGCGGGCCACCGTGCGTCCCTTCGCCTCCTCGATGGCGATCAGCGTGGTGGTGGCCTGGAACTCCCCGCCGGCCTCCGTGGGCGCGGGGGCGCGCCACGACTCGCCCACCTTCACCGGGCGCTCGGGGAGGGCCAGCCCGCGGCCGAGAGCCGTGAGCGCGGCACTCGGCCCGGCCACGCCGCCGGGAGAGCCGACCCCCGCTGCGGACTTCGCCTCCACCACCTGCCCGGATGGCGATACGCGCGCCGTCACCCGAAGCGGCCCGGTGACCGTGCCCGGGAACGAGACGCCGCTCGAGAGCGGAGTGCCGTTCAGCAGCGCCTCCTCCGTGGTCATGGTCGTCGCCACGTCCGCGTCGCCGCATTCATAGACGCGGGCGACTTTCTCCGCGATGGATGCCTCCATCTTGAACGTGAGCGGCAGGCTGAGGCCGCCCTCGGCCATCGCCGCCGCGCCCTTCCCCGCCAGCTTCAGATGGTAGGTGCGCTCCTCGCCCTCGCGGAACCGGCAGCGGAGCAGGAGCGCGCGGGCGGCGGGGGGCGGTGGGTCGGGGGGCGCAGCCGGCGGTGGCGGCAGCGGCGGCGCGTCGTCGCCCCGCAGCGCGGGAAGGGCGACCACCAGGGCGATGAGCCAGGCGAAGCGGCGAGCGTGAGCGCGCACGGTGAAGGATCCTCCCGCGCCATTCTACGAAAACCGCGGCCGGGCGTCAAGGGAGACCAGCCCGATTCTCGGGCGCTCCGGGCAGTGTGGGCCGTTTGCCTCGGAGGAGACCAGCCCGATTCTCGGGCGCTCCGGGCAGTCTCCGGGGTGCTCCCGGCGGTTGAGGGCACTATGGTCGGCGAAGGCCGCTGCCGGGCGGAACTTTCCCGCGCCGGGAGGCATCATAATGAGCGAGGGAGCACGCGGGTCTTCGACGAGCGGATTGGCGAGAGCCGCAGGAATGGTTTGCTTGACATCCACGAGCCTGTGTGTTATACTCAGAAACGCCGTGTGGGGCGTACCCGTCCCCTCCGCCCGCTTGGTGGGCACAGGGAAGGGCACACATTGAATGGTCGGCAGAACCTCGTTCGTCGCACCTGAAGCTGACCAGATCATACCCTTAGAATGCTGCCGTCTTGCTCGACTCGGTATCACACCGTCGCACGCCAGGCCGCCGGACGGAAGGGGGGTGGCCCAGCGGCTTCGCAGCAGAAGTCCGGCACGTGCGGAGCGGCGGTGGTTCTCTCTCGGGCGGCTGCCGAGAGATGCCCGGAGCGCAGGTAACAAGGCCACTCGCCCGGGTTTCTCGTTGGGGCACCTGCCGGGAGATCGTGCAGGCGCCACGCCGGGGTGCGTGGCGTTCGGTACTTGCGACCGCAAGGAGGAAGAACGAAAATGAGAAAGCTGGCGATTACCGTAATCGCAGCGGCCTTCATGGCGGTCACCGTCTCGCTGCCCAGGCTGCAGGCTCAGGTGGAGATGGCGCCCCTGAATCCTCAGGGAACCCTCAAGCCGGAGCCCTTCGCGGACGTGCCGCCCGATCATTGGGCGTACAACGCCGTGGAGTCGATGCGCCGCCTGGGCCTGATGGAAGGCTTCCCCGACGGAACCTTCATCGGCAAGCGACCGGTGACGCGCTATGAACTCGCTCAAATGACCGCCCGCATGATCACGGGCCTGCTGGGGCGGATCCGGGACACTCGAGGGGTGCCGACAGCCGGAGGTGTAAGCCAGGAAGACCTCAACCAAGAACTCCAGAAGCTCCGCGACCAGATGCTCACCCGGGAGCAGGTCCAGCAGATGATCCAGGAGGCGCTCGACCGCCGGCCGACAACGCCCTCGGGGGACTTCGTGACGCGCCAGGAGCTGCAGACCCTGCAGCGATTGGTGGACGAGTTCCGCCCGGAGCTGACGCGCCTGCAAGTGGACGTCGAGGCGGTGAAGCGCCAACTCGCCGACCTGACCGCGCGGGTGGACGCCATCGAGGCGGAGCTGGATCGCCTCCCCCGCATCGTGGGGAGCGCCAACATCATCGCCAAGGGCGACATGAAGAGCGACCAGCTCTTCAACGCAACCGCGGGCACCTTCCGCCCCGCCTTCGGGCACGACTTCCGCCCGCTCAACGATGACACGAACCTTCTCACCCCGCTCCTCGGGTGGTACGACCTGGACCTCGGGATCGTGGCCCGGCCGTTCGCCGATGTGCGCGTGGGCACCGCCCTCAACATCGGCAACTACGTGCCGAGCTACCGCGCCGGCGTCAACCACGGCTACAACGAAACGGCCGATGACGCCAGCGCGGTGACGCCTTACAAGGTGTTCGTCAACGTGCCCTTCCGCGTCTTCGGCGGGGAGACCCCCCAGGACCTGACCCTGGGCCTCCAGGGGAGCCAGTTGACGCCCTTCACCTTCAAGGCGATTGACCCCGACACCTACACCTATATCCCGCGCGAGGATAGCGGTGAGGTGGTCTTCTGGGGCGCCAGCACCACCTGGCGCTTCGGCGGCGCGAAGCTGCGCGCCCTCGCGGGCACCAACCCGCAGGATGGCCGACTCCTGCCGCTGAACGTCTACACCGGTGCGGGCCCGCAGGGCCTCGCCACCGTCTTCGGCGGCTTCGCCGGATCGGATCTGGCGGGCGCTCCCGTCGGCGCCACCGCGCCGATCCGCGAGATGAACAACTTCGCGGCGGTTCGCCTGGTCTTCGGCGAGCCTGAGGTGTCGCCGATCCGCGCCGAGGAGCTGCCCGTCGGCACCGCCGAGCAGCTCAACATCACGCCGGCAACTCCCAGCGGCCTGCGCCAGGTCGCCGCGGCCGAAGCCACCGCTCCCGCAGCGGCGGAAGAAGCCCCGGTGGAAGAGGCGGGCGTGACCTTCGGGCCGTTCCGCAACACCATCGTCGGCCTGAACTGGCTCCTGGCAGCCGGCAGCGGCCCCCGCGTGGACACGACCGTTGGCGGCGTGACGGTGCCGGGCGAGGATGCCCGCGCCCAGATCCTCAGCGCCGACCTGCGCACCAACATCTGGAACTTCCAGTTCCAGGCCGAGGGCGCCTTCGCTCAGTCCGACACGGGCGCCATCAACCGCCCGCGCGCGCTGGACGACTGGGCCGTGGACGCTCGCGCGTTCTACAACATCGCTCTCGGCAGCGCGGCCGACCTCCAGCTCGGCGGCGGCTACCGCCTGATCGAGCTCGGCTACCTCACCCCCGGCTACTGGGGCGTGATGGGGAGCTGGAAGAACCCGCGTGGCATCCAGGGCTGGCTGGCCGAAGCTCGCGTGCCCCTGAAGTGGGACATCGCCTCCTTCCTGCGCAACATGGCCTTCCGGGCCAGCGGCGAGTGGTATGAGGGCGATGAGGTCCCGACCTTCATCGGCTCCAGCGTCATCGGCACCGACCCGGATGAGGGCGATCTGAGGATCAACCGCTACCTGGTCGGTGTTCAGTTCGGGCTCACCTCGGACAACACCGTGGACCTGGGCTTCGAGCAGGTCTTCCGCAACTACCTCGGCGCCGCGGGCGCCGCGCCGCTCGCCTTGCCCACGATGGGCGTGGGTGGCAGCCCGTTGGTCGGCACCCGTATCAAGAATACGGAGACCTACCTGAACTTCGGGATCGGCCACAACTTCACGCCGGACGTGGCGGCCAAGCTGCTCCTGCAGCTCGCCGATTTCCAGAAGTACGCCGTGGACGTCTCGAACCAGCCCGCGAACTATCGCGGCTGGGTCGCCACCGCGCAGGCGGGTGTGCGCTTCTAAGCGCGCAGCGGCCGTGTGATCAGGCCCCCGGAATCCGGCCACGCCGGGCCCCGGGGGCCTTTGTTTTGGGGATTTCAGATTTCAGATTTCAGATTTCAGATTTGGCGGATGCGGGGAGCGTGCGTCACGTTGCTGCTGGCCCTCTCATCGGGGACGGGCACGGCGGGCGCGCAGGAGCGCACGCGCATCCGCATCCCACCCCGCGCGCCGGGCGAGGCCGCGGTGGACATGGAGGCGGAGACCGTCACCCTCGTGCCGGAGCGCCTGGCGCGAGCCACCGGCGACGTGGTCGTCACCCGGCCCCCCGATACGCTCCGCGCGCAGGAAGCCACCTACGACCTGCGCACGGGCGTGATCGCGGCCACCGGCGACGTGGTGTTGAGCCGGCCCTCGGGGGAGTTGCGGGGGGCCCGGCTTTCCTACAATGTCCAGACCGGCGCGGCCGCGGCGGAGGAGGTGCGGGTGGAGATCCCCGCGCCGGAGGCGGATGTTACCTACTACATCGAGGGCGAGTCCGTCTCCGGCACCCGGGCGGAGATGGTGGCCCGCGATGCCCTCTTCACCACCTGCCCCGGAGCGCACCGGCACTATGCCGTGCGCGCCAGAGAGATCGTGCTGCGGCCCGGTGAGCGCGTCGTGGCGCGCGGCGTCTCCCTCCTCGTCCTTGGCCGCCGGGTGATCACCCTGCCGCGGCTCGCCCTCAACCTCGGGCCGGAGCGGCGCGGCCCGCTCCTCTTTCCCCGGCTCCTCATCGGGCGCACCGACCTGATCGGGATCCAGACCGGCTTCCGCCTCGCCCTCCTGAAGCAGAGCACCGCCGAGGGGTACGTGGTGCTCTCCGCCCGGCACACCATCCGCGGGGGCACCAGCGTGGACCGCTTTGGTCCCGTGCCGTTGGGGATCCGCGCCGGCTTCAAGGAGGACGCCTCCAGCCGGTTCGTCGGGGGGCTGACGGTGACGGTGTTGCCGGCGGTCACCTTCTTCGTTCCATCCGAGATCAGCCCCGGGGGGCCGCTCCAGATCGGCACTCCCCGGGCGCCGGCCGGGCCGCTGGTCCTCCGGGGCGACATCGAGGGGGGCGCGTGGGAGGGCTCCCGGCGCTTCCGCGTCGTCGCCGGGGGGAGCGCCGGGCGCTATACCGAGCACCCGACCGAAGTGGCTGCGGGCCGCCTGAACCTGGCCGCCGCGGCGGAGGCGCGCCCCTTCCGGCCGCTTCCCCGCGTGGAGCTCGGCACCGCCCTGCGCGCGCGCGCCGCCTTCTATAGTGAGGGGGGGCGCTACACCGTCATCACCCCGGAGGTGAGCGCGGGCTGGCGGCCATCGCGCGCCAACACCTTCGAGATGAGCTTCCGCCACCACCTCATCGGCGGCGAAACCCCCTTCTTCTTCGACCGGGTGGACACCCCGCGCAGCCTGGAGCTGGCGTGGCGAAACCGCAACCCCCGGCGTGCCGTCGGCGTGGCGCTGGAGTACGGCCTGCGCGAGGGCGGCCTCTACGCCTGGGAGTTGAGCTACTCGCGCCGCCTCCACTGCATCCAGCCCGGTATCCTCCTCCACAGCCGCGGCGGCGACTTCGGCCTCGGCGTGAGCCTGGAGATCCCCGGCGTATCAGGCGGGGAATGACGGGGCAGGTATAGCGCCGGGCCGGAGCCTCGTGCCCCGCTGGGTAGGGGCTCGCGTGCCGCACCCGTCGGCGATCCCGCCCGCAGAGGCCAAGCGGCCCGCTGGAGTGAAGGGGCAGTATCCGTGCCGGGGCGGACCGCGTGTCCGCCCTGTGTGGCCGGGCGGTTGTCGGCGCATGTATGGGCAGTGTCCGTGTAGGGGCGGACCGGGTGTCCGCCCGGCACCACGAGTGCGCTACACCCGGGCGGACACGCGGTCCGCCCCTACATGGTCCGGTTCCGTCACAAGGGTCCGTGCGCAATCTGCCCCTTCAGTCCACCATCCTACCTAGAGGAATTCGCCCGACCGGGCGCGAACTCCCCGGAGGGAAGAAGCGATGAAGAGCGCCGCCCTCACGCGGGGTGCCCGGAGACCCACATGCTGAGCGCACGCGTGCTGCGCCAACTGGCACGCATCGTCGGGAGCGATCAGGTCATCCATGCCCCGGAAGAGCTGATCGTCTACGAGTGCGACGGTTACACCATCGACAAGGCGTGCCCGGAGGCCGTGGTGCTGCCCGCCTCGACCGACGAGGTGGCCCGGGTGGTGCGCCTCTGCCACCGCGAGCGGATTCCCTTCGTCGCGCGCGGCGCGGGCACGGGCCTGAGCGGCGGCTGTCTGGCGGTTCAGGGCGGCGTGCAGATCGCGCTCACCCGCATGAGCCGTATCCTGGAAGTGGACCTGCGCAACCGCCGCGCCCTCGTCGAGGCCGGCGTCGTCAACATCCACGTCACCCAAGCCGTGAGCCAGCGCGGCTACGCCTATGCCCCCGACCCCTCCAGTCAGGTCGCTTCGACCATCGGCGGCAACATCGCCGAGAACTCCGGCGGGCCGCACACGCTGAAGTACGGTGTGACGGCCAACCACGTCCTCGGCCTGGAGATGGTGCTCCCCGACGGCGAAGTCGTCTGGCTGGGAGAGCGGAGCGGCGAGGCGCCCGGCTACGACCTGCGCGGCGCGGTGATCGGCTCGGAGGGCACCTTCGGCGTCGTCACCCGCGCCCTCGTGCGCCTGATACGCCAGCCGCAGGCCTTCCGCACCCTCCTGGCCGTCTACGACCGGGTGGACGACGCGAGCGAGACCGTCTCGGCGATCATCGGCCGCGGCATCATCCCCGCCGCCCTTGAGATGATGGACAGCCTCTTCGTCCAGGCCGTGGAAGACGCCTGCGCGTGCGGCCTCGCACGCGACGCCGACGCCGTGCTGATCATCGAGCTGGACGGCCTGGAAGCCGGCATGGACGGCCAGGCACGGGCCGTGCAGACGATCTGCCGCGAGCGCGGCGCGCGCGCCGTTCGCCTGGCGGCCGACGAGGGGGAGCGCTCGGCGCTCTGGTATGGCCGGAAGCGCGCCTTCGGGTCCGTCGGCCGCCTGAGCCCCTCCTACTGCACCCAGGACGGCGTGATCCCCCGGTCGCAGGTGGCCCCGGTGCTGCGCGAGGTGGCCGCGATCGCGCGCCGGCACAACCTTCGCATCGGGAACGTCTTCCACGCCGGCGACGGCAACCTGCACCCAGTGGTCCTCTTCGACGAGCGCGATGCCGACGAGGTGCGGCGAGTGTTGGCGGCCGGCGACGAAATCCTGCGGCTGTGCGTGGCGAAGGGGGGCAGCATCACCGGCGAGCACGGCATCGGCACCGAGAAGATCGGCATGATGCCCTCCCTCTTCACCGCCGCGGACCTGGATGCCATGCGCCGCCTCCATGCCGCCTTCGATCCCTCGGGGCTGTGCAACCCGGGGAAGGTTCTCCCTCCCCCGGAGCCGGCCAGGGAGGCGCCGGTCTCTCCCGGCGCGCGCGGCGGGGGCTCGGAGTCGTGGCTGGCGGCACTGGGGGCCATCCTCCCGCCGGAGGCGCTGCTGACGGGCGAGGGCGCGGCCGGCGACGCCGTTGACGGGGTGACGCCGTGCGCCGTGGCGTCGCCGGAGACGGTGGAGCAGGTGTGCGCGGTGTTGCGCCTGGCGGCGGAGTTCGGGCTGGGCGTGTGCCCCGTCGGCGCCGGTCTGCACCGGGGTCTGGGCCACCCGCCGCGGCGCTATGACCTGGCGCTCTCGCTGCGCCGCCTCTGCGGGCGCATCGAGCACGAGCCCGCCGAGATGACCGTGCGCGTGGATGCCGGGGTGCGCCTGCCGGACCTGAACCGGAAGCTGGCGGCCAGCGGGCAGTGGCTCCCCCTTGATCCTCCCGGCGCCGACGATCCGGAGGCGAGCGGCGGCGGCACTATCGGCGGCATCCTCGCCGCCGACGCGAGCGGCCCTTCCCGCCTGGCCTGCGGGGGGCCGCGCGATCTGCTCCTCGCCCTCACCATCGCGCTCGCGGACGGCACCGCCGTGCGGAGCGGGGCGCGCGTGGTCAAGAACGTGGCGGGTTTCGACCTCTGCCGCGTCTTCACCGGGTCGCTCGGCACTCTGGGGGTGATTGTCGAGGCCACGGTGAAGGTGGCGCCCCTGCCCGAGGCGCGGCGCACGGTCGCGATCCGGTGTCGCGATCCGAGGGATGCCGCGGGCGTGCTGGAGCGCGCGGCGGGCTCGGAGCTCCTGCCGCAGCACGCGGAGCTGGTCAACCCGCCTGCGATGGAGCGCCTCGGCCTCCGCCCCTCCTGGGTGGTGGCCCTCTCCTTCGACGGCCCGGCGGAGACGGTGGCCTGGCAGGTGGCGCGGGCGCGCGAGTTGGCGCGGCGGTGCGGCCTCCAGGCCGGCGAGAGCGCGCCTACGGTGTCGCAGCGGGCGCGGCGGGGGCTGGGCCGGATGGTGCTGGGGACGCCGGAAACGGTGGTGTGCCGGGCTTCGGTGCTCAGCAGTCGCGTGCCGGATCTGCTGCCGGCGTTCCGCCCGGAGTGGCCGGTGTGGGCGCATGCGCTCCTCGGAGTAGTGCGCGTGGTGCTGCCCGCCGATGGGAACGCCGCCGCGGCGGTATCGCGCGCCCGCGAGCAGGCAGCCGCCCTGGGAGGCGTGCTGGTCGTGGAGTCGGCGCCTTTCGCGCTGAAGGCAGACCTGGATGTGTGGGGGCCGGTGCGCCCTGATTTCCGGCTCGCGCGCGCCCTGAAGGGGCGCTTCGACCCCGGCGGCATCCTCAACCCCGGACGGTTTGTGGGGAACTTGTGAAGCGCCACGACGATCTCCTGGACTGCGTTCACTGCGGCTTCTGCCTCCCCACCTGCCCCACCTATGCGGAGCTGGGCCGGGAGATGGACTCGCCGCGCGGCCGCCTCTACCTGATGCGCGCCCTCGCCGACAAGCGCCTGCCCCCCGGGGCCACGGTGCTGCAGCACCTGGACCTCTGCCTGGACTGCCGCGCCTGCGAGAGCGCGTGCCCATCGGGAGTGAAGTACGGCTCTCTCCTGGAGGCAACCCGGGCGGGCGTCGCGCGCGCGGGCGCGCGCCCGCTGCGGGAGCGTCTCGTGAACCGCGCGGCCGAGTGGGTGTTCCCGGAGCCGGCGCGCCTGCGGCGCCTCGTGGGTCTGGGGCACCTGGCCCGCCGCCTGGGGGTGGGCGGGCTGCTCCCGCGCCGGCTGCGCGAGGCGCTCGCCCTGCTGCCCCCGCGGCTCCCTCACACCGGGGCGCTCCCGGAGCGGACGCCCGCCCGCGGCCGGGCGCGGCTGCGAGTGGCGTTTCTGGAAGGGTGCGCCGCGCGCGTCCTTTGCCCCGAGATGAACGCGGCGATGGTGAGCGTGCTGGCGCGCAGCGGCTGCGAGGTGGTGGTGCCGGCCGGGCAGGGCTGCTGCGGCGCGATCCACCTGCACGGCGGCTCCCGCGAGGCGGCGCGCCGCCTCGCCCGGCGCAACGTGGCTGCCTTCCTGGCGGAAGCCCCCGACGTGATCGTGGCCAACGCCGCCGGGTGCGGCGCGGCGATGAAGGAGTACGGGGAGCTGCTGGCCGACGACCCGGCCTACGCCGAGCGGGCGCGCGCCCTGTCGGCCCGCGTCCGTGATTTCACCGAGCTGGTGCCGGAGCTCCCGGGCTTCACTCAGGGCCTGGGACCGCTGCCCGCGAGGGCGACCTACCACGACGCCTGCCACCTGGCGCACGCCCAGGGCATCCGCGCGCAGCCACGCCGCCTGCTGGCCGCCATTCCCGAGCTGCAGCTCGTGGATCTGCCGGAGTCCGATTGGTGCTGCGGCAGCGCGGGAATCTACAACGTCACCCAGCCGGGGATGGCCCGGCGCCTCCTGGAGCGGAAGCTGCACAACATCGAGCGCACGCGGGCGGACATCGTCGTCGCCGCGAACCCCGGCTGCCTCCTCCAGATCCGCGCCGGCGTGCGCGAGCGCGGTCTCGAGATCGAGGTGCTGCACCCCGCCGAGGTGCTGGAGCGCTCGTACCAGGCCGGGGAGCGTCCCTGAGGCGACGGTTTCTATCCGGCCCGGCGCCACTCCCGTCACTCCGCGCTCGCGCTCACTCTGGTCGCTTCACCTACAGCTCCATCCGATCCACCGCCCGAAGCCCCAGCCAGATCGGCAGGCCGATGGCCAGGGCGTTGATGAGGAGGAACGCGCCGCCGGCGAGGGCCAGCTCGTTGCGCAAGGCGTGCCAGTGGGCCACGCGGCCCGTGAGGATGGCGTGGATCGGGTACGTCTGCACGGCGATCAGCACGCCGACATAGAGGAGGCTGATGATCACGTTGAGGGTGCCCCCGGCGCCGCTGGCGATGCGGGCGGCGTTGTCCTCGCGGAAGTTGGGGAAGAGGGCGCCCAGACCCATCGCCAGGCAGACCAGGCCGACGCTGGCGCAGGCGACCGTCACGCCGGAGAGGACGAGCATCAGCGCGGGCACGCGCAGCATGTAGTTGGCGTACATCATCACCGTCTCGCCGAGGAAGAGGATGCCGAGCGCGGCAGCGAAGGTCTTCTGGCGCATGAGCTGGCGGCGGGAGAGGGGGGCGAGACCGACCACCCAGAACTGGCGCCCCTCCAGGCTCCACATCGGGAAGATGAAGCGCGAGGTGATGGTGGCGAGCACGAAGCAGGTGGCGCCCATGTTGAAGAAGGAGATGACGCTCTGCCAGAAGGGGTCCTGGAGGTTGATGCGGGCGTTGCGCAGGTTGCTGACGTAGATGATCAGCAGGCCGAAAAGGAGCAGGAGCTGCGCCCACTGGGCGGGGTCGCGCCAGAAGCTCTTCAGGTCCTTCACGAAGAGGGCCCGGGCGGGCCGGCGCACCGGGCGCAGCACCGCCTCGATGACATAATATATTACTCTATAATATAGTATAGAAGAGTATATCTGGTTATTGCGCTCCTCGCTCTCGCGGGTGCGCGCCCATCCGGGGTAGTAGATCACCGGCGCCAGCCAGCCGCAGAGCTGCAGCCCCATCGCCGCCGTGCTGAGGAGCACCAGCAGGTAGAACCCGGCCGCGCGCGCGTCTCCCTGCGCCGCCGCGATGATCCCCCGGGAGATCCAGTGGTTGGGGAGATAGGGTACCTCCGATATCCGCAGCGCGTCCATGATCTGGTTGAGCGACGTGGTGGCGTCCAGGCGCGCGAGGGTGCCGCGGCCGACCACGTGGACCACGGCGCCCATCGCACCCAGGAGCAGAACGAGGAGGGCGCAGAACGCCGCGCGCGTCTTCCGTGCCGGGAAGAAGCGCGCCAGGAGCATTGTCACCATCGCTCCGGCCGCCGCCGGCACCAGCAGGAAGGGCGCGTAGAAGAGGAGCACCGCCGGGTAGAACCACAGCGGCGCCTCGTGTACCCGCCCGTAAGAGAGGAAGATCGGCAGCCCCATCACCACGAAGGCCGAGGAGCTGTACAGGAGCGACTCCCAGAACCGCGCGAAGAAGACGGCTACGTGGGCGACCGGGCGAGCGATGAGGAACTCCAGCTCCTCGGAGAGATAGAGCGTGGTGAGCGAGGTAACAACGTTGCTGAAGACCAGCATCGAGAGGAAGGCGAGGAAGACCATCGCCAGCAGGCGCTCAGTGAGCATGGTGCCGAAGGGTGGGCTGTCGCGCAGGAAGCGGAAGAGGATCTGGAAGAAGAGGTAGCCCGCGAAGAGGAAGACGCCGACCATCACGCCGAGCAAGGGGAGACTGACCGCCAGCTCGAACGGCAGCGGGTTCAGCTTGTTCTCCACCGAGCGGCGCTTGGCCTCCAGGATGATTCGAGTTGGGTGCATGTTGGGTCTGATCCGAGAAGCGTAGGAAAGACTCACCGCAGCGCGGCAGGCCCGCGAGAAGGCCGGGCATTGGAAATACCCGTCTGGCGGGCGGCGCGGCGCCGCTGAGCGTCCTCCCGGACGCCGAGATATTCCCCGCCCGCGAGGGCGGTCGGCCGCAGGCCCGCGAGACGGGTATTTCCAATGCCCGGGACTCCGCGCGGCGCTTGCAGGTTCTGCCCGTTAGCAGTCCAGAGACACGGAGGGCACAGACAACCCCCTCATTAAGGAGACGGTTTGCCCGGATCCGCGACGGAGAACGTGATCTCCGGCAGCGGCTTCCCCTCCGCGTCGAGCAGGTCGAGGAAGAACCCCCACCCGCCGATCTGCTGTTCCACCTTCACCAGCAGCGTGTTCCACCCCGCCTTCAGATGTACCGGAATGCGGTCCCGCTGCGGCTCGGGGGCGCGCGCCACGTAGTTGTCGTGGACGAGCGCGCCGTTGACCCAGACGCGGACGCCGTCGTCGGAGCCGACCGCGAGGGTCGCGTCGCGCTCCGCCGGGGAATGGACGCGGGTGAAGGCGTAGGCGACGCACCACTCGCCCGGGCTGAGCCGGTTGAGGAAGTCCACGTAGTCGGGATCATCGCCGCGCGCCGTCGAGACGAGCGGGCGCCACTTCACCTCCGCCTGTCCGCCGCGGGCGTTCAGCCCCTGGTAGGTCTTGGTGAAGTCGAGGGCGCCGCCGAGCGCGTCCTGCTCCACCGGCGTGCTCGCGGTGAGCGCCGAGGCGTCGCGGGCGCCCGGGAAGGGACCGACCGTCATCCAGAGGCGCCTGCCGCTGTCGCTGTGCAGCCGGTCGTGCCAGAACTCCCAGGCGCGCCAATCGCTGAGGGTGCTCCAGGCGGCCGCGAGGCGTCCCTCTCTGACACCGTCATGTACCTTCCCGAGGCGAGCCTTTCCGGCTGCCATCTCGTCGGCAGACACCACATTTGCGACCGCCGGCTGTCCGGACAGGATGAGGCCGCTGACGGCGACCTTCCCTAGGTACTTGGCGGCGGCGGCGTTCGGCTCGGTGCGGTAAGAGAGGATGCGAAGCGACTTGCCGGCCGAGCGGAACGCGGCCACCCCGTAGGGGGGCAGTGACACCGGCAGAAGCAGGCCCTCCGCCCCCACCTGGCCCTCGACGACCTTGCCCGTGGCCAGGTCGGTGATCGCACGGGCGCCGAAGAGCAGCACGCTCCCCTTCACCGGCCACCACCCCGGGTTCGCCACGTAGAAGTAGCTGTCGTCGCCCACGCTGGCCGCGCGGATGGCGAGATCGGTCTCCAGGCCCGTGTTCAGAACCGGCTGGAACGGGGCGCTCGGCAGCGCCGTGTAGGCGCGTGCGAAGTCGCGCAGGGTCTGCTCGTTGCCCACCAGGATGGTGGAGTCGCACCACCCGAAGAAGGTGGTCTCCGGGTCGCCGGTGATCAGCGCCTGCACGAACGGCTCGCGAGCGTACTCGTCCGGCGCCTGGGTGTAGAAGGGACCCAGACTGGCGCGCCAGGGCCAGTCAATCTCGCCGGAAGGCTTCGCATACTGCGGGAAGGCGATCCCCGGCGCCCGATACTCCACCTCATCGAAGTGGTGCATCACCATCGCGATGCGGTTGGTCTGGGGCACATACGCTTCCGCGGCCTGTGGCTCCACGCTCTGCGCCCAGCCGGGAGCCCATCCCTCCTTCACCATCATCGGCTGGTAGCGCAGAGTGGCGTGCAAGCAGCGTGACACGCTCACGCCGTCGTCGCCGCTCACCACCGCCGGGTCGAGCATCAGCTCGCGCAGCCATTCTCCGTAGGGCTGGTTGGTGCGCGCCCAGACATTGAGGTAGCGCACATCCACATAAGCGGTGTAGTTCACCACCGCGTCCGGCCGCAGCCGGCGGAGGCGGTCGCGTGCGGCCAGCATGAACCGCCGCACCTCCTGGTTGCGCCAGGCGACCCACCGCTCGCGCATGTCCGGCGCCGTCAGGAAGTCGTACCGCTTTCGGAACCGGGCCGGATCCCGCGGGTCGCCGGGGACATTCACGCCGGTGTCCTTCTCGAAGCGGGCGGTGGTGTTATCCTCATAGCCGTAGATGAGATCGCGGACGTTGGGAGGGTCGGCGGGGAAGCAGGGGGCGCTGAAGCCAGGGTAGGCGATGAAGTTCATCCCCACCCAGTTGGGGCACTCGGCGCAGTTGCGGGCGATCTTCTCCAGCAGATCGAAGAAGGCCGCCTCCACCCTGGGATGGAATCCGTTCAGCGTCCGGCCCATCACCTGCTTGCCGTCGCGGGTGACGAAGCGGACGGTGTCCGCTCCGGCCGCCACCGCTTCGTCCGATACCGACTCCTCGGCCAGGGCGTAGGTGCCGCTGAGCGTGACGCTGGACATCACGCGGATGTCGTTGTCCCTGGCGACGCGCAGGAACACGTCGCGAATGTCCTCGTTCAGGCGCGTGCCGGGGACCTGCGGGCGGGGCACGAAGCCGGTGTTGCGCTCGTCGTACTGGATCGCCGCCAGCATGTGGAAGTTCTGCCCGGTGAAGCGGAGATACTGCACGTAGGCTTCCGAGGCGTCGAACATCGTCTTGAGCTGGCGGATGAACGCCTGGTCGGCCGTGAGGTCCCACCGCGCCCGGTTGAAGACATCCGGGAAGTACCAGCCGCCGAAGTTGCGCGCGAAGAGCCCGCCGCGCTCGGCGAAGAGACCCAGGTAGCGCCCGCGGCTCGCGGCCACCTTCAGCGCCGGGAGGTTCCCCTCAATGCGGTAGAAACGGATCCGGGCGGCCGCCGCCCGGCACCCCTGCTTCTGGCTGACCACGTCCACGGCCATGTCGTCCGCCGTGCCCATGTGGATCCAGCGCAGCGTTCTCATCATGCCGGAAGTCGGGAACTTCGCCCCTGTCTCCACCGAGGGCGCCGCCTGCGAGCCGCTGTAGATGTCCTTGCACGGCTTCTGCAAGCTCACGGCGATGCCGCGGTCGGCGTTGTCCGGGTAATCCAGCTCCACGAGGTACCATGACCCGGGGTGCTCGAAGCGGAAGCGGTAGCTGAACATGTCGCCACGGCGCGCGCCCGCCTCCCGGTAGACGAGGCCGCCCTCCTTAACGATGCGCGGGGTGGTGACGGCGTGCGCGGGGATGCGCGAGTCTCTCTCCAGGGCCGCTTCCACCCAGGGATGGGGATCGGCGGGATTGGTGAAGTCTATCGTGTCCTCGAGGGTCAGCGTCATCCCCTCGGTGTAGCTGGCGCCGGCCACTTCTTTCTGCGGCACGCGCCCGGTCACGATGAGGGGCTCATCGGGGTGCGCCTCGATGGCGCCGCCCCTGCCCACCAGCTCGGTGGTGAGCGTGTAGACGCCGCGCGGGCGCCCCCCGGCGTTGAGGGCGTAGGCGAACGAGCTGCCCGCGGATCTTCCCCGGGTCACCTCGCCGCTCCCGACCTTCTGTGAGGCGCCCTGGTTGTCCTTCACCAGGGAGAGCGCCCACTTCAGCCGCACCCCGGGCGCCGCCAGTCCGCGTGGGATACGCACCGTGAACCGCAGCGGCTCCGTGTCGCGGAAGTAGAGCTGGCTGCGCCCGCCACTCTCCACCACCAGCCGGCCGGTGTACCCTCTTGGCCGGGTCTTCATGTAATCGTAGGTGGGCGGGCCGATCTCGGGTGCCCGCCATGCCGCGTCCTGGAACTGCGTCGTGTTCCAGCCGGGATCCTCCTGTCCGCTGCACTTCCAGGTGCCATCGGTCACGAGGGGCAAGCAGTCGCCCGAGTTCAGGACAATCTGCCCGTCCAGGTAGATGTAGGGGTCGTAGGCGTTCTCGCGCTCGGCGGCGATCCGCTCGCCGTAGATGGCGATGACGTTCTTGCCGTCGCGCAAGTAGGGCTTGAGATCCACCGGCTGGATGGTGTAGAAGAAGGGGTGGTTGAAGGGGATCTCGTTCCCGTTGACGTAGAGCGCCACGGCGCCCTGGCCGATGCTGACGATCGCCTGCCACACGTCGGCGGCGTTCGCAAGCTGGAAGCTCTTGCGGAAGTAGCCGAAGTGCCGGAAGCCCTTCTCCACCGGCACGACCGCCGGGCTGTGCAGCCTCTCGCCGGGGTAGATGACCTCCGGCGCGAGCGCATTCTCGCCGGCCCTCGCCGCCTCTGCCGCTCCGGCGAGCCCCGCCAGGAGCGCCAGCACGAGGAACAGACCGACGAGTTCGACGCACGCCTTTGATGCCCACTGCAACACCATCCGACCCATCATGTCACACCTCCTTGGCTGGCGGATCACATCCACTCCGGCGGGGAGAGGGTCTGTCCACACCACTGCGCCTTCCCGCCTACCCCTGGTCGTACCCCCGCACCGGCCGGATCCAGATGTTCCGGTAGCGGACCAGGTCACCGTGGTCCTGCAGCGCCAACGGGCCGGTGGGCGGGTGTGGCGTGTAGCCGAGCACGGCCCGGTGGGTGGTAGCGCCGACCAGCTCCGCGTGGTGGTGAACCAGCACTCCGTTATGGAACACCGTGACGCAGGCCGGGCGCACCAGCTTCTCGCCCTCGAAGCGGGGCGCCTCCCAGGCGATGTCGTAGGTTTGCCACTCGCCGGGCTCGCGGCAGGCGTTGACCAGCGGGGGGTACTGGCCGTAGATGGCGGCGGTGTTGCCGTCCGGGTAGGTGGGGTTGTCGAAGCAGTCCAGCACCTGGATCTCGTAGCGGCCCATCAGGAAGACGCCGCTGTTGCCGCGGCCCTGGCTCTCGCCCTTCACCTCGGAGGGCGCGCGCCACTCCACGTGGAGCTGGCAGTCGCCGAACTCCTCCCGGGTGTGAATGTAGCCCGTCTTCGGCACCACTTCCACGTAGCCGTTCTCAACCTTCCACCGCGCCGGCCCGCCGTCGGCTCCGGCCCAGCCGGCGAGGCTGGTGCCATCGAAGAGAACGAGGGCATCGGAGGGGGGACTGCCGGGTGCCTCCTGGCTGCTCTCGGTGCCCGGGGTGACG
>JACQGM010000341.1 GCA_016199585.1 Armatimonadota bacterium
CTCCCGGACACGTCCGGCTTCCCCTCGCGCACCGGCGCCGCCAGGATCCGCGCGACGCGCCCGTCCTTCAGCTCGCCCAGCTTCAGGTCGAGCGTGATGCTCCCCGGGCCGTGCCCGCGCTCCGCGAACTCCAGGAGCGTCCGCTGGCGGAACTCCTTCCGCTGCGTCACCTTCCCCCCGGCGATGGCGCTCGGCCAGTCCCACTCGTCGTAGATCCAGACGCGCATCCCCAGGGCCTTGGCCTGCTCGATCACAAAGCCCACGCGGTCGAACCACTCCTCGCTCAGGTAGTCCACCTGCTGCGCCCCGTAGGCGAAGATGAAGACCTGGCGCACGCCCTTGTCGCGCATGTCCCGGAGCTGCCACTCCAGCTCCTCGTAGGCCAGGTCGCCCGTCCAGAGCCACCATGGGATGGAGCCGTACTCCGCAGGCGGGTTCTGGAACGCCGCCCGAAGGGCCTCCGCATCAGTACTCATCAGCTTGGCCATCTCGCTCACTCCTGACACCCCCTCGGGTGCCCTCACGCGGGGAGGCCGAGCACCTCACACGCCGTCTTGCAGAACACGTTGTCGAGGAACTCCGTCTTGCCCGTCTCCTCGAGGAAGTCCACCCACCACTGGATCTGCTTGTCGTACCAGCTCGGGTCATTGTCGTGGCCCCACATGACGCGGTCCTTCAGCCGGAACCAGCGCGGGTCCGCCTTGAGCATCTGGTACGACTGGCGCCCGGGACCCTGCGTGGAGGTCTCCAGGTAGATGTTCCGCCGGATGGAGCAGAGGTTGACGGCCTCCTGGAACCAGATGTCCGCCAGGTGGGCGACCACGAACTTGGTGTCGGGATACCTCGCCGACACGTTGTGCAGGTAGATCGGGTGCCCGCACTTGCAGTCGATGCGCATCACCTTCGATCGGTGGCCGGCGCTCCCGCAGTGGAACATCACCGGGAGACCCAACTCGTCAATCGCCTCGAAGACGGGGTCGCACGCCGGGTCATCCGGGTAGAAGCCGACGTAGGGGGCCATCTTCACGCACTTGAAGCCCTCGCCGTGATACCGCTTCAAGTCCTCGATCGCCGCTCCCGTGTCCAACGGGTTGATGTAGACGCTGCCGATGAGGCGGTCGGGGTGCTTCTTCACGATTCGGAGCACGTCCTCGTTGTCCCCGATGAACCACTCCCCTTTCAAGTTGAAGAACACGTGCTTCGGCACGGCATGGAGCACCGACCACTCGATGCCGTTCTTGTCCATCTGGCGAAGCATCTCCTCCGCCTCCGGGTCGGCATTGATGTAAGGAAGCGAATCCCGAACCCAGAAGTGGCCGTGGAAATCAATGATCCTCACCGTTGTGTCTCCTGTTCTCACGATCCGATGTCCGGCGCGCCGTCACTTGCAGCGGCGCGCCCGCCTCTACGATGCACGTCTCCCTGAACCGCACCGCCGACTCGCCGCTCGGTGGCTCAACGGCCACCCTCGCGCCACCCAGCCGCGCCTGGAGGCTCCCGGCCTCGGGCGGGAGATCCAGGTACAGCGTGCGGATGCTCAGCGACCCGCGCGCCACCTCGATGGCGTAGACCCACTCCCCCCCTGTCAGCCGCTGGCTGAAGGTCCCCCATGCGGTTGCCGTGGAGAAGAAGCTTCGGAAGTCCTCCCTCGATGCGCGGGGAGAGAAGCGCACCTCCGCGGCGCCCATGTCGCAGGTGAAGCCCTGGAGAGCGGTGATCAGCGACCAACTGCTCATCGATCGCACGTAGTAGCTGCCCGCCTCGCAGTCATTCCAGGGGTTGCGCCGCGTCCCATCGTGCCGTTGGCGCACCGCCGCCACAACCTTCAGCCCCTCTGCCACGAGGCCCTCTTGGATCAGGAGCGCCGCGAACGCGTACTCGACGCCGGTCCAGACCTCGTGGCAGTAGTGCATCGGCTCCTCGGGGCGCCCGCCGTTGGGCCACGCGCAGTTGACCACGCCCCACTCGCTCCCCTCGGCGAAGACGCGCTGAGTGTGCCGGAAGCCCTCCATGCAGCGGAAGTTGTGTCGGTACACCGACTCGAGGGCCGAGCGGACGTGTCCTGCCGGAAGAAGGTGACCGAGGCCGAGGATGTTCGCCCACCACTGCCCGATGAGCTGGTCCGCCAGGCAGCCCGGCCCGTACTGCAGGCGGTCGCCACCCGACGGGGTGCATCTCTGGACGTAGAACTCGCCGTTGAACGTCCGGCGGTCCAGCTCCTCGGCTCCCCTGAGGAACGTCTCCCGGTAGCGCGCGGCCTCGGCTTCGTGCCCTAGGCGGCGGGCCATCTGCTCCATGGCGCGCAGCGCCGCCAGGTAGAGCGTTCCCGTGAAGGAGTTGATCCCCCGCAGCGCCAGGTCGTAGGTGTTCGGCTGGGGGACGTCGTCTATGATCCCGAGGCGTTCGGGATCCCAGCGTTCGAAGACATACCCCATGACGCGCTGAAGGGTCGCCCAATGGCGCCTGAGGAAGCGCCGGTCCCCCTGCAGGAGGTACTCGCGGTAGGTCTTCAGGATCGTTCCGAGTTGGCCGTCCAGCGCCGGCCCGTAGCCTCGGGGCGCGCTCAACGGCAGGATGAGACGATGGCGCACCAAACCGTCGTCGCCGGTCTGCACGCCGAGGTCCGTCTCGCGCATGTTCCGCGCCAGCTCCGGGAAGAGGTGCGCCAGGGTCTGCTCGTAGTTCCAGACGTGGGTGCAGCTCAGGGGGCAGCTCCCCTCGGCGCTCCGCGATCCCTCGAAGCCGGCGAACACGCCCTCCTCGGTCCAGAAGCACGTGGACGACCGGGGGATGACGATCTGCGACGACGCCGCGTCCAGGACCGAAACGGGCAGCGTGGAGCCGAAGAGCGCCGACCGGAACGCCTCCGTGCCGCGGCTCAGCGGCTCCAGGTTCTCCGCGACGTACTCGGCCACGTCGAGCGCGTCACTGAACCGCACCGCATAGCGGTTGCCGATGCGCGCCCGGCTCGATTGCCAGTAGGCAACACGGTTGGGGAAGTGCCAGGCGATGAGCGCACGGACGGACTTCTCTTCGCCCGGCTCCAATCTCAGGTGAGCGGCGATCATCCCCGACGGCGTGACGCCCGACCCACACGGAGTCTCATCCTCCTCATTCGCAAGCCGCCCGGTTTCCATGAACCTGGCGAGGTAGCTATCCGGGGGGAAGAGACAGCGAGTCCGGTAGGTGACCTCGGGGTGCAGAACAGCCAGGGCAAGGGTGCCGTAGTAGGGGGCATCCGGGGGGAGCTGCGTGGAGGTGGCGTTGAGAGCGGCGTAGGCCGGGCGGCGCACGAAATGGATGACGTTCCCCCGCGCCCCATCCAGGATATTCCAGTAGATCTCCCCCTGCCCGTCGTAACCGACGGCGTTGAGGAGAGAAGCCAGGAGCGAGACATCCACGGCATGGCTCCCCGGGTTGCGGAGCCGGACGTGGAAGAGCACCGCCGGCAGGGAGGAGTCCTCGACGTTCAGGGGAATGCAGGGAGAGGAGCACTGCATCGAGGCGCGCACCGGCAGCTCACCATCGAGGTACTCGAGGGCCGCGACCGGGTACTGACCGCAGAAGCGGACGTCCTCCACCTCGTGCAGATGGAGATTCCCCATGCGGATGTAGGGACAGTCCGTGGTGTGCTTCTGCAGCACCCGGTAGATGGGCTCCGACCCTTCGGCCTTCGCCCAGAGGGCGAAGTAGGTGTTCTTGACGAGTGAGAGATGACCGGGACGGTTGAAGATCGCCCACTCGCGCAGCTCGCCCGTGCCACTCAGCCCGATGGAGCCGGCCCCCAGCCCGCCCAGGGGCATCAGGACGTGCCGGAGAGCATCTCCCGTTCGCCATGCCGGGCCACGCTTAGTCTCCATGGCTTGATCCACCCGCCATCGCGCTACCTGGTGCCGCCGCGCGCCTCCAGCACCACGGGCCCGAGCAACCCGGAGGGGAGCTGCCGGGCCTGCATCATGTTGGACATGCTGTTCATGACCTTCAGCTCGATGCGGTTCGTCCCCGGTTTCAGAAACCGGCCGACCGCGAACTCGAAGAGCGGCCACAACCTCGCGCCCACACGAGCGCCGTTCACGCGCAGGGCCACGGAATCGCGCACGTCCGTCAGCTTGAGGAGGACATCCTCCGCGCTCAGGAATCCCGCCGCCAGATCCACGTCCTGAGTGTACACGCCCGGCCCGGAGTAAAAGGGATACCCCTGATCCGCCCAGCTTCCCAGCGTGAGCACCTCGCCCGGGCCGATCCGGGCCAGCCGACCGCGCACCTCCTTCTCAAAGCGCACGGTGCGAGCGTCATAGGCGCTGGCGCCCGAGCCGGTTGCCTCCACGTGGGCGTCGAGCAGCTTGAAATGCCCGATGAGCTTCAGGCTGGCGAGGAGCGGCCGGGCGATGTAGGGGCTTGAGCCTCCCTGGAAGACGACCTCGTTGAGGCCCGGCCGCACGTGCGCCGTGATGTCCGCCTCGCGCAGCCGGTGGTCAATCGTGCGATTGAAGACGAGAGGTCCCACCTCCGTGCCGTTGATGAAGACCGTCGTGTAGTAGTCCGCTCCCGGCGCGACGCCCCGGTCGTCGAACGCATCCACCATGAGCGCCACTCGCCCGGGGACGCTTTCCACCTCGAAGCTCGCTTCGTACCGCTGGACGTTCCGCAGCGTGTTCGAGGTCACCATCAGGCGCGGGAGCGGGAAGGTGTTGTCCTGCTCGATCCGGAACCCCCACGTCTCCGGAAGCGCCAGAGACCGGCTCTTCGCCGGCGCCTCGGGAACCTTCACGGTCGCAACCGGCGCCTCGCCGGGCGCAACGACCACGGCCAGGGAATCCCCCGGGTGGAACGCGCGCTCGAAGACGAGTCTCCCGTTCTCCGAGCGAGCCCCCGCCAGGGGCCGGCACTCCCCGGTCTCGACGTCCCAGTGCTCCGCCCGGCCCACCTGCCGCAGGGAGATCTCGGCCCGGAACGCATCCTCGCCCGGGTTTGCGAAGAAGTAGGCGTGCGTGTCCCCCGCCTGCCGGTGGTTGTACGACAGACCGGCAGCCGAGCCCTCCAGGGCCTTGACGCGCACGTCGCGGTCCAGCCCTTCGTCGAGGGCCTGGAGGAGCAGCGCCTCCGCCTCTTCCCCCGGCGCCCTGGCACCCACCCGCAGGAACGCCGCGTTCCCTTTCCGGATGATGTCTCCCTGCCCCCCGGATTGAGCCGCGCCGACCGTCGTCATCGGGTCGAGGCCGAAGATGCCCTCCAGGTCGGCCCGGCAGGCGCGGTCGTCGGCGGGAGCGGCGCCGGTGATGGCGAGCGCCCGGGTGGGGAGCATTCCCATGCCGATGACTCTGCCCCCGCCGGCGACGAACTCCTTCAGCTTGAGCAGCACATCGGCGGCGATGAACTGGCAGGGCGGCAGGATCAGGACCGAGTAAGTATCGTCGCCCATCAGGAGCTTGCCGTCGTCCACCCTCGCCTCGCGCAGCGCCTCGTCGTAGACGAAGTCGAAGTCCACCTGGTGCTCCAGGAGCGCGTAGGCCACCGCATTGATGCCGTCGTCGAGGAACGCCCCCTCCGGGGAGACGGTCCCGCGCCGCAGCGGGTTCTGCTTCGGGTCGAAGTGGGCGCAGGCGCTGAGCATCGGGTAGTACACCGCGACGTCGCAGGCATGGCATCCCTGGCTCATCAGGTAGGAGAGGCGGTGGACGTACTCGAAGTAGGTGCCCATCTCTCCCCAGTGCGGCCACTGGTAGCCGAACGGCCCCGCCGAATGGGCGTGCATGGAGTTGGTGTACATCGCCCCGGCGGGGTTGAACATGTTGATGCCGCCGGACGCCAGCCAGTCGGTGGTGCGCTTGATCTGGCTCCCGGTGGCCGTCCAGCCCAGCGGGTTCGGCGCCTCGGCGAAGCAGCGCTTCTGCCCGATGTGGTGCGCGACGGAGCTGGAGAGCTTCGCCACGTAGCGCAGGCCCTTGGAGCCAGTTCGCCGCTTGAGGTTGGGGCCGCCAAGCCAGTCGATGCCCGGGATCTGCATCTTCGCCATCATCGGGAAGTGCGTGCCCCCGATGGCGAGCATGCTGTAGGGCGACCCCGCCTCGTTGGCGTGGCCGGTCAGCACGACGCCGTGCTCCTCGCACCAGCGGCCGATCACCCCGTAGAGGGACTCGGCGTAAACCGCAGAGAGGCCGTTCCAGAAGCGCGCGCGCAGGGCGAGGGTCTCCTCCCCGATGTCGTGGAAGACGGCCCACCAGTAACGCTCGGGGTCCTCAACACCGTGCCGCGCCAGCCCCGACTCCAGCGTGTCCGTCCAGGGAACGGCCGGCGTACTCATGGTCCGCACATCCCCCACCTGCGTGTAGAGGTAGAAGCACTCGTCCATGAAGAAGCCTGGCAGCGCGCTGCCGAACTCCTTGCCGAAACGCTTGAAGTACTCCTCGTGCGTTACCTGGAGGAAGTACTTCACCGCCTCGGGGTTCAGCACGTCCGTGGCGTGCCCGTGGATCGCCTGGCCGGCGGGGGTGAAGGAGACGAGACCCATGAGGATCCACTCCCCGGCCGGCGCCTCCCACACCGCCCGGCCGCCCGCCAGCCGCACCTTCCTCGTGACGTCCATGCTCCCCGAGGCATCCGGTTTCCCCTCGCGCACCGGCGCCGCCAGGATGCGCGCAACGCGCCCGTCCTTCAGCTCCCCCAGCTTCAGGTCGAGCGTGATGCTCCCCGGGCCGCGCCCGCGCTCCTCGAGCTCCAGCAGCACCCGCTGACGGAACTCCTTCCGCTGCGTCACCTTCCCGCCGGCGATGGCGCTCGGCCAGTCCCACTCGTCGTAGATCCAGACGCGCATCCCCAGGGCTTTCGCCCGCTCGATCACGAACCCGATGCGGTCGAACCACTCCTCGCTGAGGTAATCCACCTGCTGCGCCCCGTAGGCCATGATGAAGAACTGGCGCACGCCCTTGTTGCGCATCTCCTGAACCTGCCATGCCAGCTCCTCGCAGTCGAGGTCGCCCGTCCAGAGCCACCACGGGAGGGGACCATATTCCGCGGGCGGCCGCTGGAAACCCGCCCGGAGCGCCTCCACGTCCGTTCTTGCCTGTCTCGCCATCTCGTGTACTCCTGACCTGAATGCCCCTACTCCTCCAAGGGGCCGAGTCGCCAAGCGCAACTCCCCTTTCGCCGCGGCGCGCGGACCTCCCTCTTGTTGGGCACCGGCGCGTTGGTTCTTCACCTCTGACAGTGAGGGAGCGCGGTGACGGCGGGGATCTCGGGGGTCGGCCTCTCATGGCGAGACAACGCGGGCGCCGCCGGAAGGACTCGCGCCGCAGACCGGGAACCACGTGGCAGATTCCGAGGGTGCGTCGCCGCACTCATCGCTCGCGGCGGCCCCGGATCCGGGAGGCAAGCATGGATACGCACGCGCGCGGTGGAATCTTGATGGGCGCGAACCCGGCAGCTCCTTTCGATTGGTCTGCGCCCCGGTTTCTGCAGGTGGAGATGGACGCTCGGGCCGACCGGGTGGCGCTGTCGGCCGGCGGGCAATCGGTGACACTCCACGGGCCCCTCTTCCGCCTGGACGCCGACGGGGGCCTGGATCCCCGATGGTCCGCTCAGGCGGGGGAGTTCCTGGTTCTCTCCCTCGACCTGGAGGCCCGCCGGGAGACACTGCTGCGGGAGGTTTCGTGGTTCCCGGGCGAGTGGGACCCGGGGTGCGAACGGGTGGTGAGCCGCACCGAGCACCAGGACAACGTGCTCTTCCTGCGAAAGGGCGGCATCTCGTTCTTCGTGTCGCTCGACTTCCCGTACAGCCGCATCGGCCCGGACGGCATCTCCTACCCACCGCACGACGTGATCTCCCCGGGAGCCACCTACCGGTGCCATACGCTCAGCGTGGGGGCGTGCCGCCTCTCCGGCATTCGCGTGGGCGATCTGGACCGCGCGGAGATCGAGGCGGGTAGCGCCTACGTGGAGAGGCGCTACCCGCAGCGGTTCGAGCGTCCCCTCTTCCTCTACTGCTGCATCACCAACCGCATGACCGACCCGAGGGAGGGCCGCGTCTTCTACTCGATGCACGACAACCCCACGCTGGGCCTCAGCCCCGACCTGGTAGAGGAGGACATCCGCATCTGCGGCGAGGTGGGCATCGAGTACTATCAGGTCTTCGAGGGCGTGTTCGACTGGCCGGATGAGGAGAAGACCGGCGCCGCCCTCCGCCGCCTCGTGAAGTTGGGCGAGAGCCTGGGCGTCCGCATGGGGGACTACGTCGCCCCGGGATTCCTCCACTGCGCGCACTACAACTACGAGCACCGGCGGCTGGAGCGGCCGGAATGGCGACGGTTGTCGGACAAGGGCGAGCAGCAGCAGTTCTGCCTCGGCTGTCCCGACTACCTGGACTTCCTCCGCGGCCGGCTCGTGGAGCACGGCCGCGCTTACGGCGAAGAGATGATCTGCATGGACTTCCTGGGCCTGCGGCCCTGTTACGCCACCAACCACGGCCACTCGCCCGGAGACCTCTACCGCCAGGTACGGGGTCTCGTCTCCCTCCTCCAGGCGCTGAACGACCTGAGCCCGAACTACCTCGTCTGGTCCAACTCCGGCAACTGGCTGCAGTTCATGCCGAAGCTCACCTGGTTCAACCACAACGTCTACCTCACCGACCCGCACGTGCGCGGCTACATGCCGACGCTCAACATCCTGAAGCTCGTGGGCGATGGGCGCCGGGAGCAGATGGTCTCCGTTCACGACCGCTACTTCGTTCCCTGGCGGGCGTACACGAACTGCGAGTACTACCTCTTCCCTCGCAGCCGCGTCAATGACGTGCGCGTGTTCGAGTACAGCTTCCTGCAGGGGCTTGCCGTCACCCCCAACCTCTGCGCCGCGGAGCTGAGGACCTTCCTCAACCGGATTCCCAGCGGCAGGCGGGACGCGTGCGTGGGGTTCATGCGGAAGTGGCTGCGCTTCATCCGGGAGAACTTCGACGTGTGGAAGCGCACCGCCATCGTCGGGGATCCGCCCGGCCCGGGGGGCGTGGAGATCTACTCCCACGCGGCGGGGGATCACGGGTTCGTCTGTCTGATCAACCAGAACCCCTTCCCCCGCCTGGCGCGCTTCCGTCTGGACGGCTCGCTCGGGCTGGAAGGCGGCGAGCACTTCCGGGTGCGGGAGGTCTACCCCGGGGAGTGCCCGATCTCGGAGCAGCCGCTGCCCGGCGCGGAGTTCGGCGCGGAGATCACCTATCCGCTCCCGGCGCACAGCGTGCGCTACCTGGAGGTGCGCCCCTGCACGCCCGGCTCCGGGGTGACCGTGTGCGGCCTCCCGGCGCAGGTGGAGAAGACGACCGGCGGCTACCGTCTCACCGTGCGCGCGCCTCAGGGCGAGCGCGTTCCCCTCGGGATCGCGCTCCCGAAGGGCGAGGCCATCGCTTCCGTCTCGGCGCGGCAGACGCCGACCGTGCCGATGTACACCTTCCCGGCGTCCGCCCGCGTGGTAGAGCAACGTGGGAACGTGGCCCGCCTCGACGTGACGTTCCCCCGGTCGCGCGCTCCTCGCGAGCTGACCCACTGGCGCTGCTCGCCCGGTGACGTGGAGCTGGAGCTCCCCCTGCTGGGCGATTGCCCGTTCCTCGGCGGCCTGGTGAGCGGCGCCTTCTCGGAGGAGCTGGAGGTCCAGATGGAGATCGGCACCCGGCCAACCGACGAAGAGGGGATCTTGCCCGCTCCGGCGCCGGAGCCGCCCGGGCCCTCCGGCACGCTGCCGGCCGGCGACCGGCACACGTTCGAGACGGAGTTCGAGCTGCCGTTCATCGAGCCGCGGTCGTTCGGGTTCTTGAGCGGATACGAGGACGATGCCGTTGTGGAGCTGGCGTTCTCGGACCCGAACGCCGTGCAGTCCATCGGCGCCCGCCTCAACGGAGAGCCGGTTCCGGTTCAGCGCTACCGCTACCCGAAAGGGAGGGATCGGTGGTCGTACTACGTGGAGCTGACCGGCAACACCGATCCGGGCACCGTCCGCCTGGCCATGGACGTGGAGTGGCGGCGCTGAAGCGGGCATGGGCCAAGGACCCGTAGGGGAACAAGACGCTCGTAGTAGGTGGCTTCAGCCGGCCGAAGCCAGCTACTACGAACGGGTGTCGAAGGGCGTCGTGAAGCGGCGGTCACGGGTCTGGGCCACCCACGGGGGCGGCTGCCCGGCGGCCGCCTCGGTGCTCAAGGTGACCTCCTCCACCGCGAGGTCGAGGGCCTGCGCGGCGGACTCAGCCATCGCCGTGCCGGAGTCTGCCGGCGCATCCACCGCGCCAGCGGCCTACTCCACACCAGCGGGGGAGGGGGGGCGTGCGCGGGCCTGATTCTCAGGCGCTCCGGGCAGTAGGCTGGGCCTGATTCTCAGGCGCTCCGGGCAAGAGGCCGGGCAGCAGGCTGAAGCCCGGTCAGCCGCACTTCGCGAAGTAGCGCGCGATCTCATCCCGGGCGAAGAGGGGCAGCGGCTCGCGCCGGCCCGCGCGCTCCAGCCGGAATCCCTCTTCCAGGACAGTCAACTCCCCGATCGCGGCGGCCGGAACACCGGCAGAGCGGTAGGCTTCGAGGAGCGCCGAGGCGCGCTCGGGCGGGACCGCCGCCAGGAGGGCACCCGAGGCGATGAGGCCGAGCGGGTCGAGCTTCAGGGCCTCGCAGATGGCCCGGGTCTCGGGAAAGATCGGGATGGCGTCGGCATCCACGCGGAGACCCCCGCCCGCGGCGGCCGCCAGCTCGCGGAGACCGGTGATCAGGCCGCCCTCGGTGGGGTCGTGAAGGGCGTGGACGCCGCCGCACTCGCAGGCGATGCGGGCGTCTCTCACCACGCTGATCCCCGGGAGGCGCAGGAAGCCCGCCGCCCGCTCCAGCAACTCCCCCGGCAGCCCGGCCGCGGCCAGCGCCGCGCGCGCCTCGCGGGCGAGGAGGGCGGTGCCCTCCACCGCGATCCCCTTCGTCAGGACCAGCGCATCGCCCGGGCGCGCGCCGGAGGACGTGACCAGGCCATCGCGCTCCACCTCCCCCAGCAGGCAGCCGACGACGACGGGCCGGGGGAGTCCGTAGGTGATCTCGGTGTGGCCGCCCACGAGGGAGATGCCCAGGTTTCGGCACGCGGCCACGATGTCGCCGAAGATCCCCTCGGCCAGGGCCTCGGGCGCGCCTTCGGGCAGGAGCACGCTGGCGAGGAACCAGCGCGGCACGGCGCCCATCGTCGCCACGTCGTTGGCGTTGACGTTCACCGCATACCACCCGATCTCGTCGGTGGCGAAGGTGATCGGGTCGGTCTTGGCCACCAGGACGCGGTCGCCCATGTCAATGGCGGCGGCGTCCTCCCCGGGCGCGGGGCCGACCAGGACGCGGGGGTCCGTCACACGGTTTGCTGCCAGCAGGCGGGCCAGCAGCTCCGGGGGCAGCTTACCAGCTTCCATGCGTCACGGTGTTCCCTCCTCACGTGATCCCTGTTCGCGCTCCCCCGCCCCAACTCCGCCTTTGGCGATCCGGCGGACGTACGCTATAATGGGATCGGCCGGTTCCCGGAGCCGCGGATACACGCGAATGGACGCGAATAGCGTTCCCCGGCGCGGGGCGGAACCCGCGCCCTACGGGATCATGTCGCAGACCGCGACCTCCGCATCGCGGCGGAAGGGCGACTACTGGCTTTGGTCGGCAAGACGCGTGAGGAAGCCGGCCGTCATTCATTTGCGTTCATTCGCGGTTAGGCGTGCTTGTCAACGATGGAGAATGCTCGCAGCTCCACATACGACGTCATCGTCATCGGCGCGGGGCACGCCGGGTGCGAGGCCGCGTTGGCCACCGCGCGCCTGGGATGCCGCACGCTCGCGCTCACCCTCCGGCTCGACCGCGTCGGGCACATGCCGTGCAACTGCTCGGTGGGTGGGCCGGCCAAGGCGCAGGTGGTTCGCGAGGTGGATGCCCTCGGCGGGCAGATGGCGCTGACGACGGATGCCGCCACCACGCACCGGCGGATGCTCAACACCAGCAAGGGGCCCGCCGCGCAGGCGCTCCGCGCCCAGGCCGACACGCGCCTCTACTCGCGCCTCCTCCGCGCCACTCTGGAGGCGCAGCCGGGCCTGGACCTCGCTGAGGGCCGCGCCACGGAGATCCTGGCTGAGGGCGGCCGTGTCGTCGGGGTCCGCTGTGCCTCCGGCGCGGAGCACGCGGCGCGCGCCGTCATCCTCACCACGGGCACCTTTCTCAAGGGGAAGATACACGTGGGGGAGGAGAGCCACGCCGCCGGACGCGCCGGCGAGGAACCGGCGACGGAGCTCTCGGCGTCGCTCCGGTCCCTCGGCTTCACCCTGGCGCGCTTCAAGACCGGCACCACCGCCCGCGTCCATCGGGACAGCATTGACTACGGCAAGACGACGATCCAGCCGCCGGAGCAGGACGCGCCGCCCTTCTCCTACCTCACGCGGGCCGAGCGGCGGGAGGACCTCCTTCCCTGCTGGCTCACCCACACCAACGCGCGCACCGCCGCGATCATCCGCGAGAACCTCCACCGCTCGGCGCTGTACGGCGGACGCATCGAGGGGATCGGCCCGCGCTACTGCCCGAGCATCGAGGACAAGATCGTCAAGTTCCCCGACCGCGAGCGGCACCAGGTCTTCCTGGAGCGCGAGGGGTGGGATGCCGACGAAGTCTACGTGCAGGGGATGTCCACCAGCCTCCCCGAGGAGGTGCAGCTCGCGTTCCTGCGCTCGATCCCCGGTCTGGAGGATGCGCGCGTCCTCCGCTTCGGCTACGCGGTGGAGTACGATTGCCTGCTCCCGCTGCAGCTCCGCCCGACGCTGGAGACGAAGCGCGTCGCCGGCCTCTACTCGGCCGGGCAGGTGAATGGCACCTCCGGCTACGAGGAGGCCGCCGGGCAGGGCCTGATCGCCGGCATCAACGCGGCGCTCGCCGCGCAGGGCCGGCCGCCCTTCATCTCCGACCGCACCGAGTCCTACCTCGGCGTGATGATCGATGACCTGGTGACGAAGGGCGTGGACGAGCCGTACCGCCTTCTCACCTCGCGCGCCGAGCACCGCCTCCTCCTGCGCCAGGACAACGCCGACCTGCGCCTCACCGCCAGGGGCCGCGAGATCGGCCTGGTGACGGACGAGCGCTGGGAGCCATTCCGCGAGAAGCAGGCGCGCATCGAGGGAGAGTTGGCGCGCCTGAACCGCGTCGTCCTGCGGCCTACCGCAGAGACGCAGGAGCGCCTCCGCGCCCTCGGCACCGCCGAGCTGCCCAAGCCCGTGGAGCTGGCGCAGGTCCTCCGCCGCCCCGAGGTCCGCCACGCCGACCTGCGCGCGCTGGACCCGGACACCCCCGCGCTGCCGCCGGCGGTGGTGGAGCAGGTGGAGGTGGTCATCAAGTACGAGGGGTACATCGCCCGCCAGCAGGCGCAGGTGGAGCAGCACCGCCGCCTGCAGAGCCGATCCATCCCCGAGGGCTTCGATTACGACCGCATCCCCTCGCTCTCGCGCGAGGGCCGCGAGAGGCTGAAGCGGGTGCGCCCGCTCAACATCGGCCAGGCTGCCGGCATCCCCGGCCTCACCCCCGCCGACATCGCCGTGCTGATGGTGGTGCTGGAGCAGCAGCGGCGGCGCCATCCAGCAGGAGCACGCGCCTGCGGCGGCTAACACTCTGGATGGGTGACATGCCTGGCGACACCGAGCGCGGTGCCGCCAGCAGGGAGTGACGCAATGGCACGCTTCGAACGATTGGAAGTCCTCAATACGATGATGGGCATCGGCCTGGTGCCGGTGTTCTACAACGCGGACGTCTCCACTGCGATCAAGGTGGCGGAGGCGTGCGCGGACGGCGGCGCGCGCGCGGTGGAGTTCACCAACCGCGGAGACCTGGCCTACCGAGTCTTCTGCGATCTGGTGGCGCACTTCGCCAAGGCGCGCCCGGAGATGATCCTGGGCGTCGGCTCGGTGGTGGACCCGGGCACGGCGGCGCTCTACATCAACTCGGGGGCCAACTTCGTGGTCGGCCCGGTGCTCAACGCCGAGGTGGCGAGGGTGTGCAACCGCCGCAAGGTGGCCTACTCGCCCGGGTGCGGCAGCGCCAGCGAGATCAGCCAGGCGGAGGAGGCCGGGTGCGAGATCGTGAAGCTCTTCCCCGGCAAGGAGGTGGGCGGCCCCGCCTTCGTGAAGGCGATGCTCGGTCCCTGCCCCTGGACGAAGATCATGCCCACCGGCGGCGTGAGCGCCACCGAGGAGAGCATCAGCGCCTGGATCCAGGCCGGCACCGCCTGCCTGGGCATCGGCAGCGACCTGATCTCGAAGGAGATCGTGGCGTCAGGCGACTGGGACAAGCTGCGCGGCAAGGTGGCGCAGTGCGTCTGGTGGGTGAAGAAGGCCCGCGGCGTACCGCTCTTCCTCGGGTGCGAGCACGTGGGCCTCTACCCGCAGGAGGCGGGCGGCGGCGCCGAGATGGCCGCCTGGTATCTCAGCACCTTCCCCGGCCTGGCGCAGAAGGTGGGCAACTCCTCCATCTTCGTCTCCGGCGCCGGTCCCGGCCGCATCGAGGTCGCCAAGGAGCCGAAGGAGGAGCAGGCGCACGTGGCGATCCGCGTCGCTGATTTCGAGGAGGCGGTGCAGTCGCTGCGCGATCGGGGCGTGGCCCTGGAGGATCCCACCAGCAAAGGCGGGGTCAAGGCCGTCTACCTGAAGGAGCCGGACCCGGCGGGGCACAAGGTGCACCTGTTCTGGTCCTCCTGAGTAGACCTTCGTAGGGGCGAAGCACTGGCGAGAGAGCACCTCCGGACGCGCAGGTTGTGTGCGCCAATGCTTCGCCCCTACGGCTCCTCACTCGTCCCCTACCCCTTCACCACCCCCAGCGGCACCAGGCGGGCCACCGGGCGCGCCAGGCCCACGGTGTCCACGACGCGGATGACGGCGTCCACGTCCTTGTAGGCGAAGGGAGCTTCTTCGGCCAGACCGGAGTAGCTCTTGGTGCGCGCCAGGATGCCCTCCTGCTCGAGCTGGTCGCGCAGGGCGTGGCCCTCCACCTGCTTCTTCGCCTGCGAGCGGCTCATCACGCGGCCGGCGCCGTGGGCGCAGGTGCCGTAGGCCTCGCGCTCGGCCTTCTCGGTGCCGATGAGCAGGTAGGATGCCGTGCCCATGCTCCCCGGGATGATCAGCGGCTTGCCCGGCTCCGTGCGGGCGGCGCCCTTCCGGTGGACCAGGAGCTGCTCGCCGTCACGCTGGAAGAGCGTGGCGACGTTGTGCCCTACCTCGTAGACCGTCTCCACGCGCCGGTCCTTCACCAGGTCGGCCATGACGCGGTCCCACGCCTCGCGGATGGCGTGCGCGATGACCTGGCGGTTGGCGAAGGCGAAGTTGGTGGCCGCGCGCATCGCGCCGTAGTAGTCCTGCCCCTCGGATGACTGGAACGGCGCGCACGCCAGCTCCTGGTCCGGCAACGTGATCCCGTACTTCGGCATCGCCCTCCGGCAGGTGCTGACGTAATCGGTGCAGGTCTGGTGTCCCAGGCCGCGCGAGCCGCTGTGGACCATGAAGCAAAGCTGCCCCTCGAAGACACCCGCGCGCTCCGCCTCATCCGGGTTCAGGATACGCTCCACCCGCTGTGCCTCGATGAAGTGGTTGCCCGAGCCGAGGGTGCCCAGCTCGTCGCGCCCGCGCTGCTTGGCGCGCGGGGTGACGGCGTCCGGGTCGGCGTCGGCGGCCGTGCCCCCCTCCTCGATGCGCGCCAGGTCCTCCTTGCGCCCGTGGCCGCGGGCAACGGCCCAGGCGGCGCCCTTCTGGAGCACGGCGGCCATGTCGCCCTCGCTGAGGTGGATCGGCCCGCGCCCGCCCACGCCCGAGGGGATCCGGGTGAAGAGGAGGTCCATCAGCGGGCCCAGGCGCTCGCGCACCGCGTCCGCCTCGGCGGCGGTGCCGAGCAGGCGCACGCCGCAGTTGATGTCGTAGCCGGTGACCCCCGGCGAGATGACCCCGTCCGACGTGCGCACGGCCACGACGCCGCCCACCGGGCAGCCGTAGCCCTGGTGGATGTCCGGCATGGCGATCACTGGATCCACCACGCCCGGCAGCATCGCCGTGTTGACGAGCTGGTCCAGCGACTTGTCGGTGAATATCTTCGCCATCAGCTCGGGGCTGGCGTAGATGCGCGCGCTCGCGCGCATCCCGTGGCGGAACCCCTGCGGAATCTCGTAGACGTAGCGTCCGACTTCCTTCACATCCTGTTTGGTAACCACGGCGCGTCCCTCCAAGGATCATACGGGGCGGCGTTACAGAGCGGTGACGAGGGAGCGATGGCGTCGCCGGTATGTAGAAGTCCTCACCCCTTCGCGGCGCCGCGCACCGCCTCGATCTGCTCCTCGGTGCCGAGGACGATGAGCGTGTCGCCCGGCTGGATGATGTAGGTGCCGGGGGGTCCCGCCTGGATCTCGCCGGTGCGCCGCTTCAGGCCCATGACGGTCGGTCCCGAGGGGCCGAGGACACCGGCGTCGGTCAGCGAGCGGCCGGCCAGCCGGGAGCCGGCACCCACCCGCACCTCTTCCAGCTCGAACTGCAGGCCCTCGGAGTGCATCACCACGTCCAGGAAGTCGGCAACGGTCGGGCGGAGGAGCGCCACGGCCATGCGCCGGCCCCCGGTAATGTACGGGGAGAGCACCTTGTCGGCCCCCGCGCGCCGCAGCTTCTCCTCGTCCTCCACCTTCACCGAGCGGGCGACGATGTAGACATCGGGGTTCAACCCGCGAGCGCTCAGCGTGACGAAGATGTTGTCGGCATCGGTGGGGCCGACGGCGACGAGGCCGCGCGCGCGCTGGACGCCGGCCGCCAGCAGCACATGGTCATCCGCGGCAGCGCCGACGATGAAGGCGTAGCCGAGCTTCTCGAGGAGGGGGATCTGCTCGGGGTTGTCCTCGATCACGACGAAGGGATCGCCCTCACGCCGCAGCCGCGCCGTGATCTGCTGGCCCATCCGCCCATGCCCACACACAATATAGTGGCCTTTCATCGCCTCGATGGTCCGAATCATCCTGTGCCTCCAAACGCCGCGCGAGAGGTGCTCGCCGACGATGGCGTCCACGGCGATCTGGAGCCCCCACGCCAGTGTGCCCACGCCGATGACGATCAGGAACATGGTGAAGAGCTTCCCCGCCGGCGATAGCTCCTTCAGCTCGCGGTAGCCCACCGTCGCGAGGGTGATCACCGTCATGTAGGCGGCGTCCAGCGTGGACATCCCCTCGATGTACTCGTAGCCCAGGATGCCCACCAGCGCGAGGAGCAGCAAGATCAGGATCACGAATCGCAGCCGGCGGAGTGGGTCAGGCATCTTCCGTCCGCCCCCCGCGCCGCTTCGACGTGCCCCCGAACTCGGCGATGAGGCGCTCATCCGTGGTGTCGGCAAGGTTGGAGACCCAGCGGACGATGTCTGCCACCTCGGCGGCGTCCAAACCATCCAGGGGGCGCATGGCGCTGAGGAAGACGGTGTCGCCGTGCAGCCCGAACTTGGCGATGGAGAGCTCGAAGCGGTTGTTCAGCTCCAGCAGCAGACGGTAGAGCGGGAGGAGCAGGTCGCGGTCGGAGGGGAGGTCCAGGAGGGGCGCGTAGACGAGGAAGAGGTCACGATCGTCGAGGGCCACGATGCCGAGGGTACACTGGATGGTGCCGGCGGGGAAGTGAAGGAAGCCGTTCTCGTCCTGGAGGGCGGCCGGGTCGGCGACCCCGAGGAGTCGGAGGCCGTCATGAATGACGCCGGCGCAGCGGTCGCGCAGCGCCTGGCGCGCCTCGGGGACCACGGCGCGCGGGGACCGCGCGATGACGGCCGCGTCCGGCGCCTGCGCCAGCGAGACGGCGATCCGGTCGTGGGGAGCAGGCGGCCTCATCGGGCGCTCCCTTCCAGGATCTTCTCCACGAACATCGCCCCGCAGTTCTCGCAGTAGCGGCGCTCCTCGCTCTGCAGCCAGCCGCAGTGGCGACAGTAAGGACGGCGGCGCGCCCCGGCCAGGCCGAGGCGGCGGAGCGCGGCCACTTCGTCGGCGACGTAATCCACCGGCACGGCGAAGCTGATCCCCGGCGTGCGAGCCGGCTCCTCGCCGCGATAGGCCCAGGTGATGATGCCCACCAGGTCGCCGCTCTCCGTGACCACGGGCCCGCCGGAGTTCCCCGGCTGGATGGCGGCATCCGTCTGGATGTACTCGATGTTGGTCAGGCAGGTGCGGCGCGGCGCGCTGACGATCCCCCGGCTGACGCTGTTGGCCAGGCCAGCGGGGCTCCCGACCACGTAGACGCTCTCCGCGGCGCGCAGCCCGAGGGAATCGCCCATCGGCACGGCGGGCAGCCCGCGCCGGGGCACCACCAGGAGCGCGAAGTCCAGCGCCCGGTGCGAGCGGACCACGGTGGCCGCCTCGTGAGTGCCGTCCCAGAGATCCACCCGGGCGGTGCGCTCCGAGAGGCCATCCTCGCCCTCGACCACGTGCCGGCAGGTGAGGACCAGGCCGTCGGGGTCCACCACGACGCCGGAGCCGCCGCCCTCTTCGGTGAACACCTGCACCGTGGCGCGCGCCACGGCGGCGATCACGTCCACGACGCGGCGGCCATGTCCTGACAGCTCGCCGGGGCGCGGGAGCGCCGGCAGCTCGGGAGGCGCGGGCAGCGGTGGTGCGGCCAGCGAAGGGGCCACTTGCGCCTCCGACGCCCCCGGAGAGGGGTCCAGATGAAGGAATACGGGCTCATCCAGAGTGGGGGGGCGGCCGACGTCGAACTCAAGGTGGATGCCGGCGCGCTGGAACTGCCCGCGGATCTCGCGGACATTCTCATGGCTGCGCCGCTCGTAGCCGAAGAGACGCAGCAACCGCCGGGCGGACATGCGCTTGGTGCCCTTCGGCCGGCAGCGGAGCTCGTCGGCGATCTTGGCGACAGCGGGCTGCAGGTAGGCATCCATCCCTGGGCGTTCCTCGAGGACCGATGCCTAGTATAGCACGGGGGCTGCGGGGCGTCAAGGCGGTAAGAGCTCCGTAATCCACCACCTATACCTTGTCAGGTTGCTTGGAAGCGTTGCGGCGCAAGGCTTCCAGTGGGTTCCCGCCGGGGCGTCGCTCACCAAATGGGTGAGCGAACTCCAGGCTCGGGATCGCCACAAGGCCTTGCGTGGCGCGGCTTCCAGCGTCATGCACAGGAATCTGATGGCGGATTACGGAGC
>JACQGM010000299.1 GCA_016199585.1 Armatimonadota bacterium
CCGTAGGGGCCGCGCTCCGTCTCGGCCCGGCTGGCGTGTGCGTACTCATGAACCCTGAGCAGTTACCCCATCCCCCGCACTGGACTTCCCCGCCCACGCACGATATAATGGACTCCGGGAATCCCGCGTCATGAGAACGCCGCAGCAACCCAGCCTGTTCGATGAGATGGAGATCGGGGGTGCGCCGGCCGCCCCCCGTGGGGGCGAACCTCGCGTTCGCCCTGGGCCCGCGGGCTCGTCTTTGCCCAACCCCCCCGATGCCTCGCCGCAGCCCTCCCTCTTCGCGGGAGAAGAGCCGACGGTCGTCCTGCCGGAGGGCTACCGCGTCGTGGCTACGGGGGCGGCCCTCGCAGCCCTGGTCGCGCGCCTCACGGCCGTGCCCCGCTTCGCGCTCGACACCGAGACCACCGACCTCGACCCGATGGTGGGCCGGCTCGTGGGGATCAGCTTCTCCCCGGCGGTGGGTGAAGCCTTCTACGTGCCGGTGGGGCACTCGGTCGGGCGGCAGGTGCCGTGGCATAGAGTGGCAGAGGCGCTCGGCACGCTGTTGGGCGATCCGGCGCGCGCGAAGATCGGCCACAACCTGAAGTTCGACCTGCGGGTGCTGGAGCGAGCCGGGCTTCGCGTGTCCGGGCCTCACTGGGACACGATGATCGCCGCCTACCTGGTGCGCGCCGAGGGGGGGCACGGCCTGAAGGAGTGCGCCCGCCGCTACCTCGGCCGGGAGATGCAGCAGTTCGAGGACCTGATCCAACAGGGGCGGCTGGCGATCCAGCAGATGGAGGTCGGCGCCGTCGCCCGCTACGCCTGCGAAGACGCCGAGGCGACCTTCGCCCTCCGCGAGGCGCTGGCGCCCCGACTCGCGGAGACGGACCAGGAGGCGGTCTTCCGCCTCGAGTGCGAGCTGGTGCCGGTCGTGGCGCAGATGGAGACGGACGGGGTGGCGGTGGACGTCGCCACGCTGGAGGAGCTCGCCCGCGCCCTGGAGGAGCAGTTGGTCGCGAAGGCGGAGGCGTGCTTTGCCGCGGCGGGCCAACGCTTCAACCTGAACTCCCCGAGGCAGATCGGCGCGATCCTGTACGGGAGCCTGGGGCTGCCCGCCTCCCGGATGACCGCGACGGGTCCCTCCACCGACGAGATGGCGCTGCGCGAGCTGGCGGGCCAGCACGCGCTGCCGGGGCGCATCCTGGAGTACCGAGAGCTGAACAAGCTGCTGACAACCTACGCCCTGGCGCTGCCGCGGGCGGTCTCACCGATCACCGGCCGGATCCACCCCGGCTTCCACCAGATTGGGGCGCGGTCGGGCCGGTTTAGCTGCGCGCACCCGAACCTGCAGAACCTGCCGAAGGACTCGGCCAACACCATCCGGCGCGCGTTCGTGGCCGCGCCGGGGCACGTGCTCCTCTCGGCGGATTACTCGCAGATCGAGCTGCGCATCCTGGCGCACGTCTCGCAGGATCCCGCGCTCCTGGCCGCGTTCCAGGCCGGCGAGGACGTTCACGCCCGCACGGCGGCAGACATCTTCGGGGTGCCGCTGGCGGCCGTCACGCCCGAGCAGCGGCGCGTGGCCAAGGGGATCAACTTCGGGCTGGTCTACGGGATGAGCCCCCAGGGGTTGGCGGCGCAACTCAGCATCCCGGTGCCGGAGGCGGAGCGGTATGCGAGCGCCTACTTCGCTCGCTACGCCGGGGTCAAGACGGCGATGGCGGATATCCTGCGGCGGGCGCGGGCGCAGGGGTTCGTCACGACGATCACCGGGCGCCGGCGCGAGGTGAGCGGCCTGAAGGCGCCGGACGGGCGCGCGCGCGGCCAGGCGGAGCGCCAGGCGATCAACGCGCCGATCCAGGGGAGCGCCGCCGACGTGATCAAGGCGGCGATGGTGCGCCTGGCCCCGCGTCTCCCCGAGTTCGGCGCCCGGATGATCCTGCAGGTACACGACGAGCTGGTCATCGAGGTCCCCGAGGAGCGGGCGGCAGCGCTGCGGGAGGTGGTGGTCTCCATCATGGAGGAATCGCCCGCCCCCGGCTTCCGCGTGCCGCTGCGCGTGGACACGCAGATCGCCCGGGCGTGGAGCTGAGGTCCGAGCTGCGATGAGGAGCGTGTGGGTGCCCTTCCTTTCGAGAGCGTACATCGTCGTGTTGGTGGCGGGGATGCTGGCTTCGGCGGCCATTGCGGTGAGCCGGGTGCGCGTGGAGCGCGGCAACCCCGCGGTGCAGATGGTGGTCGAGTGGAACGAGATCCGCGCGCTGGCATTCGCCACCAGCACCTCGCCGGAGACGTTCGATCCCGTGGGCGTGCTGCGCCGGCTGAAGGCCCACGGCCTCACCGGACTGGCGGTGAGCCAGGTGCAGCTCGATGACCTCTACGGCGCGGGTCGCGCCTTCCTGGAACGCGACCCGGAGGCGCCCCCCGGCTCACCCGCGATGCGCCTCCTTGCTCCGGATGCAACCTGGGCGGCGCAGATCGCGGCGCAGGTGAATGCCCGGCGGGGCGCGGGCCGCGTCGTGGCGCTCCCCGGCGCGGGCGGCCGCGTCGTGCGCCTACGCGACGGGTTCGAGCCGCTGCGGACGACGGAGGTCGGCCCCGCGCCGGAAGCGGTGCGCGCCGCGAAAGAGGCGGGCCTGGAGGTGGTGGCGCGGGTGAGCAGCTACCCCGGGGTCACCCCCGCGGCGATCCGCTGGATCATGGCGGACCTGAAGGGCCACGGCGCCCGGAGCGTGGTCTTCACCGGCACCGAGGTGCTGGGCCACAAAGACCTGCTGGAGAAGACGGCGGATGCCCTCCTCTCTCAGGGTCTGAATTACGGCTTCGTGGAGTTCGGGAAGCAGCAGGGCGACGCGGCCCTGGCCCGGCTGCTGCACGGGCACATCGTTCGCGTCCACAGCATCACCGACGCCGAGATGGCGCAGGTGGCGCCGGCGCAGGCCGTCGAGCGGTTCGTCAAAGCGGCGCGCGAGCGGAACATCCGCATCGCCTACGTGCGCCTCTTCACGCAGATGCGCGAGGATCCGGTGGGGACGAACGAGCGCTACCTCGACGCGATCGTTCGCGGATTGCGCCGCGCCGGCCTGACCACCGGGGTCGCGAGACCCTACGCGCCGCTCTACGCCGGCCGGCCACTGCTGATCCTGGCCGGCACCGGAGTGGTGGCGGGCGTCCTGCTCCTGATCGGGCGGCTGGTGACACTTCCGGTCGGGGTGCAGACGGCGATCTTCCTGCTCGGCGCCTTCGGCAGCGCCCTGCTCCTCGGCCTTCCGCCGACCGTGGACCTGGCCCGCAAGGCCCTGGCCCTCCTCGCCGCCCTGGTCTTCCCCACCCTCGCGGTGCTGGTGTTCGGAGTGGCGCGCGGCAGCACCTCACCCACCTCCCGTCCGACCGAGGACGACGACGAGCACGAGCAGACGCGACCCCCACACTCCCACACCCTCCCGGTGCTTGCCCGCTTCGCCGCCATGTCCGCCGTCACCCTCGCGGGCGCGCTGCTCATCGTCGGGCTGCTGGGGGACTCGCGCTTCCTGATCAAGTACGATCAGTTCATCGGCATCAAGGCGGCGCACGTGCTGCCGCTGTTGGGGCTGGCGCTAGCGTTGGCCACCGGGTTCTTCGAGCCGCCGGCTCCCCGGGCGGCGCGGTGGACCGAGGCGCGCGCGCGCGCGCGCCGGCTGCTGGGGGATCCGGTCTTCGTCTGGCAGGTGGCTGCCGTCTTCGCGGGGGTCGTGCTGCTGGCGATGCTGGTGATGCGCTCCGGGAATGAGTCGGGCGTGGGAGTGCCGGGGTGGGAGCTGCGCTTCCGGTCGCTGTTGGATCGAATCCTGCTGGTGCGTCCCCGTACCAAAGAGTTCCTGGTGGGCCACCCCGCGATGGTGTTGGCGCTCTGGGCGGGGCTGCGCGGGCGGCGATCGCTGTGGGGCGGCGCCCTGTTGGTCGGCGCCATCGGCCAGGTGTCGCTGCTGAACACCTTCTGCCACGTCCATACCCCGCTCCTGGTGTCGCTCCTGCGGGCGGCGAACGGCCTGGTGCTGGGGGCGCTGCTGGGGATCGCGGCGATATGGGGGATCCACCGCTTCGGCGGCGATCCGCGCGGTGATGTATCGGACCCGGGTGAGATGAAGCGGTGAACAAGGCGCCACAAATCGTCATCTCCGGCTACTACGGCTTCGGCAACGCCGGGGACGAAGCCGTGCTGGCGGGCATGATGGATGCCTTCCGGGCGGCCATCCCGGGAGCGGCGCTGCGAGTCGCCTCCGTCGATCCCGACGCGACGCGCCGCCTGCACGGGGTGGAGAGCTTCGGCCGCTACCGCTGGCGGGACTTCGGCGCCCGGGTGCGCGCCTGCGACGCCTTCGTCAGCGGCGGCGGCAGCCTCTTCCAGGATGTGACGAGCCGCCGCTCCCTCTACTACTACCTCGGCACGCTGGCCCTGGCGGGGATCTACCGGCGCCCGGTGATGGTGTGCGGGCAGGGGATCGGGCCGATCCGCTCGGCGACGGCGCGGAGGGTGACGGCGGCGCTGCTGAACCGCGCGCGGTTGATCACCGTGCGCGACCCGGGGTCGCTGGAGACGCTGCAGCGTCTGGGAGTCGCGCGCCCGGAGATCCACTTGACGGCGGACCCCGTGTTCGCGCTCCAGCCCTCGCCGCGGGCGGTGGCGGAGCGGATTCTTCGGAGGGAAGGCGTCTCTCTGGACGTGCCGCGCGTGGCGTTCGCACTGCGCCCGGTGCCGCGGGGAGTGGAACCCGGGGATGCCGTCGTGTCCGCGCTCGCCGAGGCCGCCGCGTTCGTCCACCGCGAGTTGGGCGCGCAGCCGGTCTTCGTGCCGATGCACCCGCCGGCCGACCGCAACTTCGCGCGCCGAGTGGCGGAGGCGGCCGGGGTGCCGGCGGCGATCCTCTCCGGGGGTGTCCCGCCGCGCGACGCGCCGGCCCTCTTCGGGCGCATGGACCTGGTGGTCGGCGTGCGCCTGCACGCGCTCATTTTCGCGGCCGTTCAGGGGGTGCCGCTGGTGGGAATCTCGTACGATCCGAAAGTGGAGGGTTTCTTGCGCTCGCTGGGCAGAACACCGGCGAGCGATCTGGCGTCTATAAGAGGGGTGGTGTTGGTGGACGCCATCCGCCACGTCTGGGAGGCGCGAGAGGAAGAGGCCGCTCACCTGAGGAGGGCCGCCGCGCCGCTCCGGGAGAAGGCCCTGGAGAACGGCTCGCTTCTCGCCACGCTGATCGCATCGCGGACAGGCCCATGATCTTACGAAGACTGACCGCCGTCGCAGCGATTCTGGCCCTGCTGGGTGGCGCCGCGTCCCCTGCACACGCCATCCGGCTGAATCTGGGCGGCTACAATACGCTGACGTTCCGCCACAACTCCGTTCGGGGCGGCCAGGCGGGCCTCCAGGCGTTCAGCTACGGCAACTTCGAGCGCCAGCGCGCCGTCGAGAACAACGCCGGCCTGATCGTCACCCTCTGGCCGCTCGACACCAACCGACTGGTGCTGAACGCCAACGTCAACAGCAACCGCTTCTCGCCCGACCGCTCGCGCTACAACCTCGAGTACAAGGGGAACGGACTGACGGTGACGATGGGCGACATCAACGCCGCCCTTGCCGGCAACGAGTTCGCCCCGCTGCACAAGTCGCTGCGCGGCGTGCGCGTGGAGGGGCTGATCGGCAAGCTGAACCTCACCACGCTCTTCTCGCAGGAGCGGGCCCAGGTGGCCGCCGACGTCTTCCAGGGCACCAACAGCCCCGGGCCCTATACGCTTCGCTTCTCCCCGATCATTGACGGCTCCGAGCAGGTGCGGGTGGATGGTCAGCCAAGGCGGCTGGGAGTAGATTACACCATTGACTATAACACCGGGATGCTCTGGTTCCAACCGACGATGATCATCCCGGCCACCTCCACCATCGAGGTCTCCTACGAGTACGCGGGCTACGGGAGCAACCCCGGCATCCTGAGCGGCGTGCGCGGCGAGATCCCGGTCGGTAAGCTGGGGAGCATGGGCGCCACCTACATCGCCCAGATGAGCCAGGTCGGCCCGAAGGGCTCCCAGGCGCCGCGGACCGACCTCTTCATCGGCGACAACACGCCGATGGTCCTCTCGCTGCGCTACCGCCCGGTGAAGAAGATCCTGAAGGTGACCGTGGATGGCGTTCCCCAGACGGAGGGCACCGACTACGAAGTCGTGAGCCTGGACACGGGCGTCATCCGCTTCCGGCGGATCATCCCGGCGCCGCCCGGCCTGCCGGGGGAGCAGGAAGCCAACATCGTCGTCGAGTACGAGGTGGTGGATGCCTCCCTGCAGACCCAGCAGGGCGACCGCAGCATCCTCGGTCTGGACGGGACCTTCCGGCTCGGCGAGAAGTCGGGGATCACCCTGCAATTCGCGCGCAGCGGCAGCGAGACAGCGCAGCCCGGCAACGCCCTCTCCCTCCGGGGCCAGACGCAGCTCGGCAACCTGACCCTGGGGCTGAACTTCCGCGACATCGGCAAGACCTTCGCCGCCATCGAGAGCGTCGGCTTCCAGCAGCGCGAGCGGGCGATTGACGGCTCCGCCGAATACCGCTTCACCGACCACGTCCGCTTCACCAGCCGCTTCGGTAGCTCGGTGCGGCCATCCGGCGGCTACTACTCCGGCTACTACCCGACCACCTACAACCCGGCCACCGCCCAGACGACCCAGACCACCCAGACCACCGAGAGCACGATGCGCGCCATCCAGGGCAGCCTGGGCGTCACCGTGGACTACCCCAAGCTGCCCGTCGTGGACGTGGGCCACAACTGGTTCCGCACTTCCGGCCCACAGGTGGGGTCCGGCTCGGGGATGACGAACCTGCGGCTGCAATACGCGCTCGGACGGGCGGTGAACCTCACGGCGAACCTGGACCGCACCGCCAACGAGGACTCGCTGCAGCCCGGCACGGGGGCGGTCTCGCTCACGCAGCGCTACAGCGTCGCCTACACCCCCGGCTCGCGCTTCAACCTCCAGGCCGATTATTCGCTCAGCAACCTCAACTCGCGCACCCCGGCCACCAATACCACCACCGGCCTCACCTCCGGCGCCGCCGCGACCGAGACCGGCGGCGCCGCGCGGATCGTCACCTCGGCCAATACCGCCAGCAGCGTCAACCTGACGATGACCTGGTCGCCGATCAACATGGCCACGATCACCGCCGGCTACCGCGTCACCGACTCGGGCGCGGGTGGCGCCTACGGCGGCTACGGCAGTTCTTACGGGGGCTACAGCAGCGGATTCGGTAACTCCTACTACTCCAGCACCTACGCGGGCGGCGGCTACCTGAACTCCGGTAACTACAGCTTCGGCGATCAGTACACGGGGAGCTTCTACGGACCGACAACCGGGAGCACCTACGGCTACGGAACGGGCAGCTACGGCTACGGATCAGGCACCGGCACCTATGGGACGGGCACCGGCACCTACGGGACGGGCGCCAACCCCTACGGGTATGGAACGGGCATCGGCGCTTACGGCAGCACCACCGGTACCACAGCGCCCCTGGGCACCACCACCCCATTCGGCGGCACCGTCATCCGCAGCATCCTTGCTTCCCGCGACGAGACGACGGATACCACCACGGGGGACTCCGGCACGGACACCGGCGGCCAGGCGGCCACCACCGACACCGGCGGCACCGGGAGCGACCAGGTCAGCACCCGTATCCGCGCCATCAACCGGTCCATCGGCCTGCAAGTCAACCCGATTGAGCGGTTGAGCCTGACGCTCAACTACAGCAACGATCTGCAGGAAGGGCAGTTTACGGGGAGCAACAGTGTCTCCAGCAACGTCGCCTTCGGGCTCACGTATTCGCCCTGGGAGCTGCTGACGCTCAACGGGCAGTTGTCGCGCCAGCGCTACCGCTTCCTGGGCGCCGGGGGGAACAGCGGCAGCACCATCGCCTTCGGCAGCGCCCAGATCGGCCCGTTCCACCGGTTCTCTCTCAACCTCAACTACCAGGCGATGACCACCAACACCGGCGTGCCGTCGCTCTCGGCGCTGGGGGGATATGGGTCGTACGGGACCTACTCGTCCTATGGGACGACCACCGGCCTGACGGGTACGACCGGACTGACCGGCACCACGGGCCTGACGGACACCACGGGCCTGACGGACACCACGAATACAACCACGCCGACCGGCACGACCGGCACCGGGACCACCGACCTCACCGGGGCGACCAGCTACCGCACCCGGCTGAACACGATCACCACCCGCCTGCAGTACCCGATCGCCAGCGGGCGCACCCTCTTCACCGAGCTGCAGCACTCCACCATGCGCGGCGGCAGCAGCTACGGCGACGTGAAGCCGGAAGACTCGCAGAAGCAATCGCTGGCGCTCGGCATCGAGTTCGCCCTCTTCACCCACCCCACCTGGGGGCAGGTCAACTGGGTGATGGACATCCGCCGCATCCACTATGCCGACCGCAACAACGCGCAGCGCGACTACCAGGGGAACCTGGTGACGGGCGAGATGCGGGCCAGCTTCTAGGAGAGCGGCGCGTCAGGGAGATGGGACCCCCGAGATGATGCCGGACGCCCACGCCAGTGCGCGCTCAGCCAGAACGAGTGCGCTCCGGTAGTCAGCGTCGGTAATGCCGGCGCCTGCGCCTGGATACCGCATTTGCACTGCATAGGGGGTCAGATCCGTCACCTCGTCAAGATCGGCGGGGCACGCGAGCTGGGTGCTGCGCACAAGGGCGACCAGTCGAGCCAGATCGTGCGTGTAGGGGAAGACGATGCCCTCCCGCACGAGAACCGCTTTCAGGCTCTTCTCCGCGGCTTGCCGGGCATGGAAGCAGAGCGCCTCGTGGAGCGCGTCCGCACTCACTTGCTGGCGGGCGATCGCCAGGTCACTCCGGGCATGGCGCAGCGAGTCCTCAGGCGACCCGGGAGTTGGAACGCTCGATGGCATAGATCTCTCTCCCCTCGCGCAAAGCGGGGTAGTACACCAGGCTGAAGTTGTCGCCCAACTCGCGCAAGTCGGACTCAGTGGCGACGACGACATCCACCGGATGCTCAAAACCGATCAGGTGGCGGTAGACGGCCTGGGCAGCGTGGCGCCGGTGCGTGCCCTCCGAAACCACCACCAGCACATCCACATCGCTATCCGGGCGCATCTCGCCCCGAGCCGCGGACCCGAATAGGACGATCCGATCCGGGTGGATCGCCTCAACGATGCGCGCAACCAGCGTATCCAGTACCTCACGTTCCAGCCGCATTCCACCCTCCCGGGTCCGTAACGCTGCAGCCACTCGCCATGCCTGGCCGATTCGATGGTACCCGCAGCGTCTCATCTCGCACTCCCCGGGGTCACGCCTCAGGAGTTAGGCGGGCACGGGCGCGACTCCTGCCGGGGCAACGGACGCGATCTACACGGCGTGATCCGCCTCGCATCGTCGGCCGCCAAGGACGAGCCGGGGAAGTCTACGGCGTATCCGGCCGGCCAGCCACCTGGAGGTAGTCCGCAATCGGCCGGCCGATGGCGCGCAGGTCCTCGTGGGTGATCATCACCGGGCGGCTGACCGCCTCCATCCCCGGCGTCAGTTCCCCCTCGCCGCTCTCGGAGAAGACGACGATCCGGTCCCTCGTCTCCGGCATCCGGCGGCGCACCCGCTCGGGAAGGCCCAGCCCGTAGGAGACGTGCCCGGCGCCGACGAGGACGACCGCCATTCGCGACTTCCCGGCCTCGGACTTCAGGAACGCCGCCAGGCGCTCCGCCATCGTCTCGTCGCGGGCGATCTGCGCTTCCACCATCGGACGCAGGCGCTCCGGGGTCGCGGCCATGTGGACCTGGAGCGGGCGGCCGAGCACCCGCTCGTAGGGGGGGTCATCCAGGTCCATGTCGGCGGGCAACTCGGCGCGCGCTTCCGGTGGGAGGTTCGCCACCCCGCCGCTTCGGGCCACCTGGCGCACGGTCTCCTGGCGGGCGTTGAGGGCCAGGATCGGCGCCCCGGCGCGGCGCGCGGCCTCGATGGCGGGGCGGTAGTCTTCGTACCCGGGCCAGCGGCGGGCCCAATCAATGGCGCGAGTCAGCTCCTCGAAGCCGATCTCGCCCCGGTTGTAGCGGTCCACGACCGGCTGCTGGTGCGCCTCGATCTGTTCCAGGGCCAGCGCGAGGGGCACGCCCTTCCGCGCCAGGTCGGCGACGATCCGCGCCTGCCAGCGGTGGATGCGCGCCACGCCGTGCCGCTCGCCCAGGTAGAGGACGCGCGCCCCGGCCAGGTCCGCCAGCACATCCGGGTACGCCAGCGGCTCGCCCCGGTAGACATCCACCCAGAGCTGGCAGCGTCCCTGCGGCGGCTCATCGCCGGCGGCCGGCAGCCCCCGGGAGGCAACCATCCCCAACAACAGCGGTGCAAGGGTGATCCATCCGATCGGTTGACGAAGCATCTCCCCATGGTCCTCCTGAATCCATTGTTCCCCGATGGGAGCACGCCTATACACAGCGGAAGCGCCGAGGCTGGACACCTCAGTGCGGCTGGGTAGGGGAGGCGCTCGTACAGCCGCGGCAGCGGCTTCGCCCTATTCGCCCTCATCGTGGGGATGGTGGGGACCATGCCGGAGGCGTTCTCGGGTGGGCGCGGCGCCGACAGTGAAGTGCCAGAACGCTGGGTGCGAACACAACAGAAGGAGAATCCGCGCCCCTGGGACAACGGAGTATCGGCGTGATGGGATCACGGAGAATGGAGCGATCATGGTCCCAACCCCGCGCAGGAGAAGAGCCATGTCCACACTGCCCTGGAGGATCGATCTGCTGGGAGGGCTGCGCGTGACGCACGGCGAGCGCGTCCTCGCGCGCTTTCGCACCGAGAAGACCGGCGCCCTGCTCGGCTATCTGGCCTGCCACCCGGGCACCGGGCACCCCCGCGAGGCGCTGGCGGATCTGCTGTGGCCGGATAGCGACCCGGAGGCGTCTCACAACAGCCTGCGGGTGGCGCTCTCCTCCCTGCGCCGCCAACTGGAACCTCCCGGCGTGGACCCCGGCACGCTCCTCGTCGCCAGCCGCGCCACGGTGGGTCTCAATCCGCAGGTGGTGACTACGGATGTGGCCGACTTCCAGGAAGCTCTGGAAGCCGCGCGCCGGACGACGGACGCCGACGCCCGCGCGGGGCACCTGGGGAGGGCCGCGGGACTCTATCAGGGTCCCTTGTTGCCCGGAGTGTATGAGGAGTGGGTGCTGCCCGAGTGCGAGCGCCTGGCGGAGCAGCTCCTGGCCGCCCTCAAGGAGTTGGCCGCCTACCACGGCCAGGCGGGCGACTTTCCCCTCGCGCTCGACTACGCCCGGCGCGCCGTGGCCGCCGACCCGCTCCGTGAGGACGCCCACCGCGAGCTGATGCGCCTCTACGCACTCGCGGGGGATCCCCAGGCGGCACTCCGCGAGTACCGCCGCCTGCAGCGGGTGCTGAGCGCCGAACTCGGCACCACCCCCGACGATGCCACGCGGGCGCTGATGCGCGGGATCCGCCAGGGCACCTTCCCGCCGGCCGGGAAGCCGGCGGTCGCCCCGGCCGCCCCCGCTCCCCCGCCGCCC
>JACQGM010000306.1 GCA_016199585.1 Armatimonadota bacterium
CCCCCGGATGGGCGCGCGCCGCCCGTGCAGGAGCACATCGCCGCGGTTGCTGTTGTGCCGCGAGAAACCGTCGCCGTAGCCCAGCGGCACGATGGCGATGCGCCCGGGCCGCTCCATCACGTAGGCGCGCCCGTACCCCACCCCGGCCCCGCAAGGCAGGTCCTTCACCGACACCAGCCGCGCCTTCAGGCGGAGCGCCGGCCGGATCGGCACGCGGCTCTCGGCCCCCGGGAAGGGGGGAATGCCGTAGAGCACCAGCCCGGCGCGGACCAGGGAGTGGCGGGCCTGCGGCAGGCGCAGGATGGCGGCGCTGTTGGCCGCGTGCGCCACCGGCGGCAGCACGCCCGCGGCGCGCGCCCGGTCCAGGCACTCCTGGAAGAGGACCGCCTGCTCCCGGGCGAAGCCGAGATCCGGCTCATCCGCGGTGGCGAAGTGGGTGAAGATGCCCTCCACCGTCAGGCCAGCCAGCGAGCGCAGGCGGCGCAGCAGGGCGAGCGCTCCGCCAGCGGGCACCCCGGCGCGGCCCATCCCGGAGTCGACCTTCAGGTGCGCGCACGCCGCCTTGCCCTGCCGCCGGGCCGCCGCGGCGAGCGCCTCGGCCGCCGTGAAGTCGGACAGAGCGGCGGCCACGTCGTGCGCCACCAACTCCTCCGCGTCCGACGCCAGCGCCATGCCGAGCGCCAGGATCGGCGCCGCGCACCCCGCCCGGCGCAGCGCCACGGCCTCGTCGAGCACCGCCACGCCGAGGCGCGCGGCACCCGCATCCAGCGCGGCCGCTGCCACCTCTCGCAGCCCGTGCCCGTAGGCGTTTGCCTTCACCACCGCCATCACGCCGCACCCGGCGCCAACGCGCTCGCAGGCGCAGCGCACGTTGTGCCGAATGGCGGCGAGATCCACCTCAACCCAGGCAGGCCGCCCCATCATTCTCCCTCGCCTATGGTAGCACAATGCAGGCTCGCGGTCAAGGAGTGACGCACGCTCGTACGCCCGAGGTCCGGGCCCTGTCGCCCTGCCGGATCCGCTGGTACTGTTCTTGCAGGCGCTCCGCGGGGAGTGCCGGGATGGGGCGATGCTCCCGCAGCCGCGGCGCGATCAGGGAGGCCGGGGCATTGAAGAAGGGGCCTAAGCAGGTCGGTGGAGGTGTGGCGCACTCGCGGTGCCGGGCGGACACGCGGTCCGCCCCTACACGGCCCGGTTTCGTCACGGGGGTGGGCGATCTGCCCCTTCAGTCCGGCATCGTGCTTAGCACCTTCCCGGCGCCGTCCGCGCCGCAGACGCCGTGGCTGCCGACATGGAAGTGAGAGCAAAGTGAAGCCAGAACAGGACGTGTTTCCCGCATCGTTCGCGCAGCAGCGGCTCTGGTTGATTGACCAGATGGCGCCCGGCAAGCCGGTATACCATATCCCGTTGGCCCTGCGGCTCAAGGGACCGCTCGACGTGGCGGCGCTGGAGAGCGCCCTGGGCGAGGTGGTGCGGCGGCACGAGGTGCTCCGCACCCGCTTCGTGGCGCAAGACGGGGAGCCGTACCAGGAGATCCTGCCTGCGGTGCCCGTGCCACTCCCGACCGTCAGCCTGCGCGACGCGCGGCCAGAGGAACGGGAGGGAGCACTCCGCCGTTTTCTTTCGGAGGAATCCGCGCGTCCCTTCGACCTCGCGGCCGCGCCCCTGATCCGCTTCGCCCTGGCGGCCACGGGGGACCAGGAGCACGTCTTGCTGGTGGTGGTCCACCACATCGTCTTCGATGGGTGGTCCATGGGCGTCTTCTTCCGGGAGCTGGCCGCCCTCTACGAGGCGTTCCGAGAGAGCGGCTCGGAGGAACACGCGCGTTCGGCGCTGCCGGAGCTGCCCGTCCAGTACGCCGACTACGCGGTCTGGCAGCGCGAGTGGCTGCAGGGCGAGGCGCTGGAGGCGCAGCTCGCCTACTGGCGGCGGCAGCTCGGGGGCGAGCTGCCCGCGCTCGATCTCCCCTTCGCCCGGCCGCGCCCGGGCGTGCAGAGCTTCCGTGGGGGGACCTGCAAAGAGAACCTCCCGCCCGCTCTCGTCGCGCGCCTTGAGGACCTCGGCCGCCGGGAGGGCGCGACGCTCTTCATGGTGCTGCTCGCGGGCTTCCAGGCCCTCCTCTCCCGTTACACGGGGATGGAAGACATCGTCGTCGGCACCCCGATCGCCGGGCGGAGCCGCACCGAGCTGGAAGGGATCCTTGGCTTCTTCGTGAACACGCTCGCGCTCCGCACCGACCTCTCGGGCGATCCGAGCTTTCGCGGGCTGCTGGCGCGGGTGCGCGAGGTGTCACTCGGAGCCTTCGAGCACCAGGACCTCCCCTTCGAGAAGCTGGTGGAGGCGCTGCACCCCGAGCGTGACATGAGCCGCAACCCGCTCTTCCAGGTAAGCTTCGCACTGCAGAACGCCCCGGAGACACCCGCGCGCTTGCCCGGCCTCGACACCGAGCCGGTGCCGATCGATCGCGGCGTGGCGCCCTTCGACCTGAGCCTGGACGCGCGCGCGCACGAAGGCGGCCTGCGCCTCACGGTGGAGTACAGCACCGACCTCTTCGCGCCGGACGACATCGAGCGGATGCTGGGGCACCTGCGCACGCTCCTGGAGGGCGCCGCCGCCGATCCGGGTCGTCGCCTCTCCGAGCTGCCCCTGCTCACCGAGGAGGAGCACCACCGGATCCTGGTGGAGTGGAACGACACCGCGACCGACTACCCGCGCGACGCCCTCGTCCACCGCCTCTTCGAGGCGCAGGTGGCCCGCGCCCCGAACGCCGTCGCCCTGTCGCAAGGCGAGGAGCGGCTGACCTACGCGGAGCTCAACCGCCGCGCCAACCGCCTTGCGCACCGGCTGCGCGCCCTCGGCGTGGGGCCGGATACCCCGGTAGGCATCTTCATGGAGCGGTCGCTCGAGCTGGTCACCGCGTTCGTGGGCGCACTCAAGGCGGGAGGCGCCTACCTGCCGCTGGACCCAAGCTACCCTGCCGAGCGGATCGCCTTCGTGCTGGAGGATACCGGCGCTCCCGTGGTCCTGACCACTCGCGCCCTGCGTGACTCCTTGCCCGAGTTCCGCGGGCACGTGCTGTGCGTGGACGACGAGGATGGCCTCGCAGGGGAGAGCGAGGGGGACCCGGACGCCGGCGCGCAGGCCCTCGGACTCGCCTGCATCCTCTTCACTTCCGGATCCACCGGCAAGCCCAAAGGGGTCGGCATCACGCACCGGGGCATCGCCCGCACGGTGCTCAACACCAACTATATCTCCCTGGGGCCGGAAGACGTGGTCTCGCAGGGATCCACGGCCTCCTTCGATGCCGCCACTTTCGAGATCTGGGGCGCCCTGCTCAACGGGTGCAGACTGGTCATCATCCCGCGGGAGACGATGCTCTCCCCGGAGGCGCTCGCTGCGGCGGTGCGCCGGCACGGCGTGACGGCGATGTTCCTGACTACGGCGCTCTTCAATCAGGTGGCCGCCGAGATGCCCTCGGCGCTGCAGCCGGTGCGGAGCGTGCTCTTCGGGGGAGAGGCCGCCGACCCGGCTGCCGCGCGCGCCTTCCTCCGCCACGGATTCCGCGGCCGGCTGCTCAACGCATACGGCCCTACAGAAACCACCACCTTCGCCTCCTGGTATCCTATCGTGGAGGTCCCGGAGGATGCTGCCAGCATCCCCATCGGCCGGCCCATCGCCAACACGCAGCTCTACGTGCTGGACAAGGCGATGCGCCCCGCGCCGGTCGGCGTGCCCGGCGAACTCTATGTGGGCGGTGACGGCGTCGCTCGCGGCTATCTCAACCGCCCGGAGCTGACGGCGGAGCGGTTCGTGGCCTCTCCGTTCAACGTTCAACGTTCAACGTTGAACGTTGAACGTCTCTACAAGACGGGCGACCTCGTCCGCTGGCGGGCCGACGGCACCCTCGATTTCCTGGGGCGCATGGACCACCAGGTGAAGATCCGCGGCTTCCGCATCGAGCTCGGGGAGATCGAGGCAGTCCTGAGCCAGCACCCGGGAGTGCGTCAGTGCGTGGTACTGGTCCGGGAAGACACTCCGGGCGAGAAACGACTGGTGGCCTATGTGGTGCCCGCGGATGGAGGCGCACCCGATGGGTTGCTGCGCGCCCACCTGAAGGCGAAGCTGCCGGAGTACATGGTGCCCGCGGCGTTCGTGCTGCTGGAGAAGCTGCCGCTGACGCCCAACGGGAAGGTGGACCGCAGGGCGCTGCCGGCGCCTGAAGCGACCGCCGTGCCGGCGGGCGCCGGCTTTGTCGCGCCGCGCGACGCCCTGGAGCGGCGCCTGGCCGCCATCTGGGAGGAGCTGCTCAACACGCGGCCGGTCGGCGCCACCGACAGTTTCTTCGACCTGGGCGGGCACTCGCTGCTGGCGATGCGCCTCCTGGCGCGGGTCCGGAAGGACTTCGGCCGGGAGCTGCCGCTATCTGCCTTCTTCCAGGCCCCCACCGTCGAAGGGACGGCCGGGCTTCTCCGGGTTGAGGGGCACGCGGCTTCCGTCCCTCCTCTGGTGCCGGTGGTGAGAGGCGGACGCCCACCGGTGTTCCCGCCCTCGTTCTCCCAACAGCAGTTGTGGCTCGTCGAGCAGTCCACGCCGGGCAACACCGTCTACAACATGCCGATCACGCTCCGCCTCAAAGGCAAGCTCGAGGTCGCCGCGCTCGAGAGCGCCGTCCGGGAGGTGGTGAGACGGCACGAGGTGCTCCGAACGCGCTTCGTCGTCCAGGACGGCGTGCCGTTTCAGGAGATTCTGCCTCCCGCAGATGTCCCCCTGGAAAGGGCCGACGTGCGCGGGGTGCCGGCAGAGGAGCGAGAGGCAGCGCTGCGCCGCATTCTGGCAGAAGAGGCCGAACGGGTCTTCGACCTCGCCGCCGGGCCCCTGATCCGCTTCGCCCTGGTGACCGTGGGAGACGCCGAGCACGTCCTGGTGGCCGTCGTCCACCACGTTGCCTTCGATGGGTGGTCTATCGGGGTGTTCCTCCAGGAGTTGGGGGCGCTGTACGAGGCGTTCCGCGATGGGGGGCCGGGCCAACACGCGGGTTCGACGCTGCCGGAGCTGCCGATCCAGTATGCCGACTACGCCGTCTGGCAGCGCGAGTGGCTGCAGGGCGAGGCGCTGGATGCGCAGCTCGCCTACTGGCGCCGCCAGCTCGAGGGCGAGTTGCCAGTCCTGGAACTGCCCTTCGCCCGTCCGCGCCCGGCGATGCAGACCTACTGCGGCGCTTCGGCGGCGATCGATCTGCCCGCGGGTGTCCGCCGACGTCTGGAGGACTTGGGGCGCGACGAGGGGGCGACGCTCTTCATGGTGCTCCTGGCGGGCTTCCAGGCCCTCCTCTCCCGCTACACCGGGTTGGAGGATGTGGTGGTGGGCACCGCGGTCGCAGGGCGGAGTCGCACGGAGCTGGAAGGTCTCCTCGGCTTCTTCGTGAACACGCTCGTGCTGCGCAGCGACCTCTCGGGCGACCCGAGCTTCCGCGAGCTGTTGGCGCGGGTGCGCGAGGTGTCGCTGGGAGCGTTCGAGCACCAGCACGTGCCCTTTGAGAAGCTGGTCGAGGCGCTGCGCCCGGAGCGCAGCCGAAGCTGGAACCCGCTCTTCCAGGTCCTCTTCGCCGTGCAGAACACCCCCCGTGGGCCAGTACGGCTCACCGACCTGGAGGTCGAGCCGGTGCCGGACGAACGCCGCGAGTCGCCCTTCGATCTGGACCTGAACGTCTTCGAGCGTCCGGACGCCCTCCACTGCAGCATCGGCTATAATACCGACCTGTTCGCGCGGGAGGACATCGAGCGGATGCTGGGGCACCTGCGCACGCTCCTGGAGGGCGCCGCCGCCGATCCGGGTCGTCGCCTCTCCGAGCTGCCCCTGCTCACCGAGGAAGAGCGGCACCAGGTCTTGGTGGCGTGGAATGACACGGACGCTGATTACCCGCGCGATCGCTGCATCCACCACCTCTTCGAGGCGCAGGCGGCGCGTGTGCCGGACGCTGTTGCCGTGGAGATCGGCGACCAGCGCCTGACTTACGCCGAGCTGGACCGCCGCGCCAACCGGTTGGCGCACTTCCTTATCGGGCACGGGGTCGGCCCGGATTCCCTGGTCGCTCTCTGTGTCGAGCGCTCGCTGGACATGGTCGTCGGGCTTCTGGGTATCCTGAAGGCGGGGGGCGCCTACGTCCCCCTGGATCCCGCCTTGCCAAGGGATCGCCTATCACTCATGGTAGAGGATGCCGGGCCGGTAGTCATCGTCACTCAGGAGCGCGTGCGCCACTCCCTCCCCACGTCGGACGCGACCACGGTCTGCTTGGACTCCGAGCAGGAGACCATCGCCGGTGAGCCGGATACCGCACCCGTGCCCGACGTGGCGCCACACCACCTGGCCTACGTCATCTACACTTCCGGGTCAACGGGCAAGCCCAAGGGGGTTCAGGTGCCCCACACCGGAGTTGTCAACGTGCTTCAGGGCCTGCGAATGCGCCTGGGACTGGACGAGACCGACGTCACCCTGGCGCCATCCACCCTGTCGTTTGACATATCCGTCACGGAGCTGTTTCTCCCCCTGAGCGTGGGCGCGCGGATCGTGCTGGTGGACCGCGACACGGCGATGGATGGGCGGCGCCTGGCGGAGACCATGGGGCGCTGTGGCGCCACCCTGTTGCAGACGACCCCTGCCACCTGCCGCATGCTCTTGGACGCCGGTTGGGAGGGGAATCCGAGCCTGAAGCTGGTCAGCGGCGGCGAGACCATGCCGCGAGAGCTGGCCAACCGGCTGCTGGGCAAGTGCGCTGCGCTTTGGAACGGCTACGGGCCCACCGAGACCTCGATCTACGCTACTTTACAGCGGGTCGAACCGGGGGACGGCTCCGTTCCGATCGGTCCGCCGCTCCCGAACTACCGCGCGTACGTGCTGGACCGCAACCGCCGTCCGGTGCCAGTCGGTGTTCCGGGGGAGCTCTACATCGGCGGCGTTGGCGTTACCCGCGGCTACCTGAACCGCCCGGAGCTGACGGCAGAGAAGTTCGTGGCCTCTCCGTTGAACGTTGAACGTTCAACGTTCAACGTTGGGCGCCTCTACCGCACCGGCGACCTGGTGCGCTGGCGGGCCGACGGCACCCTCGATTTCCTCGGGCGCATGGACCACCAGGTGAAGGTCCGCGGCTTCCGCATCGAGCTGGGAGAGATCGAGGCCGTGCTGGCCCAGCACCCGGGAGTGCGCCAGTGCGTCGTCCTCGCCCGGGAAGACGGCCCGGGCGAGAAACGGCTGGTGGCCTACGTGGTGCCCGCGGATGGAGGCGCGTCCGATGGGTTGCTGCGCGCCCACCTGAAGGCGAAGCTGCCGGAGCACATGGTGCCCGCGGCGTTCGTGCTGCTGGAGAAGCTGCCGCTGACGCCCAACGGGAAGGTGGACCGCAGGGCGCTGCCGGCGCCCGAGCCAGCGCGACCCGACGCCTCCGGCGGCTTCGTCGCACCGCGCACGGCCATCGAGCGAGAGTTGGCCGCCATCTGGGAGGAGGTCCTCAACACGCGCCCGGTGGGGGTGACGGATGACTTCTTCGAGCTGGGGGGCTACTCTCTGCTCAGCACGCGCCTCCTCGCGCGTATTCGGAAGCGCTTCGGAGAGGACCTGACCCTGCCGGACCTCTACCGGGCGCCGACCGTCGAGGGGATAGCACGCCTGCTCCGCGAGGGGGACCGCGCCGGCGCGGGTTCCTCGCTGGTGCCGATCCAGCCGGACGGAACCCGGCCGCCCTTCTTCTGCGTCCACGGGGCGCTCGGGGACATCGCCGGCTTCCGCGACCTGGCCTACTCCCTGGGGATGGACCAGCCCTTCTACGCCCTGCAGCCGCGCGGCCTCGACGGCAAGGAGGCGCCTCGCACCGACCTGGTAGAGATCGCCGACGCCTACCTGGCGGAGGTGCGCTCCGTGCAGCGGAGCGGTCCCTACTTCCTCGGCGGCTACTCCTTCGGGGGGGTGGTGGCGCTGGAGATGGCCCACCGCCTGCGGGAGCAGGGCGAAGAGGTACGGCTGGTCGTCCTGCTCGACTCGTTCCACCCGCAGGCGGCCGCGCTGCTCCCGGGCGCCGGCATCACCGCGACGCGCCTCAGCCGCAAGGAGCGGCGATTGCTGGCACCGAGAGAGCGCGTGCCCGCCGGCCGGCGAGTGGCGCAGGCCGCCGAGCGGACAGAGTGGTGGGTGAAGGACCGTGTGAAGCTGGCGGGCCTCCATCTCTTTCAGCGCCTCGGTCGGCCGCTGCCGCGGGTGTTGAGCGCCTTCCGCATCCGGCTGGCTTGCCTGGAGGCGCTCCGGCACCACGCGCTCACACCCTATCCGGGAGACGTCGCCCTCTTCCGCGTGGAGGAACACGCCGCCAGAGACCGGGAGCTGTGGCGGGAAGCGATCACCGGGCACCTGGAGGCACACCCGGCCGGGGGAGACCACTGGAGCATGCTCTCCCGGCCGCACGTGCGCTCCCTTGCCGACCGGCTGGCCGATTGTCTGGCGCGCGCCCAGGCGGGCCTAACCCCCCGACCCCCTTCCCGCCACGGGAAGGGGGAGCCGGATCCGGGGGGCAACCTAACCCCCCGACCCCCTTCCCGCCACGGGAAGGGGGAGCCGGATCCGGGGGGAGCGGGCGCAACGGGGAGGGGGCGCTGAATGGTCACCCGACCGTCCGGCGGGGGCACGGCGCGCTCGATGCTGCGCAACACGGCGGCGATGGCCGGCTCTCACCTCATCACCTGGGTCGCGAGCTTCGCGCTCATCGTCCACCTGCCGCGGGGGCTGGGCGCCGCCGCCTTCGGGCGCCTCAATTTCATCGGCGCCATCACCGGCATGATGGCGATCTTCATTGACTTCGGCACCAGCATCCTCGTCACCCGCGAGGTCGCCCGCAACCGCGGCCGGGCCGCTGCGTACCTGACGAACGTGATGGCGCTGAAGGTGGTGACGGCGCTGATCGGCAGCGTCGCTCTCGTGGGGGTGATGGCGCTGGCCCACCAGCCCCCCCAGGTGGTACACCTCGCCGCCATCCTCGGCCTCGGGATGGTGATCGGCACTGCCGGACGGCTGGTGGACAGCATCCTCCAGGCGCACGAGGAGGTACACAAGCCCGCCCTCGGCCTGACGATTGACAAGGTGGTCGGCGCGGCGGTCATCGTGCTGCTGCTGAGGCAGGGGTTCGGCATCATCGCCGTCGCGTGGGCGGGCGTCATCGTGGCCGCCCTTGGCCTCGTTCGCAACGCCTGGTGGATGCTCCGCCTGACTCGGCCCAACGTCCGGCTGTTGAGCCTGGGCTTCATGCGCCGGGCGATGGCCGCTTCGATGCCCTTCTTCCTCTTCGCGGTCTTCGCCAAAGTCTACGACAAGGTGGACATCACGATGCTGGGGATGATGACCACCGACGAAGTGGTGGGGTGGTACGGGGCCGCCTACCGCCTGTTCCAGACGCTCTTCTTCGTCTCCTACATCCTGCAAACGGTGTCGTTTCCGGTGCTCTCGCGTCTCTGGTCCGAGAAGCCGGAGGCCTACCGCCGCGCGGCGCACCGGGGCTTCGCGCTCCTGGCCGTCGCGGCCGTGGGGGTGTGCGTCTGCACCGCGGCGCTGGCGAACCCGGTGGTGGACGCGCTCTACACGCGGGAGAAGTTCCCCGGCACGGCGGCGGCGCTGCAGATCCTCGCCGCGGCGCTCTTCTTCCAGTACCTCAACACCATGGTGGCGATGGTGCTGCAGACGAGCGACCTGCAAATGCGGTGGACGCGCGCGGCGGCGCTGGCGGCGGTCTTCAACCCGGCGGTCAACTACCTGCTCATCCCACGCTACGGGCACCTCGGCGCCGCCATCACGACGGTGGCCACGGAGGCGCTGGTGATGCTGCTGGCGCTGCGCGCCTGCCCGCCGGGGATCTTCGACCGCAGAGACGCGCTGACGGTGGCTCGGGCACTCGGCGCGGGGGCCATCCTGGCGTGCGGGCTGTGGCTGGGGCTGCGGTGGGGCCTGGTGCCCGCCCTGCTGATCGGCCTGCCGCTCTACGCCGCGGCCACGATCCGTCTCGGCGCGCTGTCGCGCGAGGAGATCGCGCTCATGGTCGGCGCCGCCAGGAGCATCGTGCCGCGATCCGGCAGGGCGACGGCCGAGGAGCCTTCGGATGGCGCATAGAACGGGCCCGACTTCGGCATCGTCTCCCCGGCCGCTCCCGGGGTGGTGGCGACCCCGGGCTGGAAGACTACCTCGAGGGAGGTGACTATGGCGAACAAGAGGCTGCGCGCGATCTATCACCGGCTGCCCCTGCGCTGGCGGCCGCCCCGCGGCGCGCGGAAGTACCGCGCGCTCAACGAGGAGTCTCAGTGGTGGCCGGTGGAGCGTATTCAGGAACACCAGTTGGCGCGATTGCGCGGGATCCTCACCCACGCGCGCGAGAACGTTCCCTACTACACCGGTCTCATCCGGCAGGCGGGCATTGACCCCGAGGGGCTGAAGTCCCTGGAGGATCTTCGCTCCCTGCCGATACTGGAGAAGCAGGTGGTGCGCGATAAGACCCGCGCCCTCACCGCCGACGACTGGAAACGGTGGAAGCCGGTCACGCACGTCACCGGCGGCTCCACCGGGCAGCGACTCGCCGTGCTGATGGGGCGCGCCGGCTACTACGCCCACCTCGCCGACCAGATGCGGCACTATGACTGGGCCGGCTACCACTTCGGCGACCGCCTGGCGATGTTCACGCCGCACCTGCAGGACTTCGACCGGCAGGAACAGCTCTTCGACTTCCACCGGCCCCGGAACACGTTGTTCGTCAACGGGCGCCTCTTCAGCCAGGAGACGCTCGCGGCCATGACGGAAGCCCTGGCCCGCTTCCGGCCGGAGGCGATCATCGCGTCGCCCTCTCACCTCCACCTCCTCTGCCAGTACCTGGCCGAGAAGGGGATGGGCGCCATCCGCCCCCGGGCGCTCATGACCACCTCCGAGATGCTCTACGACTTCCAGCGCGAAGAGATCGGTCGCTTCTTCGGCACACGGGTCTATGACTTCTACGGGATGTCGGAGCACGCGGCGGGCGGCGCGGAGTGCGAGGCGGGGCGCTACCACATGAGCCTGGAGTACACGGTGACGGAGGTGCTGCGTCCCGACGGCACGCCGGCGCAGCCCGGCGAGATGGGCGAGATCATCGGCACCAACCTGGTGAACTACGCCATGCCCCTGATCCGATACCGCACGGGCGATCTGGGCGTGCCGGCCGAGGGACCCTGCCCCTGCGGGCGCACGCTCCCGGCGCTGGAGCGAGTCTCCGGGAGGTCGCAGGACCTGATCGTGACCCCCCGGGGGGTGACGGTGTTCTCTAGCGTTCGCTTCTCCTTCCATGACATCCGCACGGTGAAGGAGGTCCAGATCGTCCAGGAGGACGTGAGCCGGTTCCGCATCCGGGCGGCGGTAGCCGACGGCTATCGTCCGGAGCACGGCCAGAAGATGGCGCAGGCGCTGGCTCGCGGACTCGGCTACGAGGCGACGGTGACGGTGGAGCCGGTGAGCCACCTGGCGCGCACCGAGCAGGGCAAGCTGCGCCTGGTGGAGTGCCGGGTGCCACTGAACACCGCGTCGCGATCAGCGTGAAGGCGGCCAGCACGACGGGGAGTGAGCCACTCGGAGCGTGAACCGGCAGGGCGGGCGCCGGCGAGGGGAGCCCGGACGAGGCGGCTCCCACCCGGAGGGATCCGCCGCACCGGCACGCGGGGGCGGACACGCGGTCCGCCCCTACACGAATCTGTCCCGCTCTCTCGGCGGGCACGCGGTGAACCGCGCCGCAGCGGTCGCACCGCGCATCCACCATCGCCATGACGCACCGCCTTTCCTGCTGTCCGCATACTCACTCCTGCAGACGCCGCGCCCGCCGCCCTTCCTCCTGCAGGAGCCACGGTTGTGTGCTCCCCCCTACTTCGGCGCGCACCCGTAGACGCCGAGGTGGGGGCTCTTCACCACCTGGTCCTCCCGGAGCGGCGCGAGGCGCCCGTTCCGCACCAGCCCGCAGTCGCGAGCCTCCAGGTCGTGGATCAGGCGCCCGCGCCAGAGCGCCAGTGAGTCCGCGTAGCGCCCGTCGCCCGACAGGTCATGACACTCGCCGGGGTCCTCGGCCAGGTGGAAGAGCTGCTCGCTGCCCAGGTAGGGAAACCAGACGTACTTCCACCCCCCGTCGGTGACGTAGTAGTTCGGCTGTTCCGGGCCGAAGCACCAGTCGTGCTCGCCGAGGAGATAGGGGCGCCAGGGAGCGTCCGTCTCGCCGCGGGCGAGCGCCCCCGTGCTCTGGCCGTCGACGGTATCGGGGATCGGCACGCCGGCGGCCTCCAGGAAGGTGGGCATCACGTCGCGCAGCTCCACCACGTGGTCGAGCACCTGGCCGCGCGGCCAGTCCCAGCCGAGAGGCGCGCGCACGATCATCGGGATGCGCGACGCTCCCTGGTAGGCATAGCCCTTCCGCCAGAGATGGTGGTCGCCGAGCATGTCGCCGTGGTCGGCAGTGAAGAGGATGAAGGTGTTCCGCCATGCCTCGGGGTGGTTCTTGCGCAGCTCGTAGAGGAGGCGGCCGATCTGGTGGTCGATGAAGGTGACGTTGCCGTAGTAGCAGGCGCGCGCCCGCCGGATCTCCTCCTCTTTGCGGTGGGAGCGCCAGGCATCCACGTCGTCGATCCGCCGGTCGTTCACGTGCGCCCAATCCCCGACGTAGGGCTCCGGGATCGGCCGGTCGCGGTAGAGGTCGTAGTAGACCGCGGGCGGGTCGTACGGAGAATGGGGCCGGGCGAAGCTCACTTTGAGGAAGAAGGGCTTCTCCGGGTCGCGCCGGTCCAGCCACTCGACCGCCTGCTGAATGGTCCAGTGGGTAGGATGGAGGTGCTCCGGGAGGTGCGTCGGGCGCGAGAGCCAGGAGTTCCAACCGACGCTGTGGTCGCGGTAGTCGTAGGGGCCGTCCTTGTGCGCCTCGAACCAGCGGCGGTAGTCGCTCTTGAAGCGGCGGTCCCGCTCGCGGCTGCTCTCGTCGAGGAGGGTGTTGTGGAAGCCGTAGAGCGCCCGCTGGGGGTGGAAGTGCATCTTGCCGATGCCCTGGGTATGGTAGCCGGCGGCGGCCAGCTCCCCGGGGAGGGTGTGCCGGTAAGTCGTACTCATGTTGCCGCCGCTGCGCCCCATGCCGAGGACGCCCGTGTGCCACTGGTCCATCCCGGTCATCAGCGTGGCCCGGGCGGGGATGCAAGAGGGCACGGCCGTTTGGGCACAGCGGAAGCGAGTGCCTTCGGCGGCGAGCTGGTCCAGGTAAGGCGTCTCGACCGCCGGGTGTCCGTCGCACCCGAGGCAGTCGCCCCGGTGCTGGTCGGTCATGATCAGGAGAAGATTGGGTCTCGTGTCGCTGCTCATCGGCGGTCGTCTTCCTACTTCCCGGAGCGGCCGGGCGCTCCTCGTCCGTCGTATCGGAGTTCTCGCTGCTCCGGCGACACTCCTACCGGACGGGTGTCCCACCCACCAGTGTCGCCTTCGGGCGGTCTGCGACGGCGGTTGGGCGCCGCTCCGTCTGCGCCCAACCCCTTGCGCTCTCCGCCGGTTCTTGTTATGATAGCATAGTACGGTCAGCGGGGGGCGCCTCCCGGGATGTGGCCTTGGGCCACGCTATAGCCTCGGCGGAGTGGCGTACCGCCTTGCCGGCACGGCGTTGCCGGATGGTCTCTCGAGGCGGGCCGAAGCACCAACACGTCATAGCAGGGAGGAGTCCGCATGCCTACTGTGGTGGAGGGCCAGAACGGGAAGGATCCCGAAAGCGCCAGCGAAGCGCCGCCCGTGGCGGACGGCTGTATCGTCGTGGGGGTGGGCGCCTCCGCCGGGGGGCTGGATGCGTTCCAGCGATTCCTCAGGCTGATGCCGGCGCACCCGCGCATCGCCCTGGTCTACGTGCAGCACCTGGATCCCAAGCACGAGAGCATCCTTCCCGAGCTGCTGTCCCGCTACGCGCAGGTGCCGGTGCAGCCGGTCCACGACAAGACCGCCGTCGAGCCGGGCCACGTCTACGTCATCCCGCCGGATACCAGACTGACCATCGAGCGGGGCGTGCTGCGCCTGGGGCCGCGCCTGGACCAGGCGGAGTTCGGGAAGCCGATAGACGGCTTCTTCGCCTCGCTGGCTGACGACCAGGGCCAGCGCGCCGTGGGCATCGTCCTCTCCGGCACCGGCAGCGACGGCACCGCCGGCCTGCGAGCGATCAAAGAGCGCGGCGGAATGACCATCGCGCAGCAGCCCGATTCGGCTGCTTACGACAGCATGCCGCAATCCGCCATCGCCGCCGGGGTGGCCGACCACGTTCTGGCTCCCGAGGAGATGCCGGAGGGTCTGGTCAAGCACGCCGCCGGAGAAAAGCCGGCCCCCGCCGCCGGCAGCGGCGGGGAAGAGCGCCCGGGCCAGGTGGATCCCGTCGCCAGGATCACCGCCGCCGTCCACCGCCGGACGGGCCATGATTTCAGCTACTACAAACGCGATACCCTCCTCCGCCGCGTCCGCCGCCGGATGGCGGATCTGCAGATCCAGTCGTGCGAGGAGTATGCAGACCGGCTTGGGCAGGACCCCGACGAGGTGCCCCTGCTCCTCAAGGAGCTGCTGATCCAGGTGACGGGGTTCTTTCGCGACCCGGACGCGTTCAAGGTCCTCGCGCAGACGGCGATCCCACGCCTCTTCGAGGGCAAGAGCGCGGCGGACCAGGTGCGCGTGTGGGTGGCCGGGTGCTCCAGCGGCGAGGAGGTCTACTCGCTGGCGATCCTTCTGAGGGAACAGGTGGCGGCCCTCCCGCGGAGTCCGGAGGGAGAGCCGCGGGTGCTGATCTTCGCCACGGACATTGACGAGGAGGCCCTGAACACGGCACGGCAGGGGCGCTACCCGGAGAGCATCGCCGAACACGTATCGGCGGAGCGCCTGCAGCGCTTCTTCACGCGATCCGATGGGGGCTACCGGGTGCGTCAGGAGCTGCGGGACCTGTGCGTGTTCTCCTCGCACAACCTGATCCAGGATCCGCCCTTCCCCAACCTGGATCTCATCTCCTGCCGGAACCTGCTCATCTACCTGGATGCCCGAATCCAGGGCAAGGTCATCGCCGTCTTCCACTACGCGCTGCGCGCCGGGGGGTTCCTCTTCCTGGGCGCTGCCGAGAGCATCGCCAGCCGTAAGGAGCTGTTCGAGCCCCTGGACCGCGGCCAGCGGGTCTACCGGCGCCGGGATCGCGCGATCCGCACGCCGCTGGAACTCCCCGTCGCCTGGAAGCCGGGCGGGGGGAAGCCGGCCCCGGGGCCGGCGGCCGTGTCTCCGGTCGGATCGGAGGTCGCCCTCCAGCGCGTCCTGGAGCGGCTGGTACTGGATGACTACACGCCTCCCGGAATGGTGGTCCGGGAGAGCGGCGACGTGGTCTACGTCTTCGGCCCGATCGGCCCATACCTCGCGCCCTCCGCCGGGGCGAGCTTCAACGCCCTTGCCCTGGTGCACAAGGACCTGCGCAACGATGTCCGCAGCGCCCTGAAGGAAGCAGACCAGACGCACCAGCCAGCGCTGCGGCCGGGATTGGCCGTGCGCCTCGACAGCCGCGTGCAGGCGCTCAACCTGATCGTTCGGCCCCTCACCGAGGTGGGCGGGGGTCTGTACGTGGTGATCTTCCGGGAGGTGGCGGCCGCGCCGGAGGGCGTGCCGGCGGCCGCGCCGTCGGCGCCCGACGTGGCGGCCCTGGAGCAGCTCCAACACGAGCTGAACAGCACGCGCGAGCAACTGCAGGCGACCGTCGAGGAGCTGACGACCGCCAACCAGGAGCTGCAATCGTCCAACGAGGAACTCCTCTCCATGAATGAGGAGATGCAGTCTTCCAACGAAGAGCTGCAGACCTCCAAGGAAGAGGTGCAGTCGATCAACGAGGAGCTGCAGTCCGTCAACGCCGAGCTGTCGCAGAGGGTGGCGGAGCTGGATACGGCCCGCAGCGACCTGGAGAGCCTGTTCGAGGGCACGCAGATCGCCACCGTTTTCGTGGACAATGAGCTGCAGATCAAGCGGTTCACGCCCACGGCCACGGATCTGTTTCGGCTGCGGGAGGGCGATGTGGGCCGGCCGGTGGCCGACATCGTCGCGCGCTTCACGAACGGCGACGTGGAGAGCGAGATTCGGGAGGTGCTGCGCACCCTGCAGCGCAAGGAGATCTCCGTCCACCGCGCGGACGACGGCGCTCATTACCTCATGCGGATCCTGCCCTACCGGACGCGGCAGAACCGGATCGACGGCGTCGCCATCGCCTTCGTGGACGTCACCGAGATCCGGCGCAAGGAGGAGGCGCTGCGCGCCAGCGAGGCACGCTTCCGCTCGGCGGTGGAGAGCCTGCTCGATGCCTTCGCCATCTGGCGGCCGATCCGCGGCGACCGGAGAGAGGTGGTCGACTTCTGCCTCGAGTACGTGAACGAGCGGGCGGTGGCGCTGACGGGCCGGTCGCGGGAGGAACTCACCGGCATGCGCGCCCTGCAAGGGTTCCCCGGCTTCCGCGAGTCGGGCTTGTTCGACTCCTACCGGCGGGTACTGGAGACGGGCGAGCCATTCCTGGCTGACGGAATCGCCTACGAAGGAGGCGGGGTGCCGGGCCGCTACTACGACGTGCGCGCCAGCCGCCTGGGAGATGGCATCGCCGTGGCCTGGCAAGACGTCACCGAGCGGCACGAGGCGGCGGCGGAACTCCGGGAGGCCAGCCGGCGCAAGGACGAGTTCCTGGCGATGCTCGGGCACGAGCTGCGGAACCCGCTCGCGGCGATTGTGCACAGCGTCGAGCTTCTGCAGGACGCGGCGGGCACGAACCCCCGATGGGAGCAGGCTGCCGAAGTCGCGCGGCGCCAGGCGGTGCACATGGCCCGCCTGCTGGATGACCTGCTGGACGCGGGACGCGTCACCCAGGGGAAGATGGAGCTGAAGCGAGAGCCGCTGGACCTGAGGCGGGTCGTGGAGGACGCCGTCGCCGTGATGACTCCCGTGATCCAGGCCAAAGGCCACCAGTTGGCCGTCTCGCTGCCCTCGCAGCCGCTCCCCGTGGAAGGGGACCCGGCACGCCTGCAGCAGGTTGTGGGGAATCTGCTGAACAACGCCGCCAAGTACACGCCCTCCGGCGGGCACATCTGGCTCACCGCGGAGCGGGAGGCCCCCTCCGGCCCGCCCGAACCCGGGGGCGAACGCGAGGGTTGGGTCGTTGTGCGCGTGCGCGATGACGGGATCGGCATAGCGCCGGAGCTGCTGCCCCACGTCTTTGACCTCTTCGTTCAATCGCAGCGCTCGCTGGATCGCTCTCAGGGCGGCCTGGGGATCGGACTGACGCTGGTGCGGCGCCTGGTGGAGCTGCACGGCGGCAGCGTGGAAGCGCACAGCGAGGGCGAGGGAAAGGGCAGCGAGTTCGTGGTGCGGCTGCCGCTTCGAAGTACGGAGCCGGAGGCAGGGGGGGCGGGTGCTCCCAAGGCCAGCGCGGCTCCCGTGGGACAGGCCCATGGATCTCTCGACGGGAGGAAGATTCTCCTGGTGGAAGACAACGCCGACGCCGCTGAGGTACTGGGGATGCTCTTGGAAGCGGAGGGGCACGAGGTCGTGGTCGCGCACGACGGCCCCGCCGCCGTGCATCTGGCGGAGGCGTACCTTCCCGAGGCGGCGCTGATAGACATCGGTCTGCCCGGCATGGACGGCTACGAAGTGGCCCGGCGGCTGCGGCGGAACCCGGCGCTGAACGGCACCAAACTGGTGGCTCTCACCGGCTACGGCCAGGACGAAGACCGCGAGCGCTCGCGCGAAGCCGGCTTCGATGAGCACCTCGTGAAGCCGGTAGACCTGATTGAAATGCGGCGCGTACTGGCCGCAGGGCCGGAAGAGGCCTGAGTTCAGCGCACGGCCCTGGTCAGGAGCGCATTGGGCAGCCACCGGCTACCCCTGCAGCCGGCGCAGCAGTTGCCGCAGCGGCAGCGCGTTCAGCACGTCCTCCCGCTCGATCCACCCCCGGCGGGCGGTGGCGATGCCAGGCTCCATCATGGCGAGCTGCGCGGCGGAGTGGGCGTCCGAGACGATGGCGACCAGGGCGCCGCGCTCCTTCGCGAGCCGGGCGTCGGTGTCCTTGAGGTCCAGCCGGTCGGGCTGGGCGTTGATCTCCAGGGCGGTGCCGCTCTCGGCCGCCGCCCGCGCCACGGCTTCCATGTCCACCGGGTAGGGGTCGCGCCGGCCGAGGATCCGCCCGGTGGGGTGGCCGAGGACGTCCACGTGCGGGTTGCGGATCGCCTTCAGGATGCGCCGGGTCATCCGCTCCTCGTCCATGCCCATGCCGCTATGCACGGAAGCGGTGACGACATCGAACTCGGCCAGCACGTCGTCCTCATAGTCGAGCGAGCCATCGGCGCGAATGTTCACCTCGATGCCCTGGAGGACGCGGATGCCCGGGTAGCGCCGGTCCAGCTCCTCGATGAGGCGGCACTGCTCGCGGATCCGCTCCAGCGTCAGGCCGTGGACGAAGCCCATCGAGACGGAGTGGTCGGAAATGACCACGTACTCGTAGCCGCGGTCGCGGGCGGCCTTCACCATCGCCTCGGGCGAGTCGGCGCCGTCGCTCCAGTCGGTGTGGAGGTGGAGATCGCCCCGGAGGTCGCGCGCCTCGACCAGACGGGGAAGGCGGCGGTCGCGGGCGGCCTCGATCTCGCCCCGGTCCTCGCGCAGCTCGGGGGGGATCCACTCCAGGCCGAGGGCGCGGTAGACGCTCTCCTCCGTCTCGCCGGCCACGCGGCGGTCGTCCGAGGCGCGGAAGACGCCGTACTCGTTCACCTTGTAGCCCTGCGCCTCGGCGAGGCCGCGCAGCTTGATGTTGTGCGCCTTCGAGCCGGTGAAGTACTGGAGCGCCGCGCCGTACTCGGCGGGACGCACCACCCGCAGGTCAATCTGCAGGCTCTCCTCCGTGACGATGGTGCCCTTTGTCGGGCCGTGCGCCAGGACCGACTTCACCCCGGGCAGGGCGACGAAGCGGTCCACCACCCGCTCCGGCTCCTCGGAGGACGCCAGCAGGTCGAGGTCGCCGATGGTGTCCTGCATCCGGCGCAGGCTGCCGGCGAGGTCTGCCTCCCGTACCTCCGGGAAGTCGCGCAGCCGCCGAAGCACCGGGAGCGCAGCCGGCAGGGCGACGCCGAGAGGCGCGCGCTCGCTCCGGGCGCGCCGGCGCTCGATGCTCCGCAGGACGTTCTCCTCCGTCTTCGGCCCGATCCCCGGGAGAGTGCGCAGCCGGTGCTCCCGCGCCGCCTGCTCCAGCTCATCCACCGAGGCGACCCCGAGCTCCTGGTGGAAGAGCGCCGCCTTCTTCGGCCCGATGCCGGGCACGGAGAGCACCTCCGCGAGGCCGGGCGATACCTCCTCACGCAGCCCCTCGTAGTAGGTGGAGCGGCCGGTCCTCAGGTACTCCGCGAGCTTGGCCGCGATGCTTTCGCCCACCCCGGGGATCTCCTCCAGCCTGCCGCCGGCGGCCACATCCTCGATCGACTCCGGGAGCGACTGGATGGAACGGGCGGCATCGCGGTAGGCGCGAGTGCGGAAGGGGCTGTCACCCCTCAACTCCAGAATGTCCGCGATCTCTTCCAGCAGTGCGGCAGCATCGGCGTTCTTCATCGCTCCCATCCTCTCCCACGGACGTACCCCCGTGGGACGGAAGTCAGTCACAGCGGCAGCGCCCCGCTCCGCACCGCGCCGGAGGGCTACTGCGCGGGCTTGCGGACGAAGCGCTCGGGCAACCGGAAGCCGGGAAGGCGGCCGGCCATCAGGATGCGCCGGAAGTTGCTGCCCGGGATCCGCTCCTTTTCGGCCGCAGGGAAACGGGTGAACACCACCCAGCCGAGCTGCGGGCGGGGGTCGCGCATCGGGGCATCGGTGCCGAAGATGACGCGCTCCGGGCCGATTTCCCCGCAGGCCCATTCGATCAGGCCGTTGGGCGCGCGCGTCGTCGCCTCACCGGCCGATGGGGAGTAGCGCCCGTCCGTCGGCTGCATCCCGGCCAGCGATTCCGCGCGGGCCTATCCTTCCAGGCGCAACAAGCCGGATATGACGCCGCTCTCGCCTGTGGCCAGCACCCTTCGGGTTCGTTGACACAGGGGATCGCCTCTGGTATAATGTTCACGTCCGAAGGCCCGGAGAGATCGCCTAGTCTGGCTTAGGGCGCCGCATTGGAGGTGCGGTGTGGGCGTAAGTCCACCGTGGGTTCAAATCCCACTCTCTCCGCCAGGCACATATATCTACGATAATATATGTGATCAGTTGATCGTGCTAGACGGGGAGCTAGCGGTGCCCTGTAGCCCGCAATCCGCTATAGCGGGGTCGAATTCCCGTCCTGAGGGCCTCTTCTGTGGGGTCTGACCCGTGTAAGTGGTGTTGATGGCCGGGTCTCGCGCAACGTTCCGGCAGCGAACCCCGTCAGGGCCGGAAGGCAGCAGCGGTAAGTTGTCAGGGGCGTGTGCCGCGAGGAAGCCTGGCAGGAGCCGGCTGCGCGGGTAACGCCTGGAGAGGCAGGTTCGAAGGCGGGTGCACGATCATTTCGGGGATTTCGGATTGCAGATTTCGGATTGCAGATTGCGCCCGTTCGCCTCGCCGTGGGCGGGTGAGTTGGGTCGGCCGATCCGAGATCTGCAATCTGGAATCTGAAATCTAGAATCCCGATGTCGGCGTATGTCTCACTCTACCGCAAGTACCGCCCCCAGAGGTTCGGCGACCTCGTCGGGCAGGGGCACATCACGCGCATTCTCCAGAACGCGCTCGCTGGTGGGCGAGTTGCCCACGCCTACCTCTTTTGCGGCCCCCGCGGCACCGGCAAGACGACCACGGCCCGCCTCCTCGCCAAGGCGCTGAACTGCGCCAGCGGCCCCGGGCGCGACCCCTGCGGTGCCTGCCCCGCCTGCGAGCGCATCGCCGCCGGCTCCGCCCTGGACGTGATCGAGATTGACGCCGCCTCCAACCGGGGCATTGACGACATCCGCGAGCTGCGCGACAAGGTGAAGTACGCCCCCGCGGAGGCGCGCTACAAGGTCTACGTGGTGGACGAGTGCCACATGCTCACCACGGAGGCGTTCAACGCCCTCCTCAAGACCCTGGAAGAGCCCCCTCCCCACGTCCTCTTCATCCTGGCGACGACCGATCCCCAGAAG